>JAHEFT010000147.1 GCA_024640025.1 Chromatiales bacterium
CGAACGGCCCCTTCATTCTCGCTTTCAGGGCCCACCATGAAACCGGGCGTATCGCACAGCGACAGCAATGGCAGGCCGTGATTTGAACACAGGCGCATGAACCGGGCCGCCTTTTCCGCGGCCCGGCTATCGATCGCACCACCAAGCACCCGGCAGTCATTGGCGACCAGGCCCATTGGCCTGCCTTCAATTCGCAGAAAACCGGTCACGATCGCGCTGCCGAAAGCCCGGGTCAATTCCAGCAACGAACCCGTGTCGGCCAGGGTCTGGATGACTTGCCTGACATGATAGGAGTAGCGCCGGTCCGCCGGCATCAGGCCTGACAACCCGGACTGGTCGGCACAATCGTAGCCGGCTTGTTTTCCCTGGAAATAACCCAGCAGTTGCCGGGCGCGTTCTGTGCCCTCCGCTTCATCATCAACGACGAGGTCGACAACGCCGTTTTCGGCCTGGACATCGACCGGTCCGATCTCCGTTGGCTTGAAACTGCCCAGACCCCCTCCTTCGATCATGACCGGCCCGGCCATGCCGATCCAGGAGGAGCGCGTAGCAATTCGAATGTCTGCACAGCCGAACAGCGCTCCGTTTCCGGCAAAACAGAATCCGTTGTTTACTGCAATACGCAACACCTTGCCTGCCATGCCGGCCCACAGAGCGAAAGTCGGCAGGTTCAGTCCGGCAATCTGGGTCGTGACATCCGTGTCGCCCGGCCGGCCGCCCCCGCCCTCCGTATACATCACCACGGGAAGCCCCTGGCGCACGGCAATCCCGAGGATGCGATCCAGCTTTTTATGATGAAAGTAGCCTTGTGTCCCTGCCAGCACCGTGTAATCGTTGACGACGATGGCCACCTGGCTGTTGTCATCGCCATAGAGGCTCGAATTGACGGTCGCCAGGCCGGTAATGATCCCATCAGCCGGGGTATTGGCACACAAATCGTCCAGGTCACGGCGTTGACGCTGGGCGGCAACCGCCAATTGGCCGTATTCAACGAACGACCCCGGGTCGCACAGGTCCTCGAGGTTTTCACGCGCCGTGCGGTACCCCCGGGCCCGGCGACGGGCTACAGCATCCGGGCGCTTGCTGTCTTCGGTCGTCTCAAGTGTCTTCCTGAGTTCGGCTTCCACATCACTTTTTTCCACGATAAGAGGGCCTTTTTACAACAATTCAGAGCTTTATTATAAGGGTCCAAATAGTTTTTGCAGTGCACAATTATTCTGGCTATACTCGGGTTCTCGATGCGTGGTTGCGCACCCATGACAACCATCCAACTCATTCATCAAACGACGGAAAAAACCAGTGAATAATCCGGAATCTTTCAGGCAGGAAGTACGCGATTGGCTCGAAGCCAATTGCCCCGAATCGATGCGCCACCCCTACCGGTCCGAGGCCGATGTTTGCTGGGGCGGCCGGGATTACCAATTCCAGAGCGATGACCAGCGACTCTGGCTGGAGAGCATGGCCGGCAAGGGCTGGACCGTACCAAGCTGGCCAAAGGAGTATGGCGGGGGCGGCCTGAATCGCGAACAGGCCAAAATACTGAAAGAGGAATTGGCCAGGATCCACGCACGTCCGCCCCTGATGAGCTTCGGCATTTCCATGCTGGGCCCGGCTTTGCTCAAGTTCGGTTCCGAAGAGCTGAAAAAGCAGCACCTGCCTCCCATCATTCGGGGTGAAATCCGCTGGGCCCAGGGTTACAGCGAACCGAACGCCGGATCCGACCTGGCCAGCCTGCAGGCGCGTGCAGAAGATAAGGGCGATCACTTTATCCTTAACGGTTCAAAGGTCTGGACCTCTTACGGAGACCTCGGCGACTGGATGTTCTGCCTGGTGCGCACCGACGTCGAGGCCAGGAAATACGATGGCATCAGTTTTGTGCTGTTCGACATGGCGACGCCCGGCGTTTCGACCCGCCCGATCAAACTGATCAGCGGCAAATCCCCTTTCACGGAGACGTTTTTTGAGAATGTGCGGGTTGAAAAGGACCAGGTCGTCGGCGAACTGAACAAGGGCTGGACTGTTGCCAAGTATCTGCTCTCCCATGAACGCGAAATGATCGCAGGCATGGGAATTTCCGTTGCCGGCAGTGTCCCCGTCAGCAAAACGGCGGTTCACACCCTCGGCACTGAAAACGGCATTCTGCACAACAGCATGTTGCGCGCGGATATCGCGCGGTTCGAAATCGATGCGCACTGCCTCGAATACACGATTGAGCGGGCGCGCGATGAAGTGAAAGCCGGGGTCAGCCTGGGCGCCATCGCATCCCTGTTCAAGTACTACGGCACCGAACTGAACATGCGCCGCTACGAGCTACTGATGAGTATCGGCGGCAGTGACGCCCTGGTCTGGGAAGGCGGAGACAGCCGTCACGGCGATCTGCCCAAGTCCTGGTTACGCACCAAGGGCAACTCGATCGAAGGCGGCACATCAGAAATCCAGCTGAACATCGTGGCCAAGCGCATTCTTGGCTTACCCGGTTAAAGAGGAACCATCATGGCACTGGTACTGAACGAAGAACAGGTGATGCTGAAAGACGCAGCGCGCGACTTCCTGCAGGGACGCGCACCCGTCAGCCACCTGAGAGAAATACGCGACAGCGGCAACAGCGATGGTTTCTCCCGCGAGCTCTGGGCTGAAATGGTCGAGATGGGCTGGACCGCCATCCTGGTGCCCGAAGAA
>JAHEFT010000148.1 GCA_024640025.1 Chromatiales bacterium
GGTCATTTCTCACCTCGTAGTCCTGTTCGGCATGTTGGATTTCGGTGCGCAGGGCTTTATGGGCGAGTGAAACGCCGTGACCCGGCTTAAGCGCGCCACGGAAGTCGAGTGCTTGCGCCGATGTTAGCAGTTCGACCGCCAGGATCCGTTCAACGTTGTTCAATACAGAGAGCAATTTGAAAGCACTGATAGAACCCATGCTGACATGATCCTCCTGGCCGAGACTGGTGGGGATGGAATCGACGCTGGCAGGGTGGCACAGCACCTTGTTCTCGGAAACCAGCGCAGCGGCGGTATATT
This sequence comes from Chromatiales bacterium, assembly GCA_024640025.1. Taxonomy (GTDB): domain Bacteria; phylum Pseudomonadota; class Gammaproteobacteria; order Xanthomonadales; family SZUA-36; genus JAHEFT01. The sequence continues at coordinate 301 of JAHEFT010000148.1, forward strand.
GCGGGATCATGAACCCGGAGTTGACGCCGGTATCGTGCATCAACAGCTTTGGCAAACCATCGTGGCCTTCAAGCAACAGATAGGTTCGACGCTCGGAAATGCTTCCCAGTTCAGCCAATGCTATGGCGGCGAAGTCCATTGCCAGCGCCAATGGCTGGCCGTGAAAATTCCCGCCTGAAAGAATAACCCCCTCATCGAAAACCAACGGGTTGTCCGTTACTGAATTCAGTTCCGTTTCGATGCACTGGCGGGCATAGGTCAAGGCATCCCTGCTGGCGCCATGGACCTGCGGCACGCAGCGCAGACTGTAAGGGTCCTGAACTTTTCCACAATCGCGATGGGAGGCAAGGATTTCGCTGCCCTCGAGCAGCTTCCTGATATTGGCTGCAACCGTCTGCTGTCCCAGGTGAGGCCTGATGGCATGTATCCGTTTATCGAAGGGCACGGCGCTTCCCTGCAATGCTTCAAGACTCATCGCGGCGAGCAAATCGGCCTCCCTTTGCAAGACAAGTGTCCGTTCCAGCACGTATGCACCGTATGCGAGCATCATCTGGGTGCCATTGATCAACGCCAAACCGTCTTTCGCCTGCAGATTGATCGGCTCGATACCCTTTTCTTCCAATACCATGGCGGTGGGAATCCGGATGGACAGGGATTCGTCCCATACCTCGCCTCGGCCAATCAGTGGCAAACACATATGCGCAAGCGGTGCGAGGTCACCCGACGCACCGACACTGCCACGGCTGGGTATCCACGGCAGCACACCGCGCTCCTCCAGTTCAAGGAGCTTCATGAAAGTCTGCTCGGAAACGCCGGAGTAACCCAGGCTGAGCGAGTGTATCTTGAGTTGCAGCATCAACCGGGTAATTGCCGGCGGCACCGGCTCACCCACACCACAAGCGTGGCTCAGCAATATGTTTTTCTGTAATACGGCCAGGTCTTCGCTGGATATACGCTTGTTGGCCAGCACGCCAAACCCGGTATTAATGCCGTAGTGTGCGAGACCATCGAGCAATGCACTTTCGACGATCTGGCGTGATTTTGTGACGGCCGAGGACTGTTTCCGCAATGCGGACATGCTCTGGCCCAGATCATCGTACAAATGATCCAGGCGAAGTTTGACGGCGCTCACGGGCGTCACTTGCCGTTAATCATAGGCAGGTCTACACCCCTTTCGTTGGCGATGTCGATGGCCTCCTGGTAACCGGCGTCCGCGTGGCGCATCACGCCGGTGCCGGGGTCGGCGGTCAGCACTCTTTGTAATCGCCTGTCGGCCATCTCGGTGCCGTCGGCCACACAGACCATGCCAGCGTGTTGCGAGTAACCGATGCCAACCCCGCCGCCATGATGTATGGATACCCAGCTGGCGCCGCAAGCCGTGTTGAGCAAGGCGTTCAATAACGGCCAGTCAGCGATCGCGTCGGAACCGTCCAGCATGGATTCGGTTTCGCGGTTGGGTGAGGCCACCGAACCGGTGTCGAGGTGGTCGCGGCCGATCACGATGGGCGCCTTGATTTTTCCTTCGCGGACGAGTTCGTTGAATTTCAGCGCTGCTTTTGCGCGTTCGCCGTACTCCAGCCAGCAAATTCTCGCAGGCAGGCCCTGGAAGCTGATTTGCCGCTGTGCTTTTTCGATCCATCGGCGCAATGCCGCTTTCTCCGGGAACAGTTCCAGGATGGCCTCATCGGTGACGCGGATGTCATCCGGGTCACCGGACAGCGCGGCCCAGCGGAAAGGCCCGGCCCCGCGGCAAAACAACGGACGGATATAAGCGGGTACAAAACCCGGGAAATCGAATGCTTCCGGCATGTTACGGAAGTCTGCAACCTGTCCCCTCAGGTTGTTGCCGTAATCGAAACAGATGGCCCCGCGTGATTTCAATTCAAGAATGGCCCGCACATGCACCACCATCGAATCCAGCACCTTGTTGTCGTAGCTTTCCGGATCGGACGCCCTCAGCAGGGCGGCCTCTTCCAGCGAGTAACCCATCGGGATGTATCCCTCGCGCAGATCGTGGGCCGAGGTCTGGTCGGTGACAATGTCCGGTGTGATGTTTCGCCGCACCAGCTCCGGCAGGACCTCGGAAATGTTACCCAGCAGGCCCACCGACACCGGTTCTTTGGAGCTTGCAAAAATGTCGAGTGCTTCGTCGAGGCTCCTGGCCATGCGGTCACAATAGCCCGTTTCCACCCGGCGCTGGATGCGCCACGGATCGACTTCCACGGCAAGGCAGTTTCCCTCGTTCATCGTGCAGGCCAGCGGCTGGGCTCCGCCCATTCCGCCGAGCCCGGCAGTGACCGTCAAGCGGCCGCGTAAGCTGCCATTGAAGTGCTGGCGTGCGCACTCGGCAAAAGTCTCATAAGTGCCCTGCACAA
>JAHEFT010000098.1 GCA_024640025.1 Chromatiales bacterium
TCCTGATCACGCTGTTCCAGTACGAGGCGTTTCAGCTCAATGACGTGGAAATGTCTTCTCTCAGCCTTTCCGCCTATGCCATCGGATTGCCGGCGTTTATCGCGGTGAAGGTTCTGGCGCCCGGTTTTTACGCCCGCCAGGACACGAAGACACCCGTGAAAATTGCGATTATCGCCATGGTGTCGAACATGGCGATGAATTTCATCTTTGTGGGCATCCTGCTGGCCCTGGCTTTCAAAGGCCCGCACACAGGGCTGGCCCTGGCCAGTTCAGCTGCGGCCTACATGAATGCCATCATGCTGTTCCGGGGGCTCAGGAAACAGGGTGCCTACCATCCGGAAAAGGGCTGGGGCCGGGTGAGTTTCGCCGTACTGGCCGGGTGTGCGGTCATGGCAGCTGCGCTCTGGTGGCAATTTGGAGAGATCGGCCAGTGGGCCGACGCGCCGGCTTTGGGCCGCGCCATGAGGCTGACCGGGCTTATCGCTCTCGGAATCGTTGTCTACGGTATGGCGGTCCTGGCCGGAGGGTTGCGTAAACACCACCTGGAAAAAGGGGCTTCCTGAACCGCTTGCCGGAAACCGATTTTTTCGGTCCGGCGCTGTTATAATTACAAGTTTTTGCGGCATGCAATCAGCAACATGCGAGTGATCAGAAACAGGCCGGAATGGAAAAACGGGACTCGCTTCTCCGGGACTTCTGTTGTGGCCATTGGGAATTTCGACGGGATTCACCTTGGGCACCAGGCCCTCGTCAAGCGCAGCAGGCAACTGGCTGGCGATGCTCATTCGGTGGCCGTTGTCACTTTCGAACCATTGCCGCAGGCGTTTTTCCGCCCACAGCATGCACCAGCAAGGCTTTCGACCGTTTACCAGAAACTGGATTTGCTGCGCTCCCATGGCGTGGATGTGACCTGGCTGATGCGGTTTGGCCACGGGCTTGCAGCGATGTCTGCGCAGGATTTCGCGAAAATAGTGCTGGCCCGGAAACTGAACGCGAAGGCCGTCGTCGTGGGGGATGATTTCCGTTTCGGCCGCAACCAGGAAGGCGATGTCGAGAGACTCGGGGTCCTGGGCCGCGAACTGGGTTTTGATGTCGAGACCGTGCCGCCCGTTCTTTTTGAGGGTGAACGGATTTCCAGCAGTGGAATTCGGGCGAAACTGGCAACCGGTGACTTTGCCGCGGCGGCTGAGCGGCTCGGCCGGCCGTTTCGGATGGAAGGGCATGTAATCCGCGGGGCGGGCCTGGGTAGAACCCTGGGGTTTCCGACGGCCAACCTGGCCATTCGCGCTGAGCCGAGCGCCCTCGGCGGTGTCTTGGCGGCTTTTTCCCGGGTGGCAGGCGGGCCGTGGCTGCCGGCGGTGACAAATCTGGGCCGCAGGCCTGCGGTCGGGGGTAAAGAACCCCTTCTGGAGGTCCATTTTTTTGATTTTGACCAGGACCTCTACGGACAGCGCCTCGAGGTTCAATTTGTGGCAAAGTTACGGGATGAACTGAACTTCGGGAGTCTCGATGATCTCGTCGCCCAGATGAAACGGGATGAACAGGAAGCAAGGCGGCGCCTGGCTGAATCCGGGACGCCCCCGGATTAAACTTAGGAAAAGCGAATAAGAATGGACTACAAGGACACAATCAACCTGCCGAAAACGGCGTTTGCGATGAAAGCCAACCTGGCGAATCGTGAACCCATCATGGTCAAAGCCTGGGAAGACGACGGCCTTTATCAGAAAATCCAGCAACATACCGCCGGTCGGCCTGCATGGATTCTTCATGACGGCCCGCCGTACGCCAATGGCGATATCCACATGGGGCACGCGGTCAACAAGATTCTGAAGGACATGGTCGTCAAGTCACGCCTGCTGGCGGGATTTCATTCCCCTTACGTTCCGGGTTGGGACTGCCACGGTTTGCCGATTGAACTGCAGGTGGAAAAAAAGGTCGGCAAGGTCGGTCACAAGGTCGATGCAGTGACTTTCCGCCAGAAATGCCGGGATTATGCCGAGCGCCAGATCGATCTGCAGAGAAAGGGTTTTCGCCGCATGGGAGTGTTGGGTGACTGGGACAATCCCTACACCACGAAGAATTTCATTTACGAAGCTGACATGATTCGGGCGCTGGCCTCGATCATCGAGGGCGGGCACTTGCTACAGGGCGCCAAGCCGGTGAACTGGTGTTTCGATTGTGGTTCGGCGTTGGCCGAGGCTGAAATCGAGTATCAGGACAAGACTTCACCTGCGATCGACGTTCTGTTCCCGGCGGTGGATACCGCCGCCCTGTTCAAGGCGTTTGGCGCCGGCGCCATCGACGCTGAAGCGGGCATTCCGATCTGGACGACGACTCCCTGGACCCTGCCGGCCAATGAAGCCGTGGCGCTGCACGCGGAACTGGAGTACGTGCTGGTTTCCGGTGTCATCGGTAACCGGCGCCTGGCCCTGGTCCTGGCCCGCGACCTGGTGGAAACCGTCGCATCACGAATCGGGCTGGAACAGTTACGGGAACTGGGCTCAGCGCCCGGAGCGGTGCTTGAGCACATGCGCCTTCGTCACCCGTTCTACACGAAACAAGTCCCGGTGATCCTGGGTGATCACGTCACCACCGAGGCGGGTACCGGAGCCGTTCACACCGCGCCCGGCCATGGCGAGGAAGATTTCCTGGTCGGGCGTGAATACGACCTGCCGGTCACCAACCCGGTCGGCGGGGACGGGCGCTACCTGGACAACGTCGAGATTTTTGCCGGCGAGTGGGTCTGGGCCGCCAACGATCACGTCCTTGACGTGATGCGTGAAAATGGCGCCCTGCTTTTTGTCGAGCCGTTCGAGCACAGTTACCCGCACTGCTGGCGGCACAAGACCCCCACGGCGTTCCGGGTAACGCCCCAATGGTTTATCAGCATGGAACAGGCCGGCTTGCGCGAACAGGCCCTGGCCGCCATCGGCTCGGTCAACTGGATTCCCGGTTGGGGTGAAGAACGGATCAGGGGCATGGTGGAAAACCGGCCCGACTGGTGCATTTCCCGCCAGCGCACATGGGGCGTGCCGATCACCTTGTTTGTCGATCCGAAATCGGGTGAATTGCACCCCGATACGCTCGCCTTGATGGAAAAGATTGCGGGAATGGTTCAGGAGAACGGGGTTGATTGCTGGTACTCCGATGACATTTACCAACAACTGGGTGTCGACCCGGGGGCCTGGGAGCAGGTGACGGATATCCTGGACGTCTGGTTCGATTCGGGCGTATCCCATCACTGTGTCCTGGATGAGCGGGATGATCTTGAGCGACCCGCGGCTTTGTATCTTGAAGGCTCCGACCAGCATCGCGGATGGTTCCAGTCATCCCTGCTTACTTCGGTGGCGATGCACGGTGAAGCGCCTTACCGCGAGGTCCTGACGCATGGCTTCGTTGTGGATGCTGAAGGCAAGAAAATGTCCAAGTCCATGGGCAACGTTGTCTCGCCAATGACCGTAATGAACAGCCTGGGTGCGGACGTCATGCGACTGTGGGTGGCGGCCGCCGATTACCGCGGGGAAATGAGTGTTTCCGACGAAATTCTCAAGCGTGTCTCAGACGCCTATCGCCGGATCCGCAACACCGCGAGATTCCTGCTCGGTAACCTGGACGGTTTCAGTCCGGACCAGGTACTTGAGCCGTCGGAAATGTTGCCGCTGGATCGCTGGGCGGTTGATTGCGCCTGGCAGCTCCAGGAGCAGGTCAAACTGGCCTACGACGACTTCCAGTTCTTGCAGGTCTACCAGAAGGTGCACAATTTCTGCGCCTTCGAAATGGGTGCGTTTTACCTGGACATCCTCAAGGACCGGCTCTACACCACCGGTTATGACAGCCGGGCCCGCAGGTCGGCCCAGACCGCGATGTATCATGTGCTCGAGGCCCTGACCCTGTGGATTGCCCCGGTGCTGAGTTTCACCGCTGAAGAGATTCACCAACAGGTTCCGGGTGAGCGCAGTAACAGCGTGTTCCTGGAAACCTGGTACGACGGATTGTTTGAAATGGATAATGCCGCAGCCGAACGCGATCGCTGGCGCCGGGTCGTCCAGGTGCGCGACGCGGTGAGCAAGTCCATCGAAACCGTCCGCCGTGATGGCAAAGCCGGTTCTTCATTAGCGGTTGAAGTCGATTTGTGGCTGAGCGGAGCTTTGCGCGAAGCGGTCGATTCACTGGGCGATGAACTTCGTTTTGTCCTGTTGACTTCGGAAGCCCGAGTTGACGACCTGGATGCGGCGCCAGCGGCGGCCGAGCGCATTCGTCTGGAGGAGGGCGAAATGGCGCTGCAGGTTACACCTTCCGCACACGAAAAATGCGTGCGCTGCTGGCACTACCGGGAAGACGTCGGTTCCGACGCGGAACACCCGGAGCTTTGCGGCCGTTGTGTCGAGAATGTAATCGGAGCAGGGGAAACCCGCCGGGTGGCCTGAACTAACCATGGTGAAGAATCAGACAAACCTGACTGAACGTTCCGGCTTTCCGCCATACCCGTGGTTGTGGCTGGCGGTCACGGCGCTGGTGATCCTGTTTGACTGGCACACCAAGGCGCTGGCCAGCGAGGCGCTGGAGTTGTACCGCCCGGTTGAAGTATTTTCCTGGTTGAACATGACCCTGGCGCACAATTACGGAGCTGCTTTCAGTTTTCTGAGTGACGCCGGCGGCTGGCAACGCTGGTTTTTTATCGTGCTTTCGTCAGGGGTCAGCCTGGTGCTGCTGGTCTGGCTGCTCAGGCTTCCCCGGCAGGAATGGGTCACGGGGCTGGGTCTCGCCCTGATCCTGGGTGGAGCCATTGGCAACCTGGTGGACCGGGTGCAACTCGGTTATGTCGTCGATTTCATCGATGTCTATTACCGGAGCTGGCACTACCCGGCCTTCAACGTCGCAGATTCCGCCATCACCTGCGGAGTGGTGTTGTTGCTAATTGATATGCTGCTATTGAGCCGTCGCAAGGTGGAGCAGTCCTGATGGATATTTTGCTCGCCAATCCCAGGGGTTTCTGTGCCGGCGTGGACCGTGCGATTGAAATTGTCGAGCGGGCGCTGGAGCTGTTCGGGGCGCCGATCTACGTCAGGCACGAGGTCGTGCATAATCGTTTCGTCGTTGACCGTCTGGCGGCCGCCGGTGCGGTATTCGTCGATGAACTGCAGCAGGTTCCCGACCATGCCACCGTCATTTTCAGTGCTCACGGCGTGTCCAAGGCGGTTCGCAAGGAAGGCGGAGGGCGGGGTCTGCAGGTCTTCGACGCCACTTGCCCGCTGGTGACCAAGGTTCACATGGAGGTCGCGCGGCACTGCAAGGCTGGCCGGGAAGTCGTGCTGATTGGGCATGCGGGGCACCCGGAGGTGGAGGGCACGCTGGGGCAATGGTTAAAAAAGCCGCCGCAGGGAAACAACATTTACCTGGTGGAAAATCCGCAAGACGTTGCCCAATTGGAAGTGAAATTCCCCGACAATATCGCCTATGTCACCCAGACCACGCTCTCGGTGGACGATACCCAGGCCGTAATTACAGCTCTGCAGCAGAAGTATCCGGAAATATCCGGACCGAAACATGATGACATCTGTTACGCGACCCAGAATCGTCAGGATGCCGTCAAGAACCTGGCCGGGCAGGTGGATCTCGTGTTGGTTGTTGGTTCGGTGAATAGTTCTAATTCAAACCGTCTCCGCGAGCTGGCCGAAAAGGTGGGAACCCGGGCATTCCTCGTCGACGGTGCTGAAGACGTGAAGCAGGAGTGGCTTTCCGGCATTTCCGCGGTGGGCGTCACGGCCGGAGCTTCAGCCCCGGAAAGCCTGGTCCAGGGCGTGATTGACCGCCTCAGGCAAGCGGGCGGGGTGGCTGCGGAAGAGGTCACCGGCATACCGGAAAACATCGAGTTTGCGCTGCCCCGGGAACTGCGGATTAAGGTCAAAAACCGCGACTGATCTGGCTCAAGTCTCCATGGCTCTGCTGGTGCTAATCTCAAGCCATGATTGATCTATATACCTGGGCCACACCCAATGGCCGAAAAATTTCGATTGCCCTGGAAGAACTGGGTCTGGATTACGAAGTTCACCCCGTGAACATTGGAAAGGGCGAGCAGTTCAGCGCGGAATTCACCAGGATCAGCCCCAACCAGAAAATCCCGGCCATTGTTGACCGGGAAACGGGTATCCGGTTGATGGAATCCGGCGCCATCCTTCTGTACCTGGCTGAGAAGACCGGGCGGTTTTTGCCGGAGGAGCCGGCAAGACACTGGGAAGCCATACAGTGGCTGATGTGGCAGAAGGGCGGCCTTGGCCCGACGCTCGGCCACGCGCTTCATTACCTGAAATTTAACCGGGGCAAGTCGGTCTATTCCGAGGAGCGCCACGAAAAAGAAACCCACCGGCTTTACGGCGTATTGAACCGGCAGTTAACCGGGCGCGACTTTATCGTCGGTGACGATTACACGATTGCAGACATCGCCGCCTGGCCCTGGGTGGCGCGTCACGAATTTCAGACCGTGGATCTGAATGACTATCCCAATGTCCTGACCTGGTACCTGAGGATCGCGGAGCGGCCGGCCGTGCACGCCGGGTGGTCCGTGCCGCTGCCGGAGGATGTGCCCATGCCGAAAAACATCAATCCCTGATTCACCGGCCGCCCCAACAGGCGGACAGCGTTCCGTTTTTGTTGCCGATGCTGCGGCTTCCGGTATGGTCCAGGCCCAGAGCACCGCAAGCGTTTCCTTCGCTGCGTTGCGGAACGGCAACTATCGCAAACCCAGGTGCTGAAGTGTTTTCGGCCGGATCGATACGAAGTTCATAAGCGTCACTTCCAAAACCATCAAGGCACTGGGTCGTGTCATAAAGGCCGTTAGCCGCTCGGACACGCTCCTGGCATCCGGCGACGGCCAACATAAGTCGGATGGCCTCCGCTCTCTCGGCGCGCTGGATGTATTGCTGGTAAGAGGGAACGGCAATCGTGAGCAATACGGCCATTACGGCCAGAACCACCACGAGCTCCAGCAATGAAAAGCCGCTTGCCTCTGCTCCCAGGTTGCCCATCACCTTCTCTGCCGCCACGATAAGCTCCCGCAATCATAGCGGGACTCGAATTGCGCGCAGAAAGCACTGTCGGGGCCGTCCAGAGGATAGGCGCCTGCCTGGAAGTCTCCTTCCCATGGCCGGGCATTAATCGTTTCGATAACGGCAACGCTTCGTTCATTCCGCCCGGATCCGCGGCTGAGTATGCGGTAATAACCCAGGCCTTCCGCACCGTATTCTTCCCGGCTGTCACCGGTAGCGATGTAGTGGATTTCCTCGATGATCCAGCGGGCGGGTTCCGCGCCCTGGTCCGGCGTCAAGCTCGTCTCACCGGTTTCTGGGTTGAAACCCGCGGCAAAGGCGTTGTTGCGCCACCATTCGGCGCTTTCAAATTCGGGCTGGTCCGGGATCTCACCCGGATTACGAATGCCGACCGGGAGCAGGCAGTTGATTTGGCAACCACTTTGCCGTTCAATGACCGCCCGGCTGTTCAGCCAGGCCAGGGCATAGTTGGCAGCAACGGATGCATTCTGCAGAGCAAGAGCGTTTTCTTCGTAGTTGATCGCCATGTTGCGTTGCAATAGCGTTCCGGTTGTGGCGCTCAGGGCGAGCAGACTGACAGCGGCCAGCAGCACCAGTCCGGTGAGTAGCGCTATGCCCCGGTTTTTCACCCCGTCCTGCCCTTGATGACTGCGGTGAACTCCAAAACCTGCCGGAGTTTTCCATCAGCCCGCTTGTCGATTGTCGAGTTCAGCACCTCATGGCTCCGCGAAACCGGTTCCATAACGGCTTCCTCGCTGGAAAGCAACAGGCCAACTTGCACACCCAGAACGTGCCTGGAGTCCTCCCACTCACCGCCCCTGGCCCAGGTTTCAATATTCCCATCCTGGTCTGAATCGAGGCCGTAAAGCACCTGGAAGGATTCGATGTCATTGACGAAACCCTGGCGTCTGACCTGCGTAATGAGTTCGACTAACGACGGGCCATATCGGCAGTGATGCGTCAGGCTCTTGTCCGTGTTGATGTCGAATGAGGATTCCCGGATGTAAAACAGAGGATTGCCCATGGCGTCCTTATCCGGATTGCGGTTGTCGAAACAATTCAGGTCAGACCAGTCACGAACTACAAGCCGGTCGCTCGCGGCCGAAACATTATCCATTGACGTTTCAGCGATGCCCAGTGGAGGAAATTGGGTGTTCCAGGGTTGAGGATTGAATCCGGTGCGGTGTACCACCCTGGTCAGGACGATGATGGCAAGCCGGACATTTTCCTGCAGCTGGGCCTGGTTTCTCTGCAATTGGGTTGAAGCACTGGCCGCAGCGGCGATTTGTACCAGGCTCAGAACCAGTATCGCGGTCAGGGCCAGGGCAATGACCAGTTCCAACAACGTCATACCGCTGGCGAATCCGTCACCGGCCTTACTCTGAGAGCAGGGCGCTACCATGGAAGCCGGGAAACGACCCGTCTCCGCCCACCATCTTCAGCATTCTCGTGGCGGGATTCGGTCCAGAAAATCTTCACGACCAGGGCGCCGCCGCCATCACAGGAAGGATCTTTGATGGTTCCATCATCCGGTGTGCTGTCGAAACAGACAAGACCAGCGGAGCCTGGCAGTTCCTGGCCCAGGCGCCCCTGCCACGACAGCATATTCGAGGCGGCCAGGGCCTCATCCCGGCAAAAGTCCTCATTGCATGCAAGCGCATCGGCGCCTGGTGGATTGACGTAGTGGTCGTAAGCATCGGCCTGCATGGCAATCATCTCGGCCAGGGAGTTGGCCTGCGCTGTTGCAATCGTTCGGTGGCGGGCCTCGGCTGTTCCGTGCAGCGATGCCAGCATCATCATCGAAAGGCTCCCAAGCCCCATTGAGAACACGGCGGTCGCCACCGCCAGTTCGACCATCGAAAAACCGGTTTGAAGTCGCTGTCTGAAGTTGCTCATCGTCAGTTCACCTGGTTGCGCGAAATGGACATGGGGTGATTCTCCCCGGGATAGCGTTTTCCGGGAATCGGACAAGCGCTTATGTTGATGTCGGAATGTTCCCCAGTCGGGGTAGGAACAAGGCCCGGTATTGTGCCGGAAGAGGGTTTTGAATATACTGGCCGCCCTTCAAGGGCCGGCATAGCTCAGCTGGTAGAGCAACGCATTCGTAATGCGTAGGTCGGGTGT
>JAHEFT010000099.1:0-2883 GCA_024640025.1 Chromatiales bacterium
CGCCTGGAGTTCCGGCACCATGGTCCGCGGTATCGAGTTGATCCTGCAGGGCCGCGACCCGCGCGACGCGTGGGCGTTTGCCCAGCGCATCTGCGGCGTGTGCACCCTGGTGCATGGCATCGCCTCGGTCCGGGCGGTTGAAAACGCACTGGGTTACCAGATTCCGCCAAACGCGCAACTGATCCGCAACCTGATGATCGCTGCCCAGTACGTGCACGATCACGTGATGCATTTTTATCACCTGCATGCACTGGACTGGGTCGACGTGGTATCAGCCCTGTCGGCAGACCCGAAAGCGACCTCGGAACTGGCGCAGTCGATTTCCGGCTATGCGAAATCCAGCCCCGGTTACTTCTCGGACGTGCAGAAGAAACTGCAGACGTTTGTCGAAGGCGGCCAGTTGGGCATCTTCGCCAACGGTTATTACGGCCACCCCGATTACCGCCTGCCTGCGGAGGCGAACCTGATGGCCGTGGCGCACTACCTGGACGCGCTGGAATGGCAGCGCGACGTGGTGCAGATCCACACCATTTTCGGCGGCAAGAACCCGCACCCGAACTTCCTGGTCGGCGGTGCGCCTTCACCCATCAGTAACGACCCCTCTTCGGCCACCGGCGGCTCCTCGGCAACCGCGGCCAACATCGTCGCCTTTGGCCAGATCCGCGACATCATCGACCGCATGCGCTCGTTCGTTGACCAGGTTTATGTGCCGGACACGATCGCGATCGCCAGCTTCTACAAGGACTGGTTCTCACGCGGCGAAGGCCTGGGCAATTTCATGACCTATGGTGATTTCCCGTCTGAAGGCCTGGACGACCCGACCACCTGGATGATTCCCAGCGGTGTGATCCTGGACCGCGACCTGTCGACCATCCACGAGGTGGACATGAACGACCCCAGCCAGATCCAGGAATTTGTCGGCCGTTCCTGGTATGACTACTCCACCGGCAAAAATTCCGGCCTGCATCCTTACGAAGGCCAGACCAACCTGAACTACACCGGCCCGAAACCGCCTTATGAATACCTCGATGTCGATGCCAGCTATTCCTGGCTGAAGGCGCCGCGCTGGCGCGGAAACGCGGTGGAGGTGGGCCCGCTGGCCCGCGTGCTGATGCTTTACGCTTCCGGCCATGAGCCGACACAGGAACTGGCCGGAGCCGTGCTGAACCAATTGGATGTGCCGCTCACCGCGATGTTCTCGACCCTGGGGCGCACCGCGGCGCGCACGCTGGAGACCAAGATCATCGCCGACCAGATGTCGATCTGGCTGGACAAGCTGATGGCCAACATCAAGGCCGGCGACCTGGCAGTGCACAGCGAGGAAATGTGGGATCCGTCGACCTGGCCGAAAGAGTGCAAGGGCGTGGGCTTCATGGAAGCGCCGCGCGGCGGACTCGCGCATTATGTCGTGATCAAGGACAAGAAGATCGACAACTACCAGGCCGTGGTGCCCAGCACCTGGAACGCCGGTCCGCGTGACCCGTCCGGACAGCCAGGCGCCTACGAGGCCGCCCTGATGGACAACCATGACCTGTTGATACCCGATCAGCCCCTGGAGATCCAGCGGACGATCCACAGCTTCGATCCCTGCATCGCCTGCGCGGTCCACGTGATGGATCCCGATGGTGAAGAACATATAGAGGTGAAGGTAACGTGAGCAATCAAAACACCCGGCAAGCCTCCGACGCCCAGGCCGCTGCCAACAAGTTCCTGGCCCTGAACAGCGGAAACCTGGCCGCCTACCTCGAGTCCTGCATTCACTGCGGGCAGTGTGCGACCGCCTGCCACTTTTACGAAGTGACCAATGATCCGAAGTACACCCCGGCTTACAAGCTGTTTCCAATGGCCAAAGCGCACCGCAGGACCAAGTGGCCCTGGAGCATGTTCGGCGGCCCCAAGGTCACCGAGGCCGATTTGCAGGAATGGGAAGAACTCCTGTTCGACAGCTGCACCATGTGCGGACGCTGCACCCAGGTCTGCCCGATGGGCATCGACATCGCGTCCATCGTGGCCGCCTCCCGCCAGGCCTTCGCGGCCGCGGGCCGGGGCCCGGTCGACCTGTTCGAAGCGGCTGAAAACGTGTTGACCAAGGGCAGCCCGCTGGGCGTGACACCGGCGGTGTTTGACGGCCGCGTGGAGTGGCTGGAGGACGATTACGAAGTCGATCTGCCGCTGGACAGGGACAAGGCCGAGGTGCTGCTGACCATTTCCTCCATCGAAATGATGAAGTACCCGAAATCCATCGTCGCCATGGCCCGGTTGATGAACCAGGCAGGCGTCGACTGGACCTTCAGCACCAAGGGCTACGAATCCACCAATTTCGGATTCCTGGCCGGCAAGCCGCACATCGCGAAACACGCCATTGAAAAGCTGGTTGCAGCCGCCGAGGAAATCGGCGCCAGGACGCTGGTCATCCCGGAATGCGGACATGCCTACGGCGTGCTGCGCTGGTCCGGCGCCAACATCCTGGGCCGGCCCCTGCCGTTCGAAGTTCTCCACATCACCGAGTTTCTCGCGAAACTGAAGAAGGAAGGCAGGCTCAAGTTCAATCCGATTGAAGGCGCCCTCACCTACCATGACCCCTGCCAGATTTCCCGTCGTGGCGGCGCCACGGATGCGGCGCGCTACTTGCTTGAGGATTGCACCGATTTCCGTGAAATGACCCCTACCGGCAACTTCAACTGGTGTTGCGGCGGCGGCGGCGGCGTGCAGGCCATGAGCCGCGCGGCGGACCTGCGCCACAAGGTCTTCCAGATCAAGATGAAACAGGTCGAGGACACGGGGGCCGGCATGATGATTTCCGCCTGCGCCAACTGCCGCCTGACCATGGACGACTCCAAAGACTACTGGAAGTGGGATCGTGAGCTGGAAAGCCTGGTCGAG
>JAHEFT010000099.1:2983-9144 GCA_024640025.1 Chromatiales bacterium
GTCAGCGTGAGTTTGCCGGCGTAAGCCAGGGCTGCCTGTTCGGCTGCGCTAAAGGGTGCGCCGGGTGCGTCCCGTTCCAGCTGTTCACGGTAGGCTTCATAGCCCTCCGTGTCGCCCTGCATCTGGCGCTTCATTCCTACTCCGTGATGCCGCGCGCAATAGGCGCAATCGTTCAGCAGGCTGACCCGGACGCCGATTGCCTCGAGGAACCAGACAGGCAGCTTGTTGCGGGGATGGTGTAAAACCGCCTTGTACAGTTCCATGTGGCCCAACAGCGTATGCGGCCTCAGGCTGTGTATCTGCAGCACGTTGTCCACCTGTCCGCCCGGGCCGGTGACGCGCTCATAGATTTCGGCTAGTCTGCCGGTGGCTTTCTTTGGGCTGATGACCTTGATGTATGGCATGGATCCTCACTTGAGTGGGGTGATTTTTCGAATCGCCGGCAAGGCGGGCTCGCACGGGTATATCATACGATTATGCGATATTTCGTTCCCTTCTTTGTTGTCCTGGGTTGCCTTGTGGCGTGTAAACCTGCGCCGGAAAATGTCACGGGGCCAGGACCGGCCAAAATTCGGGTCGCCACGTTCAATATCGCGATGGGTCTGGAAGCCGAAGGGGCGATGGGTGACGCCCTGGCCTCGGGTAACGACCCGGGCCTGGCCGGGGTGGCGGAAATCCTGCAACGGGTGCGCCCGGACATCGTTTTGCTGAATGAATTCGACTACGACCCAGCGATCGATGCAGCGGCGCTGTTCAACGACAACTACCTGGCCCGCGCCCAAAACGGGCAGCCCGCGATTGTTTATCCCTATCACTTCCGCGCGCCGGTCAATACCGGCATCGACAGCGGGCTTGATCTCGACGCCGACGGTAAAACCAATGGCCCCGCCGATGCCTGGGGCTTTGGGCGATTCCCCGGGCAATACGCCATGCTGGTGCTGTCGCGTTACCCGGTCGACACGGCCCGCAGCAGGACTTTTCAGCATTTTCCCTGGTCGTCGATGCCCGGCGCCCGGCGTCCGGTGAACCCGGACGAAAGCCCGTTTTATCCGGACGATACTTGGGAAAGACTCAGGCTCAGTTCAAAGAGCCACTGGGACGTGGTGATCAAGACGGACGGCGGCGACCTGCACCTGCTGGCGCACCATCCCACTCCAACGGTGTTCGACGGGCCGGAGGACCGCAACGGCCTGCGAAATTTTGACGAAATCCGGTTCTGGCTCGACTACACCCTTCCCGGCAGCGGCGGCTACATCGTGGACGATGAAGGACAAAAAGGCGGTATTGCGCCCGGCGCAACGTTCGTGATTGCCGGTGACTTCAACGCAGACCCGCTCGACGGCGAATCGGTGACCGGCGCCATCGGCCAACTCCTGCAAGCGCCCTGGATCAACAGCGGGTGCATCCCGACCAGCCACGGCGCGGTGGAGGCTGCCCTGGTCCAGGGCGGGATCAACCTCACGCAGTCTGGCGACCCGGCCAATGACACAGCGGACTTCAACGACCAGTACACGGGCAATCTGCGGCTGGACTACCTGTTGCCGTCATCCGCTCTGGAGATCTCCGGCTGCGGCGTGTTCTGGCCGGCTGCGGATGAAGAGGGCCATGAGCTGAGCGCTGTCTCCGACCATCACCTGGTGTGGCTGGACATCGTTCGATGAGCGACCTGGCCGGCCTGTACCGTGAGTCCATCCGGCGGCACGCGGCGGAACCGGTCGGGTATCGCCGGCAGATCGACGTAACGCACCAGTACGAGGCGGAGAATCCCTTGTGCGGCGACCGCATCCTGTTACAGCTGAATATCGTCAACGACAAGGTGGAAGCCGTGGCTTTCAACGGTGAAGCCTGCGCCATCTGCATGGCCTCGGCATCGTTGTTGTGCGAAACCCTGCCGGGCAGACCGGCCAGCCAGATCGCTGAACTGCATGACCGGCTGCACTCGGCCCTTGAAGGCGGGCAGGCGCTGGACGGTGAAGAGTCACTCAAACCTCTTCTGGGCGTCAAGCCTTACCCCAGCCGGATTCGTTGCGCCACCCTGCCCTGGTCTGCAGCAATCAGCGCGCTATGACAAAAAACTTGTTTTTTTGGGCCTGGACGGCTAATCTTTCAGTACTCTGTTGGTAACCCGTTAAAAACAATGTGTTATTAGCGCCTATCGACTGAGAAACAGATTGGTTGCAAGTCCTATAGGTCACGTCAGAAGTTTCATTGCTATCTCCTGTAATTTGATTTTATTGACATCTGCGACTGTTACATTTTTTAATTTTTATAAAGGTAATTCAGAATGACGACAGGTACCGTGAAGTGGTTCAACGAATCCAAAGGTTTTGGTTTCATTTCCCCATCTGATGGAGGCAAAGACGTGTTTGTGCACTTCTCAGCCATCCAGGGCAGTGGTTTCAAATCACTTGCAGAAGGTCAGGCAGTAAGCTTTGACGTGGAAGACGGCCCGAAAGGCCCTCAGGCCACTAATGTGACGACTGAAGGCTAAGCAACACCCAGCCAAATTGATAAGAAAGACCCCGCCACCCGGCGGGGTTTTTTTTCGCCCCCGAAAAAGCAACGGCAATGTCTGCCCTGGATCAAGACGCGGCCCCTGTGCCGGGTATAGAGTAATCGTGGGAGGTTGCAACCATGAGCCCGGCATCGCACGCACCAACCGACGATGGCATTGAGAGCCTGACCGGTCAGCTGGAGTCCCTGCGCGGGGAACTCGGACAACAGGTGGAATGCGTCCTGGCCGATCATGGGGATCTGCCTGTGAATCGTCGTCGCAGCGCGGAAAACCTCGTACACTACCTGTCACTCCGCAACCACGACCTCAGACCCTTACAGAGACAGCTATCCCGCCTGGGCCTGTCATCGTTTGCCCATGCAGAGCCCCACGTGATGGCCTCGGTCGACGCGGTGCTGCACAACCTTTATGCCCTCGCTGGAGCCTCGACTGATAGTGCCGAGGGAAGCGTCGATCGCGAAGCATTCAAGGCCGGTCTCGACCAACTCGAAAGCAACACCGACAAACTGCTTGGCGCCCCGCCGGCCGGCCGGCGAACCCGCATCATGGTCACCCTGCCGGCGGAAGCCGCCGACGACTACCTGCTGCTGTACCGCTTGCTCAACAGCGGCATGAATTGTGTACGGATCAACTGCGCCCATGACGGGCCGGAGAAGTGGTTACGGATGATCGAGCGCCTGCGTGACGCCGAACGGGCCACCGGCAGTCCCTGCCGCATCCTGATGGACCTGGGCGGCCCGAAACTCCGGACCGGACCGATGGAATTGCTTCCCGCGGTCAAAAAGATCCGGCCGCTGCGGGATTCATTCGGTCGCGTGCTGCGGCCCGCCCGCATCTGGTTGACGGCTGAAACGTCCGCCGACAGCGAAATCCAGACTGCCGATGCCTGCCTGGTCGTCGACCGCGAATGGCTGGAGGATTGCCGGGCCGGCAACCGTGTGCTGCTCAGGGATGCGCGTGATTCCAAACGACGCTGGCGGATCAGGGAGGTCACTCCCCAGGGGTGCTGGGCGGATGCCGGCAAGACCGCCTATGTGACCAACGGGACGGTTCTGCGCCTGCGTGGCTTTGACCGGGAAACCGGGATCAGGGAATTACCCCGGCTGCAGAGCAAAATCCGGGTTAGAACGGATGACGTGCTGCTCATACTGAACCACGATGAAGCCGGCAAGCCTGAGCTCAGGGACGATAACGGGGAATTGCTGAGTCCCGGGCGGGTCTCCCTGCCCGTACCCGAAATTTTCCGGGATATCCGCCGCGGCGAACCCGTCTGTTTCGATGACGGCCGCATTACCGGCCTGGTCGAAAAGAAAAGCCCGGGCCGCCTGCAGGTCCGGATCACTCATACACGCCGGCCCGTTGAAACGCTGGCCGGCGATAAGGGCATCAACTTTCCGGATTCACAGCTCAGTCTGCCCGCCCTCGGCGAAAAGGATCTGCGGGATCTCGATTTCGTGGTTCGCCACGCCGACATGGTGGGACTTTCTTTTGCCAACCGGCCTGAAGACGCAAAGGAACTTCGGCGGCAACTGGTCAAGCTGGGTTGTGGAGAGATCGGTGTCGTGCTCAAGATCGAGACCAAGTGGGGTTTCGCCAACCTGCCCGGTCTGCTGCTGGAAGCCATGAAGTTCAAGGCATCCGGCATCATGATCGCACGCGGCGACCTGGCCGTGGAATGCGGTTTCGAGCGCCTGGCCGAAGTTCAGCAGGAAATGCTGTGGATTGGCGAGGCGGCGCATACGCCGGTGATCTGGGCGACCCAGGTCCTGGAAGGACTGACCCGGCGCGGCCACCCCTCGCGCGCGGAAATCAGCGATGCCTCGATCAGCCAGGCAGCCGAGTGCGTGATGCTGAACAAGGGCCCGCACATCGAAGCCGCGGTGCAGACCCTGGACGATGTCCTGAAACGCATGCAGAACCACCAGCGTAAGAAACATCCGCTGCTGCGTCAGTTGCAGCTTGGGTCAGGCTTTAGCGCATTGGAATAGGATTTTATGCCTTCAGCACGCGTTCCTTGAGCTTGTGGATCTCGTCGCGGACCTGGGCCGCCTCTTCGAACTCGAGCAATTCCGCGTGGGTGAACATCCGTTTTTCCAGTTCGGCAATCGCCCGTGGGAGGTTTTTCGGCGTGACGTCGGCGTAGCGGGCGTCTTCCTCTGCGACCCTGGCCATCCGGCGGCCATGCCCCCTGCCCTCGTCATGCGCTCCTTCCATGATGTCGGTGACCCGCTTCTCGATGGTTTTCGGCGTGATGCCATGCTCCACGTTGTACTGGATCTGCTTGTTGCGGCGCCGCTCGGTTTCCGCCATCGCACGCTCCATCGAGCCGGTTATCCGGTCGGCGTAGAGGATCGCCCGGCCGCGCACGTTGCGGGCAGCGCGCCCGATGGTCTGGATCAGGGACGATTCTGACCGGAGGAAGCCTTCGCGATCGGCATCCAGAATTGCAATGAGAGAAACTTCTGGCATATCAAGGCCTTCTCTCAATAAGTTAATCCCGATTAATACATCAAATTCACCCAGCCTCAGGTCCCGAATGATCTCCACGCGCTCGACCGTGTCGATGTCGGAATGCAGGTAGCGCACCCGCACGCCATGATCCGCCAGGTACTCGGTCAGGTTTTCCGCCATGCGCTTGGTCAGCGTGGTCACCAGCACCCGGTCGCCAAGCGCGGTTCGCTTGTTGATCTCCGACAGCAGGTCGTCCACCTGGTCACCGACCGGCCGCACCTCGACCGCCGGGTCGACCAGTCCGGTCGGCCGCACGACCTGCTCCACCACGCTGCCCGACCGCTCCATTTCATACGGGCGCGGCGTCGCCGAGCAGAAAATGGTCTGCGGCATACGGGCTTCCCATTCCTCGAACCGGAGCGGGCGGTTGTCCAGTGCGGACGGCAGGCGGAAACCGTACATCACGAGGTTTTCCTTGCGTGAACGGTCGCCTTTGTACATGGCGCCCAGTTGCGGAATCATCACGTGGCTCTCGTCCAGCACCACCAGTGATTCGGCCGGCAGGTAGTCGAACAGGGTTGGCGGCGCCTCTCCGGCCCCCCTGCCCGTCAGGTGCCGGGAATAGTTCTCGATGCCGTTGCAGTAACCCAGTTCCAGCATCATCTCCAGGTCATAACGGGTGCGCTGTTCCAGGCGCTGCAATTCAACCAGCTTGTTCCGCTCACGCAGCTCTTCCAGCCGTTCCTTGAGTTCTTCGGCAATCGACTGGGTGGCATCCAGCACCACCTGGCGGGGCGTCACGTAATGCGACTTGGGGAAAATGGTAATCCGCTGCAGCTTACGCAGCATCTCTCCGGTCAGCGGATCCAACACGCAGATCGAGTCCACCTCCTCGTCGAACAATTCGATGCGGACGGCCTGGGCCTCTTCATCGCCGGGAAAAATATCGATAATGTCGCCGCGCACCCGGTAGGTGCCGCGACGCAGCTCCATATCATTGCGGCTGTATTGCATCTCCGCCAGGCGCCTCAGGATGACGCGCTGGTCAATCCGCTCCCCGCGCGACAGGTGCAAAACCATGCTCAGGTACTGGGTCGGGTCACCCAGACCATAGATCGCCGAAACCGTGGCCACGATGATGGTATCCGGCCGCTCCAGCAGCGCCTTGGTGGCTGACAGGCGCATCTGCTCGATG
>JAHEFT010000021.1 GCA_024640025.1 Chromatiales bacterium
GCCCAATTACACCGGGCGCGAAAACTGGTCCGGGAGGAACTGGATAAATGAGTCCCAGAATGAGTGAAAAGGAACTGTTGAGCAATATCGCTGAACTTCCGCGTGAAATCAGCCCGGCCAGAGACCCGTGGCCGGGAATTGCCGCGGCGATCGAAAAATTACCGGCTCGCGCGGACTCGGCGAAACCTGCGGCCAACTGGTGGCTCAGAGCCGCCGCGGCTTCCGTAGTGCTCGCCTTCACTGCTGGTTTGGTGTTGAAGTCTCCGTTTGGCGAAAACACGCCTTCGCCGGAAGTTCTGGTTTCGAGTGAACCGGAATCTGCAACCCTAGAAGCCGTTGAGTTTGTAAGTTCCGATGTGCCCGGCTTGCTCAGCACCGTTGATGCAGAGTATCTCGCTGCGTTCCGGGAGTTCATCAGTGCGGAAGATTCACACAATAGCCTCGCTCCGCAGACGATAGAAAAAATTGAAATGGGGTGGGCCGACCTGAGAGTCACCGAAGAAGCCCTGGCCGTTGCACTGGAACAGA
Source organism: Chromatiales bacterium (assembly GCA_024640025.1). GTDB lineage: Bacteria > Pseudomonadota > Gammaproteobacteria > Xanthomonadales > SZUA-36 > JAHEFT01. The sequence continues at coordinate 529 of JAHEFT010000021.1, forward strand.
ATCCAGGCGACCTGTTTTTAAACGAAAGGATGCTGGAGCTTCGCTCCCGACAGCTTGGTTTCCTGAAACAATTGGTTTCACTTGATCGAAATAACCGGAGATTGACCATATGAATACCCTCACCAACACATCACTTAAGCAGTTGTTTGTGGTGACACTAGGTACCGCGGCCGCGATGTTCGCCATTGCTGGATTCGCGGGTGAAGAAATTGATCAGACACTCGGGATGCCGGCCGACGGTCTCGTGCAAGTGGAAAACCTTGCGGGTAATATCGAGTTCATAAGCTGGGATCGGGCAGAGGTTCAGATCAGGGGGGAAGCGGGTGACGGTGTGGAGGAAATTGAAATTACCTCGTCTTCGAACGGCGTACAAATCCGGGTACATAACAAAAAGCGTAATCGCCATGTCGATGGAACGGACCTCTATCTCCGGATTCCGGTTGCCGCCAGTATTGAAGCTGACAGCGTCAGCGCCGACATTTCTGTGGACGGAAGCCGTGGTGAGAGCATCCTTTTGAATACCGTCAGCGGTGATCTGGAAATAGATGCTTCGCCGCAACAGATGGAGTTGCATTCCGTGAGTGGCGACGTGGAATTCAAAGGATCCGTTGGGCGTTCCTCGGTAGAGACGGTCAGTGGAGAGGTCACACTGAACGGGCCAGCCGGCGAAATTAACATCAGCACGGTCTCCGGAGATGTTTCTCTGGAAGCAGGTGAAGTTGCAAGAGGCAAATTTGAATCGGTGTCAGGCGATATGACACTCACGCTTTCGGTAGGAGAGGGCGGCCGCCTGAGCTGCGATTCCATGAGTGGTGATGTCAAGCTTCGGCTACCCGCGTCCCAACAGGCGGAATTTACCGCGCAGAGCTACAGCGGCAATATCAATTCGGACTTCGGGAATTCCACCAGGGTTTCAAAAGGCCCGGGTGTCATGCTGCGGCATCGTGAAGGTGACAACGGCGCCCAGATCCGTCTCGAAACTTTCAGCGGGGATGTCTCGATTCGCACAAAATAGGAGCTACTGCCCCTTCAACCTGGCCAAAAGCTCCTCACGGGCGGTCCTGATGACTGAATCCCGGTCCAGGGAAGCCAGGATGGAACGCGCGGTTTTTCGCGGGCCGGCATTTCCCCAGGATTTTCCTTTGGAAAACCAGGATTGCGCCATCTTGCCGGTCAAATAGGTTGCATACCATGCAAGGGCGCCCTGGGTCGTCGCGGTCAGCGCGGTCGAAAGCCCTGCGCTGGCAGTTTTGAGGGCGCTGGAGACCAGGTTCATTCCCCAGTAAGCCCCCATCAGCGCCACGAGTTGGGCCGAAATAGTGAATAACAGCTTGGTTGCTTCCCGGCGGGAGAGTTTGAACCCATAGACTTCGCCCAGGTGGATGACCATGGCTACATCACTGCCGGCAGCTGCCAGCAGGTCGGTTACAGGGACAGGATTAAAAGCGACCAGCAAGCCCTTCCCGATACAGTAATTTCGAATGACTTTTTCCGCTACGGTCCTGCGCGCTTCGACAATCCGTGTAGCAACTTTTTCGTCGAGTTCACTGGCGAAAATTGCGGCGTTGAGCGCGGCCAGTGATTGGCCTTCTTTTTCCAGTATCGACCACAGTGCATCTTTCAACCGGGAAACATTGGGAGGCACTTCCCGGCTTTTCTCGCGTTCCTTGCCGGCACTGTCAACATAGATAACGGTTTCGGGGCGGGGGTCAGCGCTCGCGGGAATGATCCAGTCCAACGGCAACAGGGATCCACAACGCTTGCGCAGCCGCTCCAGCAACAACTCCTGCTCCGAGGTGGTGTACCGATCCGCTTTGTTGAGGACTAATAATACGGTCCGTTGCGTAGCGCACAAACCTTCCAGGGCTATATATTCCGGGCTCGTCAGGTCGCCCTCGCACAGCATCATGGTCACGTCGACCCTGCTGCTGATGCGACGCGCCAGTTCTTCACGTTCTGCACCGTCAAGTTCGTCGATTCCGGGTGTATCGATCAGGACAACGTGCCCCTCCCGAAACGAACGCCATTTCTCCCGATCTTCATTTTTCGTTTCGCCGTGCAGAGGGCTGGTACCAAAAGCGTCTCGCTGTAAAAGTGCGTTGAGTAAAGATGACTTTCCGACACCCACCCTGCCAAATGCAGCGATATGGATTTCGCCATTGCGAAGTTTGCTGGAGATCGATTCGATTTCTTCAAACTCGGTGGCAAGCTCCGCCCGGACCGATTCAGGAATACTCGTATCCTCAATCAGTTCCCTGATATTGCGGTTGGCTTCCAGCAGGTGCTGTTCAGGATTGATTTTTGCCCTGGTTCTGCCGTGAGACAGCCAGTTTCGCAAAGTGGACTGCACCTGATTCCAGATGGTCATGCAATAAGTCCTCGAAAGCTTCCGCTGCGGGATAGGGCCTCAATTCACCCCGGCTGGCCATGGTTTCTGCCACGGCTTTTCCCAGGCTGTCAAAGATCATGCCATAGGCAATGGCATGGATCACTCCCCCGGAAATGGTTCCCAGGCCCGGAAACGCTTTGAGAGCATTGCCGGCGATGGCAAGCGTCAGGGCTGTCATGTTCCTGATTTTGCCGCCCGCCAGTTCGAGGAAGGACTCGATTTCAATTTCCTTCACGGGAACGTTATAAAGATTGGACAATTCCTTGATCAGGCGCGTAGCCAGAACACCCTGGATTACCAGGTCCGATCCCGGAGCAACGGCGGCCAAAGCGCCGATCACGGCACGCCGGGAGTATTTGTTGACCAAATCTTCGGCCTTCTGTGCCCGGTGCCGGTCTTTCGCTTCGTCCAGTTTTTCACTCGCGAGCGTAAGCACCGCAGTGTCGCGAAGGTTTTCCATCAGTTGCCGGTCCTGGTCAAGATGCCTTTGCACGCAACGGCGCAGATCGGCTATTTCGGGTTGTCGGTCACGGGAGCTTCGCTCCTCGATGCCTTCTCCCAGCATGCGGATCACTTCTTCTTTGCCGCCGGCTGAAACCGCCACCAGGTCTGACGGATTCAACCCGGCTTTTTGTCCAATCTGGTCGAGCAGTGAGCGCAGATCATCCCGTGAGTAACGGTCCGATTTGTTTAAAGCCAGGATGACCGGTTTATCCAGTGATCGCAGAAATTCCAATTGCTTTGCCTGGCTGTTGGTCAGGTCGCCGTCACAGAGAAATATGACCAGGTGGGCGCGGCGGGTTTCCTCCAGCGCTTGTTTGTCGTCCTCGAAATTGAAGCCAGGTAAGTCGGCGATGACTACGCGATCGCCGGAAGCTGCCTGCCAGGAATAGTGCCTGATCATTGTGGTTGTTCCTGCGCGGGGATCGGTCTCGACCTCTGCTTCGGGCAGTATCGCCTTGACCAGGCTGCTTTTGCCGGCACTGACTTCACCATGAACGGCAATGAAGACCTCGCCAGTGCTGCGCCGCCTGCGCTGCTCCCGGATCTCTTCAAGCGCTGCGGAAACATCGACGCCCTGCCTGGCCGATTCCAGCAGCTCGTCCTGCAGTGCTTCCGGACTCAGCACACGTTGTTCCACCGGCTTTTTCTTTCTTGACGGACGAAACCAGTTCCAGAATAGCGCAAGTGTCAGTAAGGGCAGGCCTGCCAGTATGACCGCATATCCGAACTGTATCAAAACGGGTGCTTCCTTCAGATAATGCCAGACAGTCAGCGCTGTCTCTGTAGCAATGAGAACCAGGAACAACACCAGGAAGGTGATGATCAGGATCGCTACTGAGACAAGAAGACGAAATGGCATGGCAAAACGAATCTGACGGTTTAGAGCCGAAATATCAAGTGTTGCCGAATGGTTAGTCTGTTGCCATAGGGTTGCCGCCGTTGTAGATTAGATCGAACGGGCACCGCGCGCCCCTCGTTTTCCGGACCCGGAAAACGTAACGCGGTGTCGAGGGAAAAAGATGAAGGGGCGTGAATACACAATTCCATCCACGGTTTTTCCAACCAATAACAACCTGGCCGTTCTTGGCCATGAACTCGGAAATGTTCTGAACGGAATACTCGGTATGGCCGAATTGCTTGGCGACTCCGGACTGAATGCCGAACAGGATCGCTGGCTGAAGGCCATCGAGAACTCAGGCAGGCAGATGGAGTCCTTGATCCGGTCTGTCTGGGCCGTTCAGGAGGAAGGTGACCGGACCGTTGCCCAGCATCCGGTGCGTGTCGATGGTATGGAAATACTCGAGCACGTGGTCACCAGTCACACGCCAGCGGCATCCTTGAGAAATAACCAGCTCTTACTCGTGGCGTATCCGGATTTGCCGAGGTATTGGCGCCTGGATGCCTGCCTGGTCCGGCAATTGCTGGACAACCTGGTAGGGAACGCCATCAAGTTCACCCTGAAGGGTGAAGTTATCATCGAGGCGGCTTCCGTGGGTGATGCAGGCGATCAGGGACGGGCAATCCGGCTGCGGGTCAGCGATACCGGACCGGGATTCGACGTGGCACGGTCCGAGCATCTCTTCTCGGCTTACCACCCCAACAGCGCACCTGCAGAAGCCGGTACCGGGAACCGTGGCCTTGGTCTTTACATCTGTCGCAAGATCGTATTGGCGCTGGGCGGGAACATCAGGTGCTCTATTCCGAAAAAAGGAGGTTCCCGATTTGAAGTGGTTCTTCCCGGCGCCTTTTGCAGCGATAAAGGGCGCCCGCTTGGGTTACAAAGTACGTTGTTCGGACGAATCCGCTGTCAGCTGAATCTTGAAAAGGCGTTTTACCGCAGTGTTGGCAATTTTCTGTCCCGGCTGGGCGTGCCATTTGGCGAGGCCGAAGCGGTTCCGCCGCGCGGTGGCCTTTCCCTGATCGTCAGCGAAGCACCTCATGACTGGGCCAAAGCCCCCCCGTCGCTGTTGTTCACACCACATACCAATTCCACTTTCAAACCACGACAGAGAATACTTCAAGCCCCATTGCTTGAATCCAGCCTGGGAAGCCTGCTGCTGGAAATTGCCCTCGAATGGCGCAGCCTGGTGCTCAGGAATGAAAGCTCGGACTCAGTTCCCAGACTGCGTTGATCAGGGCGGTGAGGTTGTCGGGATCCACATCCGGAGTGATGCCGTGACCGAGGTTGAAAACATGTCCGTTTCCCTGTCCGAAACTGTTGAGCGTTTCATTCACTTCCCGGTGAATGACCTTTTCGTCCGCCAGCAGGATGGCGGGGTCAAGGTTGCCTTGTAAGGCAACCCGTTCTCCTACCCGGGCACGTGCTTCGTTGAGTGAAATGGTCCAATCAACTCCCAGGGCATCACATCCGGTATTTGCCAGTGCTTCGAGCTGGGTGTTGCATCCCTTGCTGAAAAGGATCACAGGCACGCGCCGGCCCTCATTTTCCCTTTTCAATCCAGATACGATCTGCGCCATGTACTGCAGCGAGAAGTCCTGGTAGGCCTTTGCCGACAATGCGCCACCCCAGGTGTCAAAAATCTGCACGGCCTGGGCTCCGCTTTCGATTTGGGCGTTAAGGTAGTCAGTGACAGTATTCGCCAGCTTTCCGAGCAGCTCATGCGCCATTTCCGGTTCCTGGTAGATGAGTTTCTTGGTTCTACTGAAGGTCCTGCTGGAACCTCCTTCAACCATGTAGGTCGCAAGTGTCCAGGGGCTTCCACTGAAACCAATGAGGGGGACTTTGCCATCCAGTTCTCGACGGGTCAGAGAGATGGCGTCCATCACGTAACCCAGCGATTCGTTAACGTCGGGGCTGGGCAACTTCCTGATATCATCCGCAGAACGAATGGGATTCTCGAATTTTGGACCTTCGCCCGCGACAAAATACAACTTCAAGCCCATGACGTCCGGGATAGTCAGGATGTCAGAAAATATGATGGCTGCGTCCAGGTCGAAGCGGCGAAGGGGCTGCAAGGTAACTTCACAGGCCAACTCGGGGGTCTGGCACAAGTCCATGAAACTTCCCGCTTCGGCCCGGGTTTTCAGATATTCAGGCAGGTAACGCCCGGCCTGGCGCATGATCCAGACTGGGGTCCGGTCAACGGGTTGGCGAAGAAGCGCCCTTAACAGGGTATCGTTTTTCAGTTCCATTATTGTCTACTCCTTGGCGCTGGTCCGGTTTTGGTCCAGGCTTTGCTCCATCACGGACAGTATTTCGTCCGGATGGCTGTCATCGTTGATTATGGCCCGGCCAATAGCGGTCAACAGAATCAATCTGAGGCCTGAGGCGAGGGCTTTCTTGTCCAGATCCAGAGCTTTGCGCAGGCCGGCCAGAGAGGATTGGGCCGGTAAACGGACGGGAAGTCCGAAGCGGGTGAGCAAGTCGGAGATCCGGCCGGTGGTTCCCTGGCTGCACAGGCCACGCGATTCGCTTAAGCGTGCCGCGGTCACCATCCCGATCGCAACGGCTTCCCCATGAAGGAATTTCGAATACTGTGTCTCAGCTTCCAGGGCGTGTCCAAAACTGTGTCCAAAATTAAGCAATGCCCGGATACCGGCTTCCTTTTCGTCCCTGGCGACAATCTCGGCTTTGTCCAGCACCGATCGGTAAATCAGGTAATCGAGGGCATCCATATCCCGGCCGTTAATTGCGTCGGCGTTGTCCTCGAGCCAGGTGAAAAACGAGGAATCGCGGATCGCGCCATATTTCACAACTTCAGCCATGCCGGCGTTGAATTCTCTTTTGTCCAGTGAAAGCAGGGTGGAGGTATCAACCATCACGGCAGCCGGTTGATGGAAAGCGCCGACCAGATTTTTGCCTTTTTCATGATTGATGGCGGTCTTTCCGCCCACAGAGGCGTCTACCTGGGCGAGCAGGGTTGTCGGAGCCTGCAAAAAACGGATTCCCCTCATGTAGCTTGCCGCGGCGAATCCCGTTATATCTCCGACTACGCCGCCTCCCAGCGCTATGATGTTGGCATCCCGGTGTGCCCGCATACCCACAAGCTTGTCAATAATGCCGTACCAGGTTTCGGCCGTTTTGAACCGTTCTCCGTCCGGGATGATATGAACTTCAATGTTCCTTCCATGCAATCCTGAACGAAGTACATCGAGATACAGTGGCGCGACGACGTCATTGCTCACGACCAGGGTATTACCCGCGCCCAGGTGCTTTTGCCAAAGCGACTGGTCGGTCAGAATTCCGCGGCCCAGGTAAACCGGATAGGCATTGCTTACGAGTTCGACGTTGATGGTTTTCATTTCATCACTCGGTTTTATCCGGTTCCGGGGCGTTCTTACCGTCCAGATTAATGCAGTGCGACAGTATGGCTTGATACAGGGTTTCCGTCGCTGACTCCAGGCCCCGGTTCCGGGACTGGTACGTAATGTCCGCAAGTGCCTGGTACAAGGGATTTCGTTCTGTCGCCAGGAGGATCAATTTTTCCTTACGATCGCCGGATTGTAACAGGGGGCGGCTCTTGTCGCGGACCAATCGCTCGATTTGCTGATTGATCGATGTTCGAAGGTAGACAACGATTCCGGTGTTCTTGAGAAGTTCACGATTCTCCGGCGCCAGAACGGTGCCGCCACCCGTTGCTAAGAGCACGCCATTTCGGGCCGTCAGTTTCCTTAACATGGCAGTTTCCCTTTTGCGGAACCCTTTCTCGCCCTCCAGGTCGAAAATCAGGTTGACGCTGGCGCCCGTTTGTTTCTGCAGTTCGTGGTCGTTGTCCAGAAACTCGAGATTCAGTTTTTTTGCCAGACGTTGGCCTATCGTGGTTTTACCGGAGCCCATGGGTCCTATCAGGTAAACATTGGTGGCAGGATTATTCATCGAGCCCCCGGCAAGCGTGCAACCGGACACGACTTTGGGTAACATTGCCCGGATTCCGGACAGGTTCCTTGGCATTTTCCTATGATCCGCTTTTTTATATTGTTCACGGTATTGCTGGTTGGACTCTTCACGTTGGAGATTCTACAGCCGGCGGAAAAGTACGTCATCCTGCCATTTACGGCTTTTATTGCGGATGTCAGTGTCTGGATCATCCAATTGTTCGACGATAACGTGATGGCCATTTCCAATGTGATCCGGGATAAGACCACAGGATTCGGCGTTCGCATCGAGCGTGGCTGTAACGGCGTTGAAGCCGTAATCATTCTTTTTGCGGCAATTTTTTCCTTTCCAGCACCGATCAAAAACAAATTAATTGGTTTTGCCATCGGCTTTTTTGCGATCCAGGGGCTAAACCTTGTGCGGATCATAAGTCTTTTCTACCTGGGGCAATGGAACCAGGTGGCGTTCGAGTGGTTTCACCTCTATCTGTGGCAGGCGCTGATTATCATGGATGCGCTGGTCGTCTGGTTGGTTTGGCTGCGCACATTACCGCAGGCCAAGGCCCGCAGACTGGCCAGGGCCCAAGCCGAAGACCAGTGAATCGCTTGAAGCTTTCCGGCGAAATCATCGACGAGTTCAACAAGGCTTTCAAGAAGGCCCGAGTGTCGGGTGAACCCGAGCCGACTGCCATGGTTCTGGCAACCAGCAATGGCGAGGGAATGGTCACATCCCGGACGGTGTTGCTGAAGGCGCTGGATGAAGACGGCTTCGTGTTTTTTACCAATACCCACAGCAAAAAAGGACGGCAACTCGCAATCTGCCCCAGGGCCGCTGCAACCTTTTTGTGGAAAGCGAGTGGTGTCCAGGTTCAACTGGTGGGTGCAGTCACCCGGGTCAGTGATGAGGCTGCTGATGCCTATTTTTCGACCAGGGATCGGGGCAGTCAGATCGGTGCATGGGCCTCTCGGCAGTCCGCGCCCCTGGATAGCCGTGAAACCCTGCTTCAACGCGTAAAGGAACTGGAATTGCAGTACGAAGGCGAGGAGGTTCCGCGTCCGCCCTGGTGGACCGGCTTCGTTCTCAGTCCGGAAACGGTTGAGTTCTGGACGCAGCGTGAATTCAGGCTACATGATCGATTTTTGTATTCACAGCAAAGCGGCGTGTGGAATAAACAGAGACTGAACCCCTGATCCATACGATTGAAATCGCCACTCCGGGCCGCGGCTTCCAGGAAATCAGCGGTGAATTACAGGCGATCGTGCGTGACAGCAAAGTGGATAACGGCCTCTGTCACGTTTTCATTCGCCACACCAGTGCTTCATTGCTGATTACAGAAAACGCCGATCCGGACGTCCGGGCTGACCTGGAGCGATTCATGAGCCGGCTGGCGCCGGATGGCGATCCAGCCTGGATTCATCGCATGGAAGGCCCGGACGACATGCCGGCTCACATTCGTTCTGTCTTGACCTGCACGGAATTGACCATCCCGGTCCGGGGGCACCGCCTCGCTTTGGGAACATGGCAGGGGGCCTATCTCTGGGAACATCGCACCCGCCCGCACCGCCGCCGGATAGACATCACGATTGTCTCAGCCTGAGCCTTACTCGGTATAAAACTGCTGCCTGAATTTCACCTGGAGCGGTTCATCCTCGTCTTCAATGTTAATCACGATATCGAACCGGTAGGTTTCCAGGTTATGAACCGGCAGCTCACCCAGGTAGTAAATCGCGCCTTCGGACTCCTCGATTTTGCGGATCTGGATGTCGCGGATTTGCCCTGTCAGGTTGGTTCCGGTTGCGGTGATCGCTGCGCTAACCGGTGTGCCGGGTGAACCCATGACTTTTTTCAATACTGTCACGTTCAGCAGGGCCCGGTTGGAAGAACGTTGAATGCCATAAGCCTTTGCAACTTGTGGAGGGAGCAGGTTGGTGTTGAGAGCGTTGTAATGCACGACGTAATCGCCAAAATCCTGGGCTTGTTGTGCCCCACTGACCGGCGAAAAGGAAAGGGCTCCAAGCAATAGCAGTGCGGTGAAGAACTGTTTCATGGGTTTGAATCCTTATTTCCAGCGGAAATGGGTTTACCATCCTATCAGAAGAAGCAGAAATCGTATCGAAATCAAAGCGAATAGAGGTGAAAGATCGATTCCCGCGATTGGGGGAATGAACCTCCTGAAAGGCGCCAGGACGGGTTCAGTCAGCCTGTAAACCAGCGGAATGGCCGGGTGGTGCATTCGGGCGCCCACCCAGCTGAGAATGACAGAAGCGATAATCAGGAAAAAATACGTCATCAATACCGTAGCACCCAGCTTCATCAGGCCGAGGCTGATGATTTGCAAAAAGTCCAGGGGCGAGGAACTGATTTTGCTCGCAATCCAGACGCTCAGGAATTCCAGGGCGAGGATCACTACAGCGGATGCGGTATCCAGTCTACCGATCGAAGGGATCACCCGGCGCAAGGGGACAATGACCGGGTTGGTGACTTTGACCAGGAACTGGCAGACCGGATTGTAAAAATCTGCGCGCACCCATTGCAGTAACAGGCGAAGTATTATTGCCGTCGTGTACAGATCGAGCAGGGTGCCGATCAAATAGGAAAAAGCATTTGTGCCTGAGCTGTTCATTTGAGCGCCAGTGCCTTGCTGCGGTCCCTTGCGGCCTCAGCCGCTTTGAATACCAACTCACGGAAACGGCCGTCTTCCATGACGACCATGGCAGCTTGTGTCGTACCGCCGGGAGAAGTCACTCGGCGGCGCAGTTCGGCTGCTTCACCGGGGCTTCCGGCCAACATGGCGCCGGCGCCGAAACAGGTGATCGATGCGAGGCGGTCAGCGACGTCGGCAGGCAGGCCGAAAGACTCCGCTGCCGCGGCCAGGGCCTCGGTAAGCAGAAAGTAATAGGCTGGACCGGTCCCTGAAATTGCGGTCACTGCATCCATCAATCCCTCGTCTTCCAGCCACACGATCTCTCCGGCTGCTTCCAGAATCTGTTCCGCCTGACGCCGCTGAGCTTTATTACACAGTTGGCCTGCCACCACACCGGTAATGCCGTGTCCGATAAGCGCCGGTGTGTTGGGCATGGAACGAATCACCGCCAGCCCCTCGCCCAGCTGGTCGCAGATGCTGGTAAGAGTAATGCCCGCAGCGATGGATAGCACGAGTTGCTCCTGCCGAACCTTTCCTTTCAGCGCTTCGAGTACAACCGGCATGCTTTGCGGTTTCACCGCCAGGACAATGACGTCTGCCCCTTCAATGGAAATGCCGGAATCCGTAAAAGTGGCCACACCGAATGTATTTTCGAGATGGGCCCTGGCCTGGTCGCTGGGATCACATACCCGGATTTGCAGGTGAGCTCTGGGCGGATTTACCAGGCCGCTGATCAGGGCAGTAGCCATATTTCCGCCGCCAATGAAGGTGATTATCATGTCATTCCGTTGCCTCTTCTGGTTCAGTTTTCGCTGCCGGCGGGTCGTGGGCCGAACAGGTCTGTGCCGATACGGACCATGGTGCTTCCGTGCATTATGGCTGCTTCAAGGTCTCCCGACATCCCCATGGACAATGTGTCCAGTTCAATTCCAGATTCGATAAGCGCCAGAAACACCGACTCCATGCGCTTGTAACTATCGGCCGGATCATGTGATTCAGAGGTGGCCTTCGGGATAGTCATCAGGCCGCGCAACCTGAGCCCGGGTAATTCAATCACCGTCTGTGCAAGACTCATCACTTGTTCTGGCATGGCGCCGGCTTTTTGTGGTTCGCGATCGATATTGACCTGGATGCAGATGTTCAGCTCCGGGAGATTTGCCGGCCGCTGGCTCGAAAGCCGTTGCAGTATCTTGGCCCGGTCAGCGCTTTGAACCCACTGAAAATTCTTTGCGACTTCCCGCGTTTTGTTGGATTGCAAGGGGCCGATAAAGTGCCAGTCGATCGCTTTGGCAGAAAGTTGTTCCATTTTTGCCAGTGCTTCCTGGACGTAATTTTCACCAAAAGAAGACTGGCCTAACTCATGAAGGGCTAGAATACGTTCCACGTCATGCTTTTTGCTGACAGCCAGAATAGCGATCTCGGAGGGGTTTCTGCCGGCCTTCTCGCAGGCAAAGTTAACCCGTGCACGGACATTGTGAAGATTTTCTTTTAAGTTATTCATCTTGCAGGAAGACTGGGCTTGATCTATGGTTAGGTCTGGGGTGTATAAGTCATGGATTAGAAACGTGTTACCTGGCGCAAATGCAGATGTATTGTAACGCGACAGAGTAGTTTCAAGGAGAGAATATGGACATTGCTGAACTGCTTGCCTTCGCAGTAAAAAATAACGCCTCGGATTTGCATCTATCGTCAGGGCTTCCGCCCATGATTCGTGTAGACGGTGACATCCGGAGGTTGACCTTACCTGCGCTGGACACGGCCCAACTCCAGGAGTTGGTTTACAGTACGATGAGTGATAAACACAGGCGCGATTTCGAAGCGAATCTCGAAGTCGATTATTCTTATTCCGTGCAAGGCCTGGCGCGGTTCCGCGTCAACTGTTTCCATCACGACCGAGGGGTAGGCGGAGCTTTCAGGACCATCCCGGATTCCGTCTGGACGCTCGAAGACATTGGTTCACCGCCGATCTTCAGGGAGATCATCGATGCGCCACGTGGCCTGATCCTGATGACCGGCCCGACCGGCTCCGGTAAATCCACCACCCTCGCGGCCATGATCGATCATCTCAATAATCACGTGGAGGGACATGTCCTCACCATTGAGGATCCGATTGAATTTGTCCACCGCAGCAAGAAATGTGTCATCAACCAGCGGGAAATTCACCGTGATACACACGGTTTCAACCAGGCATTGCGAGCGGCGTTGCGTGAGGACCCGGACATCATCCTGGTGGGTGAAATGCGCGATGTCGAAACCATCAGGCTGGCATTGACGGCGGCAGAAACCGGCCACCTCGTATTCTCCACCCTCCACACCAGTTCAGCGCCGAAGACTGTTGACCGAATCATTGATGTGTTCCCGGCAGGTGAAAAGTCAATGGTGCGGTCGATGCTTTCAGAATCACTTCGGGCCGTAATAACTCAAACCCTCCTGAAACGGGTCGGCGGAGGCCGCGTCGCCGCGTGGGAAATCATGATTGCCACGCCGGCTATCCGGAACCTGATCAGGGAAGACAAGGTCGCCCAGATGTACTCTTCCATCCAGACCGGCCAGAATGTCGGCATGCAGACGCTGGACCAGGCACTTGAATCCCTGGTGACGCGAGGCATCATTAACAAGCTGGAAGCAGCCAGGCGCGCTGTGGACAAGAAGATGTTCCAGTAGGAGGCAGGAAGATGAAAGTCATTGATACTTGGTTAAAGCAACTCCATGACGAGGTCGGTTCCGATCTGTTTGTAACGGTCGACGCGCCTCCCTGCATCAAGGTACACGGCAAGATCAAACCGATCTCAACGGATCTGTTGTCGCCTGAAAAAACCCGCGAGATTGTTCTCAGCCTGATGCGGGAACGGCAAAAAGAAGAGTTTCGTAACACGCAGGAATTGCAGTTTGCCTATTCGTTGGGTCCGGAGGTCAGGTACAGAGTCAGCGCATTTGTACAGCAGGGCATGACGGGAATGGTGTGCCGCCGCATCGAAACCCGCATTCCAAATTTCGAGGAACTGGGTTGTCCGGATGCGTTGTCGGAACTGGCGCTCGAAAAGCGCGGAATTGTATTGTTCGTGGGTGCAACCGGAACGGGTAAATCGACGTCCATGGCTGCGATGGTGGGTTACCGCAACCAGCGCATGACCGGACATATCATTACCATCGAAGATCCGATCGAGTACGTTCACCAACACGGCAAGAGCCTGATAACCCAGCGTGAAGTCGGAATTGATACCGAATCATTCGAAGTTGCCTTGAGAAATACACTGCGGCAGGCGCCGGATGTGATCCTGATTGGCGAAGTTCGTACGCGTGAGACCATGGAGCACGCCATTACCTTTTCGGAAACAGGACATCTTGTGTTGGCGACATTGCACGCGAATAACGCCAACCAGGCGATGGACCGCATTCTGCATTTCTTTCCGGAAGAGCAACGCGAGCAGATCCTGCTCGACCTGTCTTTCAATCTCAAGGCGACCATAGCGCAGCAACTGATTCCGTCAGTAGACGGGTCGCGCCGCTGGGCAGCATTTGAAGTATTGCTGGCAACGCCCCTGATCAAGGACCTCATACGTAAGGGTGAGATCGATGAGTTGAAGCTGGTCATGAGGGATTCAGGCCATCATGGAATGATTACCTTCGACCAGTGCATGTTCAACATGTACAAGGCAGGCAAGATTTCTTACGATGACGCATTGCGTCATGCCGATTCGGCGAACGAGGTCCGTTTGATGATCAAACTGGATGAAGGCGGAGACGCTGATTCGCTGGCCAAGGGACTGGAAGGTGTTGAAGTGCTCGGGGACAAATTCTGATCGATGCGCGTGCTGATTATTGAAGATAATCCGGATATTGCCGCGAACCTGGGGGACTACCTCGAGGATCATGGCCATACGGTCGATTTCGCCGGCGACGGGATTACCGGTTTGCACCTTGCTGTGGTCAACGAATTTGATGCGATTGTCCTGGACCTGGCCTTACCGGGTATGGACGGTCTCGAAGTTTGCCGAAAACTCCGGGCGGACGCCGGCAAGGACACCCCGGTATTGATGCTGACAGCCCGCGACCGGCTGGAAGACAAGCTGGCTGGATTTGAAACGGGAGCGGATGACTACCTGGTTAAACCATTCGAATTGCAGGAGGTCGAGGCGCGTCTGAAGGTGCTGGCGGGACGTGGACGCCGCTGGAACCGCAGAGAGTTGAAGGTGGGTAATCTCAAGTACAATCTCGACACGCTCAGCGTGAGCCGGGGCGAACAGGAAATCTATCTCAACCCGATCGGGCTTAAACTGTTGGGCTGTCTCATGGACGCTTCGCCAAACGTGGTTTCCCGGTCCGAACTTGAAATGGAAGTCTGGGGGGAAGAAATGCCCGACAGCGATAGCCTCAGGGTCCACATTCACTCGCTGCGAAGCGCCATTGACAAGCCATTCGGTAGTAACATGATTCAGACTCGACACGGAATCGGTTATCGCCTGGTGGACCCGGATGCAATATCGTCGTAGGCTTCGAAGCCGAATTGTCCTCTCTTTCCTTTTACTCGGCACACTGCTGAGCGCCCTTTTTGCGGTCAGTACTCTCGCGCTCCAGAATTATCTTGAGGACCAGTTGATCGGTGCGACGATTGCACGTGAACTCGATGATTACGTCAGCCAGCTGCGCATTGACCCTTCAGTGGTTGAGCCTTTCTATACAAGAATCCAGGGCTACATCACCCGCCCGGGTGATCCCAACCACACCGTTAGTGACGAGGTGCGTAATCTCCCGTCCGGTGTGCACGAGGTAAAAATTTCGGGAGGAGTTTTCAAGGCGGCGGTAAGAAAGGAGAGTGATCTCTGGGCTTTTCTGATCTATGACATCAGTGAAAACCAGAGGATCAAGAAGCAATTGATCATTGCTCTAATCGGGGTGGTTCTCGTGTTTTCCGCCTTGTCATTCATGCTGGGGACATGGTCTTCCCGCCGCGTGATGAAACCGGTGACTGATCTGGCCGCCCGATTGGATACGCTCTCTGAAGACAGCAAGCCGGAGCGATTATCAGAACACTTCGCCGATGACGAGGTCGGACAACTGGCCAGTGCGCTTGACGGTTATGCCGATCGCCTGCACCACCTGGTTGAACGAGATCGCGAATTTAATGCGGATGTCAGTCATGAGCTGCGTTCTCCCTTGACGGTGATCACCGGCGCCACTGAGTTGTTACTGGCGCAGCAGGACCTGGCGCCAAAAGTGCGCACGAGATTGCTTCGGATCGCCCGTGCGGCGCGGCAATCAGCAGATATTACGACAGCCCTGTTGCACATGGTCCGCGCTGAACAGGGCATCCATACGGACAGCACTGCGCAAAATGTCGGGCGGGTCGTCAATGAAGTTGTGCATCTTTACGAACCGCTGATTGGCGGCAAGCCCCTGGAATTGCGCGTTGCCGAAGAAGATAAGGTCAGCGTGATCGCGCCGGAGTCCGTGATCGCCGTGACGGTTGGCAACCTGATTGGTAACGCAATGCGCTACACTTCGGAAGGGGAAGTGGTGATCACGATTGGAAACGGGCGGGTCAAAGTGGAAGATACGGGTCCGGGCATTCCTGAGCAGGATTTGGCGCGCGTGTTCGACCGGCATTATCGTGGCGAAAATGTAACAGGGAAGGGGGCAGGCCTGGGTCTTGCGATTGTCAAACGACTGTGCGAGTTATACGGTTGGTCAATTCATTTCAGCAACCGCCGATCCGGTGGTTTGTGCGCCGAGTTAAGATTTTTCGGAGAATGACATGAGCGTTATCTCATGTCCCGAGTGCAGCAAGAATATTTCCAGCCGGGCAGTGATCTGCAACTACTGTGGATTCCAGTTGGGTGAAGCAACGGAAGATGACTTGCGGGTGTTTCGGGCGCGCAAATTGCGAGATCGGATTTACCGCTTGAACATGACCAGTTACGCGGTCATAACTGTCCTTATTGGCGGTTTCTGCTGGTACTGGTGGGATTCGCGTGGCTTCACGCAGATGTCATCGGTTGGCCCGTTGATCCTGATGGGGGTAGCGGCAATTGCCTACCTGGTGGTCAGGGCCCTGTTGTTCAGGAGTCGCCAGGTGCAAAAATCCATGCGGCAAGCCAGCAGATTGAGCGATGATTTGCGGAGAAATCTCTAAGTTTTATTGAATGCGTTTGACTTTACACTTGGAATCAAAACCTTCAACCTGCAAATACCATGATCCCAGAATGCCATGCTCAATGGTGATCTTCGGGTTTTCGACTTCCTTGATATAGAACTTGTCTTTATCAGCCTGGGCCCAGATCATGCCATTTTCGAGCTTGAAAACGGTTTGGCCGTCCCAGCCTGTAAATTTGCCTTTGATGGTGCTCGAGATGGGAGTCTTGTCCGAACTGCCGGTTTTCAGTCCGCGCATATCCTTGTTTCCCGAGGCCGATGCCGGGGCGCTGGTACTGGCCACTGCAGTTGGCTGGTCCAGTGTGGCTAATGAGTGCGCGCGGATCCAGGCATTCAGCGCAGCAAGTTCCTGGGGCGAAAGCTTATCGAGACCGGCCGCCGCATAGTCCTTGCCCGTCATCTGTTCTTCAAGGGACGAAAAACCTTCTGCGGCGAGCGCTGAGAGATTGGCGGTCAACAACAGCAGGGTAATAAAAATCTTGTTCATTTCTAAACCTTCAGGCGCGAGACCGCGCAAGTCTAACATGTTGAGTGAGGATATCGCCTGTTCCGGTCGACGGATCAGAGGTCTTGCTTATACCTGACGTACGGTATGCGGCCATAAATGGATTCGAGTGGATCGACTGGTTGATTCTCCGCGCCACCCGCGTTATTCACCCCGGAATTCAACAGATTGCTGGCGCCGACACTCAGGTTGGCTTTCCAGGGAGTGCGCCAGGTGAAATGCACATCGAAAGTGGTCAGGCTGTCCAGGCTGTTACGGTTCAGGAAATCCACCGGTTCCCGGTAAAATGCCTGGATACCGCTGCTGAAAGCGCCATGACTCCATTCAAGATCCATACTGGCCGTGTTGAAGGGTTCCGCAAGTGTCCAGGAGAGTGCGTCTCCGGAATTGGAATACAGACCCTGATAGTTGGCGTCGAGGATCCGGGTGAATGCAAGGCCAACACGGACGTCACCTGCGGTATCGGTCGCAATGCCCACTTTGAAATTGAGATTGACGCCGCTGGCCTCGCTGTTCAGAAATTGCAGGGGGTCGGATCCTGCGGGCGAGAGTAACGGGTTGCCCAGGCCAGCGGAAAGGAGGCTGTTTCCCATGACCGCCTGCCCACCCATACCGCCAGGACTCCTGGCACCAGACTGGTTGAATTCTGAATCCTGGGTAAACCAGCTAAGCGATGTGGATGTGTTGCCGATAGTAAAATCAGACCCGAGTTTGAAGCGTTTTTGCTCACTCGATGCGAGTGGTTCGTCGACAAAACGACAGCCGGATGCGGTGTACGAGTCGGCGCGCAATGTGCCGTTCATGCACTGAATGCTGCCGAGCGATTGGAACCGGGCTTTGCCCGCTTGCCTTTCGACTCCCGCGGACAGGCCAAAATTGTTCGAAAGCGGCACGTTAAGGGTGGCGTCCAGGCCCAGTATGTCGCCGCCGTCATCAAGAGACCGGGTTACAGTTCCGGCACTGAGAGTCAGCGGTTGATCCAGTTGTAATTGCAGTTTGCGTGTTTCACTGCCGCCGAGGTCGAAGTCAAGGCCGGCGCTGCTGTTGGAAGCAACAGGAAAAGGCACGCGAGCGCCCTCGCCTGCCTCGTGACTGGTTGACATCATCAATAACGTGGCGTTATCGAGAACAGTAGCTGGAACGCGCGTGATATCAGCCCGGCTGAGCGAAGGTGCCATGCATAGCATCAGGCAGGGAAGCAAAGCCCCTGCTCTGAATAAAGCACTTTTGTACCTGTCGCTCATAAGCCTGACAATCCACACAAAACCACTGCCCTGTTGAAACACTGCAGGGGCTTTGATAATCGGAAACACAAAACGTTCAACTCAATCATAGCAAATTTTCACAATATTGCGTGGGTAAAGTCATACGCCGGGGCTGATATAATACGGTTTTTGATCAGGATCATAGAAAATGGTCAGTACCTATACCCCGGTTTGTGATTTTGACAAAAAGGCGCCTGATTTTTCACTCCAGGGAATCGATGGCAGGATCTGGACGCTCCAGGAGTGCATGGGTCCAGAGGGCCTGCTCGTGATGTTCATCTGCAACCACTGCCCATATGTTAAGGCAATCAGAGAAAAGCTGGTGCGCGATACGTCCGAGTTGAAGGAGTTGGGTATCAACAGCGTGGCGATCATGTCCAATGATCCCACCGACTATCCTGAAGACTCTTTTGAGAACATGAAATCAGTTGCCGCAAAATTCGGCTATCCTTTCCCGTATCTGATCGACCCGACCCAGGAGGTCGCCAAAGCTTACGGCGCGGTGTGCACCCCCGATTTTTTTGGCTACAACTCGAAGTTCGCACTTCAGTACCGGGGCCGGCTGGATGCGAGCGGTCGGCAACAGGATGACGGCGACGTGAAACGCGATCTATTCCTGGCCATGAAACAGGTTGCCGAGACGGGCCAGGGACCGGAACAGCAGGTTGCTTCGATCGGTTGTTCCATTAAGTGGCTCGACGATTCTGCCTGATGGGTTAGTATTGGCATATCCATAATTGAGGTGAGAGATTTATGAGCAAGGTATTGCTTGTGGGAGTCGACTGCAGCAACTGCAGCAACCGTGCATTCGAATATGCGGCAGACCGGGCGGAAATGTCGAAAGCACAGTTGATTGTCGTTCACGTGATTGACTGGTCACCTTTCTCTTTCAATACACCACAGGAAAATGAAGAGCGTCACAGGCGCCGCGAGGATGAACTTCAACGTGCGCACAAGGAAATCATCGATCCCATGGTGGATGATCTCAGAGAAAAAGGTGTATTTGCCAGGGGCGTAATCAGGCATGGCCATCCTGCGGAAACGCTCAACGAAGTAGCGAAAGAGTTTGGAGCAACCAATATCATTATCGGAAAAACCGGTTCATCGCGAATCAAGTCACAACTGTTCGGCAGTGTTGCAAATACGCTCGTGCAGATATCAAAAATACCCGTGACTGTCGTTCCCTGAGCCGAAATTACACCTGGAGAGTCAAGTGCCAAGAAAAATAATGGGGCGTTGCTTTGCCTTCGCCATGATACTACTCAGCGTATCTCTGCCCGTATTTGCAAACGATGGCGTTGACGCCAGGATAAACGAAGCGGTCAAGCCGTTCGCTGACGCCGTAGCCGGATTCATCTTTAGCTCTTTCCCCCTGGGGGGCGTACAAATCCCTTTTGTGCTGGTCTGGCTCATTTTTGCGGCGACGCTCTTCACCCTGTATTTCCGGTTTATCAATATCCGGGCCTTCAAACACGGTTTTCAGCTGGTGCGCGGCGACTACAACGATCCCATGTCGGCGGGCGAAGTAACGCATTTCCAGGCGCTGGCGACAGCACTTTCCGGCACGGTTGGACTCGGGAACATAGCAGGGGTTGCGGTAGCCGTATCCCTGGGCGGGCCCGGTGCGACTTTCTGGATGATCCTGGCCGGGTTACTCGGCATGTCCTCGAAGTTTGTCGAGTGCACGCTTGGCGTTAAATACCGGAATGAGTATACGGATGGGACGGTTTCGGGTGGCCCGATGTACTACCTTTCAAAAGGCCTGGCCGAGCGCAGCCCGGCGCTCAAGACCCTGGGCAAAGTGCTTGCTGTTCTTTTTGCCGTTTTTTGTGTCGGGGGTTCTTTTGGCGGCGGCAATATGTTCCAGGCCAACCAGAGCTTTATGCAGCTCGTTTCGGTCACTGGCGGTGAAGCCAGCTGGCTGGCTGACAAGGGCTGGTTGTTCGGTATCGTCATTGCAGTTTTGGTCGGGTTGGTCGTAATCGGGGGCATACAGGGTATTGCCCGGGTCACTTCAAAAATCGTCCCGTTGATGGCCGTCATTTACGTGAGCGCCGGGTTGGTCATCATTTTCATGAACCTGGCGGAAGTTCCAGCCGCTTTGACCGCTATTGTTTCAGGCGCATTCAGTGCGCAGGGTATTTCAGGCGGTGTGATAGGTGTTTTGTTCCAGGGATTCAAGCGGGCGGCATTTTCAAACGAGGCCGGAATCGGATCCGCCGCGATCGCCCACTCCGCGGTGAAGACAAACCGGCCGGTTACCGAAGGATTCGTTGCTTTGTATGAGCCGTTTATCGATACCGTGGTGGTATGTACGATCACTGCTCTCGTGATCATAATAACCGGCACATGGAATCCTTCGGTTGATCCCAGCCAGGGTGTTGCACTGACCTCAGCAGCTTTTGAGTCCAGTATTTCCTGGTTTCCCTGGGTATTGACGGTCGCGGTCGTGCTTTTTGCATTCTCCACGATGATTTCCTGGTCTTACTATGGGCTCAAGGCCTGGACCTACCTGTTCGGCGAGTCCATGATTACAGATGCTGTTTACAAGCTGCTTTTCCTGTTTTTCATCGTCGTGGGTTCTTCGATGCAACTGGGATCGGTTATCGATTTTTCCGACGCAATGATTTTCGCCATGGCTTTCCCAAACATCCTCGGTATCTATTTCCTGTTACCGGTGGTCAGAAAGGAACTCGACGACTACTGGGCCGATTACAAGGCTGGAAATCTGAGAAAATTTGGCAAGGCCGCGAATCGCGACTGACCCTCGTCACATCAATCCGAGATAATACCGATAGAAGGCATGCGGGCGCTTGCTCATAAGGTCGGTATTAGTCTAAATTTACCAGTTGAACGGTAAATTCTCATCCACCTCCTCCCAGACGGAAGTGCCTTATGCCCACACGAAAACAACTCGCTAATGCGATACGCGCATTGTCCATGGACGCTGTCCAGAAAGCCAACTCCGGACACCCCGGCATGCCCATGGGGATGGCCGATATTGCTGAAGTTTTATGGCGGGACAACCTGAAACACAACCCGGACAATCCCGGCTGGTCCGATCGAGACCGCTTTGTCCTGTCCAACGGACATGGATCCATGTTGTTGTACTCCGTGCTCCACTTGACCGGGTACGACCTGCCGATGTCGGAACTACGCAATTTCCGCCAATGGCATTCCAAAACGCCCGGCCACCCTGAATACGGAGAAGCGCCAGGCGTGGAAACAACTACAGGTCCACTGGGGCAGGGCCTTGCCAATGCAGTGGGTATGGCGCTCGCTGAAAAAGTGCTGGCCAGCCGTTTTAACCGGGGTGGCCACGAAATAATCGATCACCATACCTGGGTCTTCCTGGGTGACGGCTGCCTGATGGAGGGCGTATCGCACGAGGCCTGTTCACTCGCGGGGCGTTTGGGGCTGGGCAAACTGGTCGCCTTTTGGGACGACAACGGCATTTCGATCGATGGCGAGGTAGAGGGCTGGTTCACCGATGACACGCCGGCGCGATTTGAAGCCTATGGCTGGCAGGTCATCCGCGCAGTGGACGGCCATGATCCGGTGGAAATTCAGCAGGCAATCGATACGGCACGGGCCGAAACTGAACGCCCGACCCTCATCTGTACAAGGACCATTATCGGATTCGGTTCTCCGAACAAGCAGGGCACCGAATCGTGTCACGGCGCTCCCCTGGGCGAAGCGGAAATAGCGGAGGCACGCAAGCAACTGGGCTGGGATTATGCGCCATTCGAGATACCCGCTGATATCGCAAGCGCCTGGAATGCCCGGGAGGCCGGCGTCGCTGCAGAGGCCGCCTGGCGTGAAAAATTCGAATCCTTCCGCAAGGAATTTGCCGGCCTGGCGGAAGAATTCGAACGCCGGATGTCCGGTGAGATGCCGGCAAACTGGAATGAAGAGTCAGCAAGGATCGTCGCGGATATGCAGGCGGCCGGCGGCGACGTAGCCACCCGGAAATCATCGCAGATGGCCCTGAATGCTTTCGGGCCTTTGCTGCCGGAACTGATTGGTGGATCGGCCGATCTGGCGGGGTCCAACAACACCATCTGGTCCGGAAGCGTCAACGTCAACGACGCTGCCGAAAACGGTAACTACGTTTATTTCGGTGTGCGCGAATTCGGAATGACGGCAATTTGTAACGGCCTCAGCCTGCACGGCGGGTTTATTCCCTACAGTGCGACCTTCCTGGTTTTTTCGGACTACGCAAGAAATGCGGTGCGCATGTCAGCATTGCTGCCGACGAAAAACATCCACGTGTACACGCACGACTCGATCGGCCTGGGCGAGGATGGTCCCACGCACCAGCCGGTTGAACACGTTGCCAGCCTGCGCCTGATCCCGAACCTGCAGGTCTGGCGTCCTTGCGACACGGTTGAATCGGCCGTCGCATGGAAGTGTGCGCTGGAAAGTGACAGCATGCCTTCAGCGCTGATTTTTACCCGTCAGGGCCTGCCTCACCAGCCCCGTTCACAGGCTCAGCTTGAAAATGTGGCGCGCGGTGGCTATGTACTTGTTGAGGCGGTCGGCGAAGCCGACGCGCTGATCATCGCAACCGGCTCCGAAGTCGGGCTGGCGGTCTCGGCGGCAAAGGAATTGTCATCCAAAGGCATTGAAGTGAACGTGGTGTCGATGCCCAACATGGGCCTATTCCTGCAGCAGGACGAAACATACCGCGAGGCAGTCCTGCCATCGGGAATTTCAGCCAGGGTCGTGGTCGAAGCGGGCGTTACGGCCTGCTGGTCTTCGATTGCAGGTGACAACGGCCGCGTCATCGGAATAGACCGGTTCGGGGCGTCTGCGCCGGCGAGCGAGTTGTTCAAACACTATGGACTGACGGTAGAAAACGTCAGCCAGGCCGTCCGGGACTCCCTGGCGGCAACCGAATAAATTAGCCAATATCAGAAGGAGTAAAAGAACAAATGACGATCAAAGTTGCAATCAACGGATATGGACGTATCGGCCGTAACATCATGCGCTCTATACATGAATACGGCTGGAATGGAAAAATCGATATCGTGGCGATCAATGACCTTGGCGACGCAAACACCAATGCGCACCTGACGAGGTATGATACTGCGCACGGGCCTTTTGCCTATGAGGTAGTCGTTGACGGGGGTGACCTCGTCGTTAACGGCGACCGGGTCAAAGTATTCGCCGAACGCGATCCGGCGAAATTGCCGTGGGCTGAACTCGGGGTAGACGTGGTGTTCGAATGCACCGGACTTTTTCGCAGCAAGGAAACTGCGGGTAAGCACATCGCGGCGGGCGCTAAAAAAGTCATCATTTCAGCGCCGGGCCAGAATGTCGACAACACGATCGTATTTGGCGTCAATGATGACACACTGAAATCCACCGACCAGGTCATATCAAACGCCTCATGCACCACGAACTGCCTGGCGCCGTTGGCCAAGGTTCTTCACGAAGGTGTCGGATTAAAAAGCGGGCTGATGACAACCATTCACGCCTACACCAATGACCAGGTTCTGACCGATGTATACCACTCGGACCTGAGGCGCGCCCGCTCGGCCACGATGAGCCAGATTCCCACCAAAACTGGTGCGGCCGCGGCCGTTGGCCTGGTATTGCCGGAACTCAACGGTAAACTGGATGGCTTCTCGATGCGTGTCCCGACGATCAACGTTTCCGTTGTCGATCTTGTATTCCAGGCCGGACGCGCGACCAGTGTTGAAGAAATCAACAGCATCGTGAAAGCGGCAGCGGATGGTTCGATGAAAGGCGTTCTGGCTTACAACGATGAGCCGCTGGTTTCCATTGACTTCAATCACAACCCGCACTCCTCAATTTTCGATGCCGGTCTGACGCGGGTCATGGACGGAAACCTGGTTAAAGTGCTTAGCTGGTATGACAATGAGTGGGGATTCAGCAACCGCATGCTGGATACCACTATTGCATTGATGAATGCCTGAGAAACCATGAACTATCTACGTATGGAAAACCTGGATCTGGACGGCAAGCGCGTGCTGATCCGGGAAGACCTGAACGTCCCTGTCAGCGATGGCAGGGTTACTTCAGATGCCCGGATCCGGGCAGCTCTGCCGACCATTCGCATGGCGCTCGAAAAGGGCGCCGCTGTGATGGTCCTTTCACACCTCGGACGGCCCGTGGAAGGAGAATTCGACCCGCAGTTCTCGTTGCAGCCCGTGGCAGACCGTCTCGGCGAGTTGCTGGGCCGGGCAGTCCGGCTGCAGCAGGACTGGCTGGGTGGAGTGGATGTCAGCCCCGGAGACGTTGTTCTTTGTGAGAACGTGCGTTTCAATCCTGGCGAAAAGAAAAATGACGATGGCCTGGCGCGCTCCATGGGCGCACTTTGCGATATTTTTGTGATGGACGCGTTTGGCACCGCTCACCGGGCGCAGGCTTCAACGGAAGGCGTCACCCGATTTGCGCCGGTTGCATGCGCCGGGCCCTTGCTGGCTCGCGAGCTGGATGCACTGGCGAAAGGACTTCAACACCCGGCGCGGCCGATGCTGGCCATCGTGGGCGGATCGAAAGTTTCAACCAAGTTGTCCGTGCTTGATACCCTGCTCGACAAAGTTGACGAGTTGATCGTCGGTGGCGGAATCGCGAATACCTTCATTGCCGCGTCCGGCTATGCCGTTGGCAAGTCGCTTTATGAGCCCGACCTTATCCATGACGCCCAGTTATTGATACAAAAGGCGCACGCGGGCGGCGGGTCCATCCCGATACCCAAAGACGTGGTGGTTGCCAAATCGTTCTCTAACGATGCGGAACCGATCGTGCGTAACGTCAAGGATGTCGCTCATGATGAAATGATTCTGGATATCGGCCCGCTGACTGCGATCGAATATTCTGAAATCATTGCCGGTGCAGGCACGGTCATCTGGAACGGACCGGTTGGGGTTTTCGAGTTCGAAAATTTTGCGGCCGGCACGCGGGCGATGGCAGAGGCGATCGAGCGGTCACCCGCCTACAGCATTGCCGGTGGAGGTGACACCCTCGCTGCGATAGACCAATTCGGCGTTGCCGACGACATCAGTTACATCTCGACCGGTGGCGGCGCATTCCTGGAGTTTGTCGAAGGCAAGGTGCTTCCAGCTGTTGCGGCACTTGAAGCCGCTGCAAAACGCTGAGTTTATCCAGCAAACTAATGACCGGCGTGAAAACCGCTGGTAGGATATCTTTATACCCAGATTTGGAGTGCTCCATGAAATTCACTTTTTTCCGGCCGTCCATTCGAGCCATCGTTTCCGTCGCGTTGCTGGCATCAATGCTTGCGGCCTGTGCGCCAAGCGTCAAGGTCCGTAGCGATACTGATCCGGGTGTAGACTTGGGGCAATTTAAAACCTACGGTTTTTTCAGCCAGTTGGGCATCGAGGGGGACAGCTATTCCAATCTCCTGGGGCAACATTTCCGAAGCGCGATCAGTTCACAGATGAACGCAAGAGGATTCACTGAATCAGGAGCACCCCAGCTACAGATCAACGTCTCGATCGGCGCCGAGGAAAAAGTCAGGGTTAACACGTACCAGGAACCGTACCTTTACGGCGGCTATTACGGCATGCGCGGTTACGGGGTATACGGCAGTCCCTGGGGTTATGGGGGCGGTGCCACTACCACGACGGTTCGCCAGTACACCGAGGCCAACGTGTACATTGACATGGTTGATGCAACGGGCCACAAGCTGGTCTGGCAGGGTGTCGCCACGTTTACCCTGACCGACAAGATGCAGTCCCAGTTGCGCGAGACGGTTAACAACACGGTCGAAAAAATCTTCACCCAGTTCCCGGTTTCCTTGCCGGCATCCGGATAGCCGGCGTGAACCTCGGCAGCGGCGGGAGCCGCCGGCCCCTCAATACGCTGGTGCTTGTTGCTCTTGCGCTCGCGGTTGGCGCCTGCTCTTCGGGGCTTGCAGTTCGCAGCGACCAGGACCCGTCAGCTGATTTCAGCCAATACCGCACGTTCAACTTCTTCGATCCGATGGGCGTCGAAGGCGGCTATAATTCGCCGATATTCGGTGAGCTGTTTCGTGAGGCGATTACCCGTGAAATGACAGAAAGGGGCTACAAGCTCTCGGAACAGCCGGACCTGATGGTCAATGTGACCATTCAGTCCGATGAAAAAATCAAGATGACTTCTTACTCGGCTCCCTATATGAGCGGAGCGTATTATCGTCGGCCCGGTGGCTACTATGGATCGGGTATGGGGGTGGGGGTCGGCACCGTAACCCGGGCAACCGAGGTCACCCAGGCTTCAGTTTTTATCGATCTCGTGGACCTGAAAAGTCAGCGGGTCAGTTGGCAGGGTGTAGCCGTTACCGATGCATCCGACAAGGTCGCGCAGCATCTGCGTGACGCCATTTACACAGCCGTCAACGTGGTCTACGACCAGTATCCTTACACGGCCGGTCAGTAACAATCCAGCCCTTTTAAAAGGGCGCAATCCTCACGGGGTTGTCATATTTATCCTCTGATTTCCTGACTCTCAGGCCGGCCGGTTTTTCACGGCTCGAATAAATTGATATCAATTGTGTCATCAATTGCCTTTATAATCGCCGCCATGAATGTGGATATCAAAAAGTCTGCCAGTCACAGGCGCCGTACCAAGATTATCGCGACACTGGGCCCCGGAACCGATGATCCGATGGTCATGGAGAGGCTGATCCGGGCGGGCGTTGACGTCTTTCGGGTGAACATGTCGCACGGCACCGAGAGCGAACACGAACGGCGTGTGGAACTCGTTAAACAGGCTGCCCGAAAAGTCAGGTGGCAGGTCGCCTTGCTGGTGGATCTGCAGGGGCCAAAAATCCGGGTCGAGAAGTTTGAGAACGGCGGCGTCCTGCTATCATCCGGAGACCATTTCATCCTGGATGCTGAAGACCCACAAACGCTCGGTGACCGGACACGGGTCGGTGTGAGTTACGCGAGTCTGCCTGGTGACGTCAACCCGGGCGATATTCTGATGCTGGACGACGGCCTGATTTCCATGCAGGTCCAGTCCATTGAAGGCGGGCGTGTGCATTGCCTGGTAGAGAACGGCGGCACGTTAAAAGATCGTAAGGGAATCAATCTTCAGGGTGGTGGACTTTCGATTTCCGGCCTGGCCGAGCACGACTTGCCGCACATAAAACTGGCGGCCCGGGTAGGTGCGGACTACGTGGCGGTGTCGTTCGTCAGTTGTGCCGACGACCTTCATCGCGCCAGGGCCCTGTTACGTGAGGCTGGCAGCGAGGCGGCACTGGTTGCCAAGATTGAGCGCATGGAGGCCATCAACAACCTCGAAGAAATTTGTGACGCCACGGACGCTATCATGGTCGCCCGCGGTGATCTTGGGGTGGAAATCGGAGACGAAGAACTGCCGGGTTTACAGAAACGAATCATCCGGACGGCGATAAAGCACAACCGCATTGTTGCCACGGCAACTCAAATGATGCAGTCCATGGTTGAAAACCCGATCCCTACCCGTGCGGAAGTGCTCGACGTGGCCAATGCAGTTCTGGATGGAACAGATGCGGTGATGCTCTCCGCCGAGACGGCTGTTGGCAAACACCCGGTCAAGGTCATCGAGTCCATGAACCGCATCTGCCTCGGAGCGGAGAGACATTTCGAATCCGAGGGGGACATCCGTCAGCTCAATGTGCGGTTCGAGAGAATTGACCAGGCCATCGCGTCGGCAGCGATGTTCATGGCCACGAAAGTTACCGTCAAGGCAATCATAGCGTTGACCGAGTCGGGGTCCACGGCGCAATGGCTCTCGAGAGTGCAGTCGGCGGTGCCTATTTATGCCTTTTCAACCAATGCCGCAAGCCGGAGGCGTATGGCCATGTTCCGTGATGTGTTTCCAGTGAAGCAGGACTCCGCAAGCGAGGATGCCGAAGTAGTCATTGCCGAGGCGTTGCGGACACTGCTGGCCCATGGCGCGGTGGCGGAAAATGATCGAATCATCGTCACCATGGGCGATCGGATGTGCAAGTCGGGTGGAACCAACACGTTGCGGCTTATTAAATTGGACAATGAGGGTCGCGCCAACTATGGGATTTGAGGAAAACGGATGAGCGCTGGAATAGATAAAACTCAGAACGATTCAGACCAGCAGGAAACACAGGAGTGGCTGGAGTCGCTCCAGGCGGTTCTCGAACGGGAAGGGCCGGAAAGAGCGCATTTCCTGATAGAACAACTGGTCGATTACACACGGCGCTCCGGCGGCTACCTGCCTTACAAAGCTACAACCGCGTACATCAACACGATCCCCGTTCAGCTGGGAAAGAAACATCCGGGAAATACAGAGCTCGAATACCGTATCCGTTCCATCATCCGTTGGAACGCAATGGCCACGGTGGTGCGCGCCAGCAAGCGGGGTGGAGAACTCGGGGGTCACATTGCCAGCTTTGCATCTGCCGCCACGCTATATGATGTCGGCTTCAACCATTTTTTCAGGGGACCTGAGCACCCCGGCGGCGGTGACCTGGTGTATATCCAGGGGCATTCGTCTCCGGGAATTTATGCGCGTTCATTCCTGGAAGGGCGGATCACAACCGAACAACTGGACAGCTTCCGGCAGGAGTCCGACGGGCAAGGATTGAGCTCCTATCCCCATCCCTGGTTGATGCCGGATTACTGGCAACTTCCCACCGTGTCGATGGGACTGGGACCGATCATGGCTATTTACCAGGCCCGGTTTCTCAAGTATCTCCACCACCGGGGTATCGCCGACACGTCCGACCGGAAAGTCTGGTGTTTCATGGGTGATGGTGAATCCGATGAACCGGAATCCCTGGGCGCTATTTCGCTCGCAGGAAGAGAGAAACTGGATAACCTGATTTTCGTCGTTAACTGCAATCTGCAGCGTCTGGACGGCCCGGTCCGCGGCAATGGGAAGATCATCCAGGAGCTCGAGGGCGTGTTCCGGGGCGCCGGGTGGCGGGTCATCAAGGTCATCTGGGGCTCATACTGGGACAAGCTTTTCGCCAAGGATAAGGATGGATTGCTGCGTCGGCGGATGGAAGAAGCCGTGGACGGTGAATACCAGAACTACAAGGCCAAGGGCGGCGCGTATACGCGAGAACATTTCTTTGGAAAGTATCCCGAGCTGCGTGAAATGGTCGCTACCATGACGGATCAGGACATTTGGCGGCTGAACCGGGGCGGTCACGATCCGCATAAGCTCTTTGCGGCTTACAGTTCAGCCGTTGCCTCTCCCGCGCAGCCGACCGTAATCCTGGCCAAGACGGTCAAGGGGTATGGGATGGGTGGCGCAGGCGAGGCCCAGAACATCACGCACCAGCAAAAGAAAATGGACATCGAGTCCATTCGCCAGTTCCGGGACCGTTTCGGCGTACCCATCCCGGACGAGGACCTGGAGAACGTACCTTACTATCATCCCGGAGAAGACAGTGAAGAGGTCAAGTATCTGCTCGAGCGCCGCAAAGAGCTCGGTGGATTCATGCCCCAGCGCCGCCGCCATGACGGAGCCATCGAAGCCCCCGGCCTGGAGTTGTTTGATTCTCTCCTCAAGTCCTCGGGCGATCGGGAAATCAGCACGACAATGGCGTTTGTCCGCGCCTTGTCCATCCTGCTCCGGGACAAGCGGATCGCCGAGCGAATCGTACCTATCGTGGCGGATGAAGCCCGGACCTTCGGCATGGAAGGCATGTTCCGCCAGTTGGGCATCTACTCTGCCGGCGGGCAGTTGTACACGCCGGTCGACTCTGACCAGCTGATGTTTTACAAGGAAGACCAGAAAGGCCAGATTCTGCAGGAAGGCATCACCGAGGCTGGCGCCATGTCATCCTGGATCGCGGCGGCCACCAGTTATTCCTCCTCCGGCGTCGCGATGATCCCGTTCTTCATTTTTTATTCCATGTTCGGTTTCCAGCGTGTCGGCGATCTGGCCTGGGCGGCCGGCGACATGCGAGCGAAGGGATTCCTGATCGGTGGCACTGCCGGAAGAACGACCTTAAACGGAGAGGGCTTACAGCACGAAGACGGCAACAGCCACGTGATCTCCGCCATGGTGCCCAACTGCATTTCTTACGACCCCACTTTTTCCTATGAACTGGCGGTGATCATCCAGGATGGAATGCGCCGGATGTTCCAGGAAGGTGAGGATATTTACTACTACATCACGGTAGAGAATGAGAACTACACACATCCGGATATGCCGGAAGGCGCCGAGGAAGGCATCCGGAAAGGTTTGTACCTGTTTCGGGAGGGGCCTGATGGACCGAAAAAAGTTCAATTACTCGGTTCCGGCGCCATCCTGCGCGAGACCATCGCAGCAGCAAATATTCTGGAGCAGGACTTTGGCGTTGTGTCCGACATCTGGAGCGCCACCAGCTTCAGCGAATTGCGCAGGGACGGTGTCGATTGCGCACGCTGGAACCGGCTGAATCCGGAGAAGGAACCGAGGATTCCCTGGGTGACCGGGTGTTTGCGGGAACGGGCAGGTCCGATTATCGCAGCGTCTGATTATGTGCGGTCTTTCGCCGACCAGATTCGCGGCTTCCTGGCGGAGCAGGACTATATTGTCCTGGGAACTGATGGGTTCGGCAGATCGGACACGCGGGAGAAATTGAGAAGTTTCTTCGAAGTGGACAGGTACAACATCGCTTATGCGGCGTTGTACACGTTGTACCGGCGTGAATTGATCAGCCTGAGCGAGTTGCTGGCCGCAAGGTCCAGCCTCGGTATCGACCCTGAAAAAGTCAACCCGGTGCTCGTTTAAGGCCTTTGCCAGCGCATGATTGGAGCGGAATGTGAGTAAAACGATCGAGATCAAGGTGCCGGACATCGGCGATTTCAGCGGTATCCCCGTTATCGAAGTGTTGGTGGCGGAAGGCGACCGGGTTGAAGCTGAGGACGGGTTGATCACGCTGGAAAGCGACAAGGCGACCATGGAGGTACCTTCACCCGCTGCCGGAATCATCCAGGAGTTGCGGATCAAGCTGAACGACCATGTTTCTGAAGGCGACGTTATCGCCATTCTCGAATTGTCCGGAGACGAGTCCGCGCCTGAAGCACCCGCTGAAGAGACGCCACCTGAATCCGCGCCGGCAGAACCGGAAGAGTCGCAGACAGAGCCGGAGCCAGAAGTTGAAGAGGAGGGCGCGGACGAACCCGGCGCACCCGTTCGTAAAGAGCCATCGGCTTCAGCCACGGAGAGAGCCGCGCCGCCGGCCGGGCGAGCGAAGTCTGTGGAAGCGGTCGATCCTGCGAAAGTGCCCTATGCCAGCCCGGCGATACGCCAGTTCGCACGCGAGTTGGGGGTCGATCTTTCGCGGGTGAATGGCAGCGGCAATAAAGGCCGGATAACGCGCGAGGACGTTGCGGCGTTTATTAAGTCGGTGATGAGCGGCTCTGTTGCATCGGGAGGTGGAACGGTTGGTGGTCTCAACCTGGATTTTCCGCCGCTGCCGGAGTTTGATTTCAGCCGCTATGGCGGTGTCGAAAAAATGCCCTTGTCACGCATCCAGAAAATTTCGGCCGGGCACCTGCACAGGAACTGGGTTG
>JAHEFT010000100.1 GCA_024640025.1 Chromatiales bacterium
CGTGCGGGGACGGGAAAAAAGGCGAGCCCTCGTACAACACCATGGTCGTGCCGATCGCCAGGCAGCTGACCATCCAGTTCCACATCATCCAGCCGCACGTCGTGTAATAGCAGAGCCGGTCCGAGCGCCGCAAATTGACATGCAAAACCAGTTCCTTGAGGTGCTGGATCAGCGTTCCGCCGGCGCCATGGGTGATGCACTTGGGTGCGCCGGTGGTGCCGGATGAGTAGAGAATGTAAACCGGGTGGTCGAACGGGAGCTGCCTGAATTCGATTTCCCGCGCGTTGTTGTCAACGAATTCGCTGAACCGGACGGCTCCCGGAATATTCGCTATTTTCGCTTCCTTGGTAACGTAGGGCACCACCACGGTTTTTTCGATCGAGGAAATCGATTCGACAATTCCACGAACCTTTTCCAGGCAGTCATGCGTTTTGCCGTTGTAGGTGTAGGCAGCGGCGCAGAACAGCACTTTGGGCTGTATCTGTCCCAGCCGGTCGACCACGCCATCGGTGCCGAAATCGGGTGAGCAGGAGGACCAGATGGCGCCGATGCTGGTGGCGGCCAGCATGGCGATAACCGTTTCCGGGAGATTCGGGAGATAGCCGGCTACGCGGTCGCCCTGATTAACCCCTGCGTCTTTCAATGCCGCGGCGGTTCGAGCCACTGCCAGGTACAGTTCGTCGTGGCTGTAGGCGGCGGATTCGCCGGTCTCCGACTTGAAAACGATCGCGGGGTCGTTACCCCGGTGCCGCAACAGGTTCTCAGCGAAGTTCAGACGGGCATGGGGAAACCAGCGCGCACCAGGCATTCGTTCCGGATGCTCAACCACGACGGTCCCGGGAGATCCTGCTATTCCGCAGAAATCCCAGACGGCCCGCCAGAATTGTCGTGGATGTTCAATGGAGAACCGATACAGATCCCGGTAATCATAAATACCGGGATCCAGCTCACTTCGCGCCAGATCGATAAACCGGCGAATGTTGGCCGTCTGGCGTCGGGCAGGCCCTGGCGACCATATTGGATCCGTCATGCTGTCAGCCAAGCAGACTTTCCAGTTCAGGCATGACTTTGAACAGATCTCCAACCAGGCCGATATCTGAAATTTCAAAAATGGGCGCTTCAGAGTCCTTGTTGACGGCGACAATCGTACCGGCGTCCTTGATGCCCGTGACGTGCTGGATCGCGCCCGAAATTCCGAAAGCGAGGTACAGGTCAGGGGCGATGATCTTGCCGGTCTGTCCCACCTGCATGTCGTTCGGGCAATAACCGGCATCGACCGCGGCGCGCGAGGCCCCGACACCGGCGCCCAGCTTGTCCGCCAGGGAATAGACCAGGCCGAAGTTTTCTTCACTGCCCATGGCGCGGCCGCCTGATACGACCCGGGAAGCGCTCTGCAGGTCCGGTCGTTCACCGCCTCCGGATTCCAGTCCGACATAGCGGGTGTGTCCGGCGGCGCTGCTGCTTGCGGCACGCTGTTCAACCGTGGCGCCGCCTGAATTGCCCGCGGCTTTCCAGCTGGCTATCCGCGCGGTCGCGATTACTTTAGCGCCCTCCGCTGCCTCCACATCGACGATTGCGTTGCCGGCATAAATTGGGCGTTTGAACGCTGTCGGGCCGCTCACTTCCATGATGTCACTGACCTGGTTGACGCCGGCGAGCGCTGCAATGCGCGGCATCAGGTCGCGCCCCAGCGTGGTCGAAGGCCCCAGCACATGGCTGTAGTCGGCCGCCAGGCTAAGCGCTTCAGGCGCCCAGTTTGCGGCCAGCGGCGCCGCCAGGTGCGCGGCATTCACGGCGATGACCTTGCTGACGGAATCCAGCGTAGCGGCCTGGGCCGCCACCTCATCGATGCCGTCTCCCAGAACGGCGATATCTATGTCACTGCCAATCGCCTGGGCGCAGCTGACGCATTTCGCAGTGCTGGCATTGAGTGTTTCACCATCATGTTCGGCGATAATCAGAATCCTGCTCATATCAACCCCCTGCTCTTGAGTTCCTGGACCAACTGGGCCGCGTCTTCGACCATGATGCCTTTCTGGCGTTGCGGCGGAGGCGCGAAATGGTGCACTTTCAGGTCGCCTTCCACGGTGACGCCGAGATCAGCGAGGGGAATGACATCGAGAGGCTTGCGCTTGGCCTTCATGATGTCCGGCAGCTTCACGAAGCGGGGCTCGTTCATACGCAGGTCAACCGTGACCACTGCGGGCAGGTCGACTTCGATGGTTTCCAGGCCGGCGTCTACTTCCCGGGTAACCGTTGCCGTGTTTCCATTGAGCACCATCTTCGATGCGAAGGTGGCCTGGGGGCGGTCCCACAGGGCTGCCAGCATCTGGCCGGTCTGGCTGTTGTCGCCATCGATTGCCTGTTTGCCGAGCAGGACCAGTCCGGGGTCTTCGCGTTCGATCACCTTCAGCAGAGCCCGGGCGATACTCAGCGGCTGTAATGACTCGCTGGTCTGGATCTGGATAGCCCGGTCGGCTCCCATGGCCAGACCGGTGCGCAACTGCTGCTGACATTCGTCGCCGCCGGCCGTAACCACGATCACTTCTTCCGCGTTGCCGGCTTCCTTGATGCGCAGCGCTTCTTCCAGCGCAATTTCATCGAAGGGATTTACGCTCATCTTGACGCCATCGGTATCAACACCGCTGCCGTCGGGACGGACGCGTACACGGACGTTGTAGTCCACCACGCGTTTGATGCCAACCAGTATTTTCATCGGGTTTCTTTCTCCACTTTCAGGTTTTACATGTTCTGGTAATTGGGTCCGCTGCCGCCTTCCGGCGTGACCCAGTTGATGATCTGATACGGATCCTTGATGTCACAGGTTTTGCAGTGCACGCAATTCGCCGAATTGATCTGCAGCTGTCTTGCTGCGCCTTCCCCCACCATCTCGTAAACCTGGGCAGGGCAGAATCGGGTGCAGGGGTTATTATACTCGGCCGTGCAGCGCGTCGTGCAAACGTCCGGTTCCAGGATCTGCAGATGGACCGGCTGATCTTCATCGTGTGCGGTGGCTGCAAAATACACGGAGGCCAAACGGTCGCGGGGCGGTAAATCGCGATCCACCCAGTGGCGGTCCGGCGGGGTGTAACCCTCCAGCTTTTTAAGCGAGCTGTCGTCAGCATGGACCGACAGCGTGGTGGGCAGTTTGCCTGCTGTAACGGTTTCTATCGCGGCCCGCAGAAAACCGCGCCAGAAGCCCTTGTAGAATGCCGGGCGAATGTTGCGGACCTTGTACAACTCTTTAACCACTTCCGATGCGCGCAGCTTTTTGTCAAATCCTTCGGCCGAGGACGTCTCGGCGATGTGGTCGGCGGCCAGGATGCCGCATCGCATCGCCTGGTGAGTACCCTTGATTTTGGGAACGTTCAAGGTACCGGCGGAATCACCGATGATCAGGGCGCCGGGCATTTCGGTCCTGGGCAACGACTGGTAGCCGCCTTCCACGATGGCTCTCGCACCGGACGAGAGGATCTCCCCACCTTCCAGCAGTTCGTGAACCATCGGGTGGTTTTTCATTTGCTGAAAGGCTTCAAACGGCATGAATTCGGGATCCTGGTAGTCCAGGCCACAGACAAAACCAATAGCGATGCGGTCTTTATCGAGGTGGTAAATGAAACTGCCGCCGTAGGTTTTCGAATCGAGTGGCCATCCAGCGGTGTGCTGGACCAGCCCTGGTTTGGATTTACCGGGTTGCACGCGCCATAATTCCTTCATGCCGATGCCGTAGGTCTGGGGGTCGGAATCCTTGTCCAGTTCGAACTTCCTGATCAGCCTCTTGCTGAGGTGGCCCCGCACACCCTCGCTGAACAGGGTGATCGGTGCATGGATTTCGATCCCCTGCATATAGGTGTCTTTGGGTTCGCCATCGCGGCCGACACCCATGTCGCCTATCACCACGCCGCCGACAGCGCCGCTTTCGGTGTAGTGGATATCCGAGGCGGCGTAGCCGGGGAAGATATCCACTTCCAGCGCCTCGGCCTGGTTGGCCATCCAGGCACACATGGCGCCGAGTGAAACGATGTAATTTCCGTGGTTTTTCTGCTGCGGGGGCGTCGGCAAGCGACGTCTGCCTTTCTGGCTGAGCAGCCAGATTTCATCGCGCTCAACCGGGATGCAGATGGGGGGCGGATTATCGCGCCAGCCAGGGAGTAATTCATCCAGCGGTTGCGGTTCGATCACGGCGCCGGACAGGATATGGGCGCCCACTTCCGAGCTTTTTTCGAGAACGGCAACCATCAGGTCAGGTTTCTGCTGTTTCAGGCGAATGGCGCAGGACAAGCCGGCGGGGCCGGCCCCGACGATGATAACGTCGTATTCCATGATTTCGCGTTCGGTCATTTCGCTTCCCAGGAAAATATTTGCGGACGCCAGAACATAGCATTATAGCGGGTCAACGGGCCTTGATGTGCGGCATTGTTTGATTAAATTCTGCCGGGTTTCACCGGCCCTTGATTCTAATCCGGGCATGACAATAGCGAAATGGTCTAAAATAGCCCCATGTGCAGAATCGCACGATTAAGGATCGTCATACTGGCCCTGATGCTGGCCGTCAGCCACGTTGCTTTGATGAGCCACGTGACGGCGCATTTTTCGCCCAACCTGGATCAATGTGAGCTCTGCGTCAGCCAGGCCCAGTTACTTTCCGCCATCCCTTCTTCCGAGCAGTTACCGGTCGTTGCAACGGGGGGCATTGTCCTTCGATGGCACAGCGCTGGCGACACCGTCCCAATCCTGGTCCGAAAAGCTTATCAACAGCGGGCCCCGCCTCCTTCGTCTGCCTAATTTCGAACACCCTTATTTGCCGGAATCGTAGCTTTCCGGGTGATTGTTTGATTTCAATGGAGACGGCATATGAAAGCGCAAATTGGCCTGTTGTCACTGGCATGTGGGCTGCTGTTTTGTTCCCAGGCGTTCGCACAAGCGGATGAAAATTCTGAGCTAGACGCGCTGCGCGAAGAAATCCGGCTGATGCGCAGCGAGTATGAAACCCGGATTGCGGACCTCGAGGCGCGGCTGGACGCTGCGGAAAAGCAGGCAGCCGAAACGCCGGCCGGGCAGGGGACTCCTGTGACTGCGCCTGCTTCGGACAGCTTCGCGGCAACCCCGTATTCATCGCCACAGACCGTTTCCGTGGCGCGCGATAGTTCATTTAACCCGGCTATTGGCGTGACCTTCCAGGGCCAGGCCTGGGCCTACAATAACGATCCGGATGACTATGTCATTCCCGGCTTTCCCGCCGGCGGCGAAGCCGGGCTTGCTGATGAAGGAATGTCTCTCGCTGAAACCGAAATCACGATGTCGGCCAATGTCGATGACAAGTTCACCGCCATGCTGAACCTGCCGGTTGCGGTCGAGGACGGGGAAGTGACCGTCGAGCTCGAGGAAGCCTGGGTCGAAACGCTGTCCCTGCCGGCGGGGCTGGCCATCCGGATGGGCCGTTTCCTGTCCGGCATCGGTTACCTCAACTCCCGGCATTTTCACGCCTGGGATTTTGCCGACCTGCCGCTGGCCTACCAGGCGTTTCTGGGCGGACAGTATGGTGATGACGGCCTGCAGTTGCGCTGGTTGGCGCCCACCGATTTCTACCTGGAATTTGCCGCCGAAGCGTTGCGGGGGGGCAGTTACCCGGCAGCAGGCAAACCCGGTTCGCTGGTTGGAAGCACTACGCTGAGCGCCAGGACCGGTGGTGATGTCGGCTTCAGCAACAGCTGGCTGGCGGGCTTTTCCTGGCTTCACGCGGATGCCGACGAACGTCCCTCGGGTTTCGAGGAAAATCCCCTTGTCTTCACCGGAGACACGGACATTTACATTGCCGATTTCATCTGGAAATGGGCGCCCAATGGAAATTGGCGGGAGAAAAACCTGACCATCCAGGCTGAATACCTGTGGCGCAGCGAAGACGGCGCGTATGCATTCGACAATGCAGCGGGCTTTCCCTGGGATCACAATTCGAGCGGCTGGTATGCCCAGGCGGTGTACCAGCCGTTTCCACGCTGGCGGGTGGGCGCCCGCATTGACCGCCTGCACGCAGATATTCCCGGCCAGGCCTGGCAGGGAACTCCGCTCTACCCGATTGGCGATGACCCGAAGCGCTACAGCGTGATGGTCGACTGGTCCAATAGCGAGTTCAGCCGGCTGAGGTTCCAGTACAACCATGATCAGGCCACCGGCATGACGGACAACCAGTTCGCCTTGCAGTATATCTTCAGCATCGGCGCCCACGGCGCCCACACATTTTGAGGAAGTAAGGAACATGAACAAGGAAAAGAACATCGGCCGTTTTTTCCTGCTGCTGATTATCCTGAGCCTGCCGTTAACGGTGCAGGCAAAAATGCGCGTGTTCGCGTGCGAACCCGAATGGTCCGCACTGGCAGTGGAAATCGGCGGTGACCTGGTCGAGGCCACCAGTGCGACCAACCCGCTGCAGGACCCTCACTATGTCCAGGCCAGGCCCAGCCTGATTTCCAAAGTTCGCAAGGCGGACCTGGTCGTGTGCAGCGGCGCCCAGCTGGAAATCGGCTGGCTGCCCATGTTGCTCAAAAAGGCGAATAACCCGGATGTGCTGCCGGGTAAAGAAGGGTTCCTGGAAGCGAGCAGCGTCGTTCCGCGGCTGGATGTCCCGGACAGCGTGGACCGTTCACAGGGCGATATGCACCCGCAGGGCAACCCGCACATCCAGATGAATCCGCACAATATTGCACGGGTTGCCAGGGCGTTGGGCGAACGGATGGCTGGACTCGATCCGGACAACGCGGAAGCCTACCTGGCCGGATTGGAGGATTTCCTGCTGCGGTGGGAAGCAGCGATCGCGGGCTGGGAAGTTCGCGCGAAACCCCTGGCCGGCGAACGGGTGGTGTGCCATCACAAATCATGGGTTTACCTTGAGGAGTGGCTGCAACTGGAAGAAGTCGCGACGCTGGAACCGGTTCCGGGGATTCCACCGACCGCGGCGCACCTGTCGGCGTTGTTGACGCAATTGGGTACGGACGGAAGCGGCGCCGACGTGATCATCCGTTCACCGTTTCAAAACCCCAAGGCTTCGGAATGGCTGCAGGAAAAGACGGGAATTCCTGCCGTGATGCTGCCGCTGACCGTTGGCGGCAGTGACGGGGCAAATGATCTGTTCGGGCTGTTCGATGATGTTCTGGAGCGCCTGCTCGCGGTAAGGAAAGGAACCGGGACATGAATTGGGAAACATTGGACTGGTTCATCATTGGTCCTGCGATTGTCGCCGGAATACTCATACTCAGCACCCATGTGCCGCTCGGCCAGGTGGTGTTGAAACGGGGCATCATTTTCATTGACCTGGCGGTTGCCCAGGTCGCCGCACTCGGTGTGATCATCGCGGACACAGTAGGTTGGGAAGAGAACGTGTATGCAGTACAGGTTGCTGCCGTGGGGGCAGCACTGGTGGCCGCGGCCGGTCTCAACTGGACTGAAAAGTACTGGCCCGGCATCCAGGAGGCATTGATCGGAACGCTGTTCGTCCTGGCAGCTACCGGCAGCATCCTGTTGCTGGCGGGAAACCCTCATGGAGGGGAATACCTGAAAGACATACTGGTCGGCCAAATCCTGTGGACCACCTGGCCCAGCCTGATACCGATTGCGATTCTGTATGCGGTGTTGTTGACCGTGTGGTTTACGGCCCGCGAGAAAATCGGCCGGGCGGGTTTTTACGTTACCTTCGCTTTCGCCATCACGGCCGCGGTACAGATCGTCGGCGTTTACCTGGTGTTTGCTAGCCTTATTTTGCCCGCACTGGCTACCCGGCGCCTGCAAGGATCAACCCGGCTGTGGGTTGGCTATGGTGTCGGTGTGCTGTCCTACGTGGCCGGTATCATCGCTTCATCCCTGCTGGATTTACCGACAGGCGCGGTCGTCGTTTGGACCATGGCTATTTTCTCGGTGATTACCGGCAACGTTATTGCCCGAAAGGCAGGCGCCGGCCAGGCGTAAGAAACCCGGGAAGGGGGTGAACCGTTACCTCTCTCCCCGTGGTTTCTCCAGCCAGGCGCTCAATTCGGCCTTGGCGTTTTCGTAGCCGGCCTGTACGATTTTCTCGAACGATTTGACCTCGGTCAGCCCGAACCGCCGGACCGGCGGGTTGAGCAGGATATCGGCCTGCTTGCCTTGCTCGCGAACCCGCTCCAGCGTCCCGAGCAAGGTCGCCTTGAGCATGATATTGGACAGGCTGGGGACATGGTGCCTGCGGGCAAACGGCAGGTAGCGCCCGCGGAACAGGGCCCAGGGCGACGGCACGGCCGTGTAGTCGACATTCACTTGCTCGTTGGAACTGAGGTCAACCGCGATGATCCGGCTCACGGGTTTTTGCCGCATGACATCGACCGGCAGGTTGTTCACGACCGCACCGTCGATGGTCAGCCGTTGGTTGACGACCGCCGGGGGAATGATGCCGGGCAGCGCCGCGCTGGCGCGCAGGGCAGCCGGAAGATCGCCGCTTTCATGCAAGTTGGTGGAGCCGTCGTCAAGGTTGCAGGAAACACAATAAAATGGGATCGGCAGATCCTCGATCTGGTATCCGAGATGATTCCGCAGCATGTTATCCATCCGCCGGCCACGGATCAGGGACATCATCGGGATGGTGAAATCGCTGAACGGCTTGCCATCGACAAAAGACTTCCTGGCCAACTCGTGCGCCTCATCAACGGACATTGGGCTGGCGATGCCAGCGGCCATGATGGCGCCAATGCTGGTGCCGCCCACCCAGTCAATAGGCAGCCCCAATTCGGTCATGGCGCGATGCACGCCCAGGTGTGCGAATCCCCGGACTGCGCCACCCGCGAGAACCAGTCCGAGCGCGTGTCCGGAAATGATCCGGGTCACCCGGCTAAGGTCGTCAGGCCGGTCCTCCCTGACATGGACGTGGAAATCGATGCGGCGGTCCGCCAGCCAACGGGCCGTG
Organism: Chromatiales bacterium; assembly: GCA_024640025.1. Classification (GTDB taxonomy): domain Bacteria; phylum Pseudomonadota; class Gammaproteobacteria; order Xanthomonadales; family SZUA-36; genus JAHEFT01. The sequence goes on from JAHEFT010000100.1 coordinate 8,927, forward strand.
CCCTCGATCGGCTTATCAGAAGGGGGCTGCAACAGCACCAGCAATTTCC
>JAHEFT010000101.1 GCA_024640025.1 Chromatiales bacterium
AGGTCGTCAGGCCGGTCCTCCCTGACATGGACGTGGAAATCGATGCGGCGGTCCGCCAGCCAACGGGCCGTGCCCTCGATCGGCTTATCAGAAGGGGGCTGCAACAGCACCAGCAATTTCCGCGCGATGGTGCCGCCCGACGTTTCCAGCAGTCCCTGTTCCCATTTCTGCGGTGCAGGGTCGTGCGAGGAATCACCCACCAGCAACACCATGTCTGAGTGGCGCAGGGCGAAGTGCGACCATTCCGCGTTGCCCGGGATGCCGTGGTAAACAAGGTACTTGTATTCATTTTCCTGGTCCTGAAGCCAGTTTTTCAGGGATTCAGGTATCGGCTGGCCGGGTTGCAGGGAATCCACCGGCGCTCCTTTTCTGCCCAGTTCCCCGGCGGCAAGGCTCAGTGTAGAGCCTTCGTTCTCCAGTTCCAGGACCAGTTCGCGGCAGAAGTTCTCCAGCCGGGGGGTCGAATCCAGCGGCAGGATGGTAATGGAGCTGAGGTTCCTGCTGTTGGACTTCGAACCGGCGCTGCTGCTCTGTAACAGCGTCGCCACGTTGGTGGCCAGTCGCATGACCAGGGCCGGGTGATCCTGCGCCAGGCGCTCGAAAGCCTCGCGGCCCAGGCGGACCAGCATACTGTCCCTGATGGCCTGGATGCCCACCGCGCGGGGGGCCCCGGTAAACAGGCTGAGTTCTCCGACGCTGTCGCCGGGAACAATTTCGTTGAGGAAGCGGCCCCTTTCGTTACCCTCGGCGTCCCGGGCCCATGCCTGCAGGCGGCCGCGAACCAGGAAGTAAAGCGCATCGCCGGGGTCGCCCTGCTGCATCAGCCAGTCGCCGCCGGCCAGGTGTTTGACTTCCAGTTCTTCCAGCAGCGGGTCGTCTGCACCCATGTCGAATTTGAAATATGCTGACAGTGTTTTCAGAACACGCCTGGCCAGGCCGGCGGATTCCAGGTCGCGCACTTTCATCTAGTTGCTACCCCCGAGCCCCTGCTGTGTTTCGAGAATCACGCCGATCGACTGCATGAAGCTGGAAAACCGGCGCTCGTCGTCCACGCTGAACGGTTTTCCGTCCTTGCGGTTCAGCAGCTGCGCAACGGCGAAAACCTCTCCACTCATGTTTTTCACCGGCAGACACAGTATCGAGCGGGTCCGAAAGCCGGTTTGCTTGTCCACCGCGCGGTTGAAGCGCGGGTCCGCATAGGCGTCTTCGATCCGTATCGACTCGCCGCCCTCGGCCACGGCGCCAGCGATACCCGCACCCACAGGAAAGCGGATCTCGCCCATTTCCTCGAGGTTTTCGGCGACCTTCAGGACCAGTTCATCGCCGTCCACCAGGAACAGCGAAGAGCGCTCGGCATTGAGCAACCCGGCCAGTTTCCGGTTGAAGGCAAAAAGTCCGCGGTCCAGCATGCTTTTGAAGGCAATGTTGTTGGCCAGTGCTGTCACCTCGAGGAACCGCTCCGATTCCTCGGTGATGTCCTGCAGCAATTCGGTGAACTGGATTTCGTCGAGTTCATCCACCACGTCGTCGAGCGGCTGTTTCTTACGGTTGTTGGCCAGCATTTCCATCATGTGCTTGTTGTTGGCGATAACCGAGTCGGTGAACGTCGTCAGGCAGCCGTCTTCCAGGTGCACGATGCGGTCGGCGATGTCGAGAATCCGGTTGTCATGGGTCACCAGCAGGATGGTGGTTCCGTGTTCCTTGGCCAGGACTTTCATTCGCTCAACCACTTCGCGGCCGGATTCCTTGTCCAGCGAAGCGGTCGGCTCGTCCGCCAGCAGCATGGCCGGTTCCGAGACCAGGGCGCGGGCAATCGCCACGCGCTGGCGCTGGCCGCCGGACAACTGTTCCGGCTTGTGGTGAATACGCTCACCCAGGCCGACCGCTGCAAGCATGTTCATCGCCCGTTCGCGGTGTTCGGAACGCGGGTATTTGCCGCTGGCGCGGATACCGAGTTCGACGTTCTGAACGGCAGACAAGGCGCCCAGCAGGTTGTGTTGCTGAAAGATGAAGCCGATTTGCCGGCGCACTTTTTCAAGCGTGGCCGCCTTTGCGTTGAGCAATTCGTGGCCAAGGATTTTCACCGTGCCTTCCTGGGCGGAACGCAGGGCGCCGACCAGGGTCAGCATGGTCGTCTTGCCGGAACCCGACGGGCCGGTGACGATAACGATCTCACCCTTGTTGATTTCAACCGCTACGTCGAACAGGATCTGCTTCTTCAGTTCGCCCTTGCCGTAGGAATGGTTCAGGCCCTCTACGCGGATGGGAGGCGCATCACTCATCAGAACACATCCGCGGGGTCGAGCCGCCGCACCTTGCGCACCGCCATCAGGGCGGAAATCGCGCACATGGCCAGGGTCATCAGAAAAACGGTGATCGCCCGGTCCTGCGTGATGTACAGGGGCAGGTTGGTGGCCCCGGCGGCCTTGCCATAAAGCCAGTAGACAATGGCCAGGCCGGGCAGGTAACCCAGCACTGCCAGGATCACCGCCTGCTGGAGCACAATGCCGGAAACGAAGCGGTTCTTGTAGCCAATGGCCCTGAGGGTCGCGTATTCGTTCAGGTGTTCCGACACGTCGGCGAACAGGATCTGGTAAACGATGATGGCGCCGACCACGAACCCCATGATGGCGCCAAAGGCAAATATATAGCCGATCGGGGTGGCCGAGTTCCAGTAGTCTTTCTCGCGCTGAACGAACTGCTGCTTGGTCAGCACCAGCACGTCATCCGGCAGGTATTCGGCCATCGCGTCGCGCACCCGGTTGGCATCGGTTCCGTGTTTCAGGCGAATCAGCCCCAGCTGGATTTCATTGCGCGAACGGCTGGGGTACAGGCGCAGCCAGTTGTCGTCACTGGTGATGACCGTGCCGTCGATGCCGAACGAGGTTCCCATCTCAAACAGGCCGACCACCTCGATTTCCCGGTCATTGATCTCGGTGATGACCGGGTCGCCCGCCAGGAGTGTGTCCTTCACCGGTCCGAATTCCGGTCGCGATGCGCTGTCGAACAGCACCACGTCCTGCTGGCGCAGCAATTCCCGCGCTTCGTTAAAACCCTCGATGTCCAGCAGCGGCGAGTCGGGATGAAAACCGATCGTGTTGATGCTGCGGCGCATGTTATCCCAGGGGTTTTTCCAGACGGACGGAAAAATATAAACCGGCGTGACGTCCTCGACCGCTTCGAAACCCACGGTCTGGTAAAGACGGCGGATGGAGAAGGGTTGCGGCCTGACGATGAAAACGCTGTCCGGGCTGAACAGCGCAATGTCGTAGTCCAGGCGCTCATGGAAACGCACCGCGCTTTCAAACAGCGCCGAACGGAACCCGAGTTGCATCATGATCAGCAACACCGCGAAGGAAATTCCGGAAAGCGCCACGATCAGGCGCAACGGTTTGTGCTTGAGTTGCAGCCAGCCCAGCGGCATCAGGGCTGTATCACCACGTCGACCTGGAGGTTGGTCAGCCCGGCGGCTGGTTCCGAATCGTCGAGCGCGATGGTGACTTCCACGATTCGTGCGTCCTTACGGGCAGCCGGATCGGTGCCGATCTCGTCCTGCTTCTGGATTTTCTGGCGGATGCTTTCCACTGTGCCGGTCAGTTCATTTTCCAGGGCTTTACTGCTGATGGTCGCGCGCTGCCCGGTTTTCACGCGGCGGATGTCGGTTTCATAGATCTCGGCAATGGCTTTCATGTGATTCACCTGGGCCAGTTCCAGGATACCGGCCGCGCCGATCAATTCTCCCGGACGTGCGATGATGTCGATCACGCGTCCATCGACCGGGGCACGGACAAACGACCTCTGCCACTCGGCTTCTACGCGAACCTGGCGCGCGCGGGCCACATCGACGGCCGTTTCAGACAGGCGCACGGCGGTTGAAGCACTGGCACAGGAAGCTTTCATTGCCTCGGCTTCGCCGCGCGCACTGTCCGCCTCTTCTTCACCGGCTACCCCCTGTTCATGCAGCCTGGCGCGGCGTTCCGCTTCGCGTGCCGAGACATCGGCCCGGACACAACTCTCCACTTCCTTGCTGCGGGCGGCTTCAACTTCGCGTTCGGCGTACCGCACGCCCACCTCGGCTTCCCGGGTCATGGCTTCCAGCACGGCCGCCGTGTCGGTCACCGCCAGCAGGTCGCCCTGCCTGACGTCATCGCCTTCTTCGACCAACAACTCAGCCAGCAGGCCGCCGCCGATCGCCTGGGGCGTGGAGGAGGCTGACACCTTGATGATTCCATGTTGAGGTTCAAGACGGCCCAGTGCGGAAACCGCCTGCCCATCCTGCGCCAGCAGGCCGCCGGCAGCGAGTATAGCGGTGAGACCAAATACAACTTTGTACATCAATGGAGGACTCCCTGAAGTCGTTTTGTTTTGTCTTGGGTTCTGGTTCTGCCGGAAAACTTCTTTTGATGGTTTCCTTCTTTCGATTCAGAATAGCAGCCATGGATAATACTTCAAAATTTCCGGACCGGCGTTTAAATGTTGCGCCGATGATGGACTGGACGGACCGTCACTGCCGGTATTTTCACCGCATCCTGGCTCCTTCGGCCTTACTGTACACAGAAATGGTGACGACCGGTGCGGTGCTGCACGGCAACCTGGAGCGCCTGATCGGTTTTAACCCGGAAGAACATCCGCTGGCGCTGCAATTGGGCGGAAGTGATCCAGCCGACCTGGCCGAATCCGCCCGGATTGCGCAAGAGTATGGCTACGACGAAATCAATCTGAACGTGGGCTGCCCGTCCGACCGGGTCCAGCGCGGCCGTTTCGGGGCCTGCCTGATGCTGGAACCTGCGCTGGTGCGCGACTGTGTCTCGGCGATGCGTGACGCGGTCGAAATTCCGGTCACGGTCAAGACCCGCCTGGGGGTCGATGACTGTTTTAGCTATGACTATTTCAGCAACTTCGTGGACGAGGTGGCAAAATCCGGATGTCAGGTATTTATCGTGCATGCCCGCAAAGCCCTGCTGGCCGGCCTCAGCCCGAAAGAAAACCGGGATGTGCCGGAGCTGCACCACGATTGGGTGTACCGGTTGAAATCTGAGCGGCCCGAACTGACTATCGTTTTGAACGGCGGCATAACGACGAAAGCGCAAGCGATCGAACCGCTCGATGCCCTGGACGGCGTGATGCTGGGCCGGGCGGCCTATCATACGCCCTGGCTGTTGGCCGGGCTTCAACAGGAAATATTCGGATCAAGGGGCGTGGAAAGCCGCGAGGAGGCGGTCGGAATCATGACGCGGTACATCCGCCGGCAGAGCGCTGAAGGAGTGCCTGTAAAAAACATCAGCCGCCACGTGCTGGGGTTGTTCCAGGGGCTTCCGGGCGCCAGGCGCTGGCGGCGCTATATCAGCGAGAACGCCCACCTGGACGCCGGCAACGATCGGCTCCTGCTCCAGGCGCTCGATCACATGCAGCGGGGGATTGCGATTGCCCCCGGTTCAGTCGCGGTTCATGAGAATGCACTAGAATGAACAACATGAAGAGATGGATCGCAAAATTGGCCCTTGCCGTGGCCATGGCCCTGGCCATGCCGACCGGTGCGTGGGCGCAGACCCTGGATGAAGCCGCCAGCCAGGCGGCCCGGCAGTACAACGCCAAGGTGTTGTCCGCGCGGACCGTGCAGGAAGGCAATAAGCGGGTCCATGTCATCAAGCTGTTGACCAAGGACGGCGTGGTGAAAACCGTGCGGATTCCCGTGCGGGACAATTGAGTCCCGGGGAGGCGACACCATGCGGGTATTACTGATAGAAGATGACGCCAGGCTGCAGGAGACGTTAAGTAAAAGTCTGCGTGCCGCCGGCTATGCGGTCGACGTATCGGCAGACGGCATCGAAGGGCTGTATCTCGGCGAGGAGTTTCCCGTCGACCTGGCCATCATTGACCTGGGCCTGCCGGAGTTACCCGGGCTCGAAGTGATAAGCAAACTGCGCAGCCGCGGACGGGATTTCCCGATCCTGGTGCTGACCGCCCGGTCCGGGTGGCAGGACAAGGTGGCCGGTCTCGAAGCCGGGGCGGACGATTACATGACCAAGCCGTTTCATGTCGAAGAACTGATGGCCAGGATCAACGCCCTGATGCGCCGTGCTGGCGGGCATGCCCAGCCCATGGTTGAGCTCGGCCCGATCACGATTGATCTGACCGGGCAGCGCGTCTTCCGCGACGGCCGGGAAATCGAACTGACCACCTATGAGTACAAGGTTTTGAACTACCTTGTCATGCACCCCGATGAAGTGGTGACCAAGACCGACCTGTCGGAGCACATCTACGAAGAGGACGCCGACCGCGACAGCAACGTGATCGAGGTGTTCGTTGGCCGCCTGCGTCGCAAGCTCGACCCCGACGGCACCCTCAACCCGATCGAGACGCTCCGCGGCAGGGGTTACCGGCTTGCAAGCCTTCTCGCTACGTAGCCGCCTGGTTCTGGTTGCCACGCTCGTCCTGGTCATTGCACTGGGGCTGGTTGGCCTTGCGCTGGATGCCGCCAATACGCGCGGAGCCGTTTCCTCACTGCAAGCCCGCATGGAGTCTTACATTTACCTGGTGCTGGCCGCCATGGAGGTCGGGGGAGACGGCCAGTTGGCGGTGGACGGGGAGTTCAGCGATCCCCGCCTGACCCAGCCGGCATCCGGTGTCTATGTCCGGGTGAGCGGTGCGGGCGGGGACTGGAGTTCCCTTTCTTCCCTCGGGATGCAATGGCCGGACCTGCCGCAGGCGCCGCCGGGCCGGATGTCGTTCCATGAACCCCTTCAGGCCGGCGATGTGTTCACCCTTCAATACGGTGTCGGTTGGCAACTGGCCGATGGCCGCATCGAGCCGTTCACGGTGTCGGTATTGGTTGAAGAGGGTGAGCTGCTGCAGCAAACCAGCGCCTTCCGCCTGGGTTTATGGCGGTCCCTGGTTGCTGCCGGGGGGATATTGGTGATTGCCCAGATCGTGATTTTTTTCTTCGGCTTCCGGCCGTTGAGACGGGTGGCGGGTGACGTGGCCCGTATCGAATCGGGGCGGGCAGCCCGTCTCGATGGGCGTTATCCGAAAGAACTCGAACCCCTGGTGCGCAACGTTAACCGCCTGCTGGAAACCGAGAAATCCAACCAGGCACGTATCCGCAACGCCCTGGATTCCCTGGCGCACAGCCTGAAGACCCCCCTGGCGGTGATCCAGGCCGGGCTTCCCATGCACGGCGGCGAGGCGGAGGCCTCGATGCAAAGCGCGGTTGATGAAATGAGCCGCCTGGTCGCCACCCGCCTGGAACGCGCCGGCAGCACCGCACGCCGCACATTGGCTGAACCCATCGATGTTCAGCCCCAGTTGCAGCGGATCCTCGATTCCCTGCAAAAAGTCTATTCTCACAAAATGATAGAGGCGGGGATCAAACTGCAGCCCGGATTGAAGTTCTACGGAGAGCAACGCGATTTTCTGGAGTTGGCAGGAAACCTGTTGGATAACGCCTTTAAATATGGAGCCGGTAAAGTGCGCGTCACCGCCGGAGTGCTGGATCCCGCCGCACCGCGGCCCGGCCTGTGGATGCAGGTTGAGGACGACGGGCCTGGCATCGATGAATCACAATGGGACCGTTTGACGGAGCGAGGGTCGCGCGGCGATGAACAGGCTGAAGGCCACGGCCTGGGCCTGGCCATCGTGATGGAGTTGGTTACGGCCTACGCCGGGGAGGTATCCATTGCCCACAGTGATCTGGGCGGCGCCATGATCAAACTCACCATCCCTGCCAGCTAATGATGGAGTATAAAATTGGTGCTGAGATTGAAAGTTTGGGAAAAGACTGTGGTAGCGGGTTCAACCGCGATCTCACTCCGAACCCGGCAAGGAGCCAGGTGCCCATTGCCAGGACACGTTCAAGACATCCCTGTTCACTAAGCGCTTGTTCCCGACAAGCGATTGTCCTGCCAATGGGCGCCTGCCCCCTTACCTCGATCTATTTCCCTGCTGTGATTTTGGTACCGCATTACGGAAGGAGGGAGCGGCCTTGCCCTGTTCAGGACCTTCGGCTGTCGGGAACAGCCGCAGAGCGACCATGGATGGCTTGAGCGTGTCCGGAACAGGGCAAGGTTGCTTCCGACCATGGCATGGACTCAAATCGCCGGCAGGGCTGACTCCCAAGAAAAATGGAGAATGAAAATAGATAACCAATACAAAATTCAGCAACTCCTCGACATCATGGCCCAACTCCGTGACCCGGAAACCGGTTGCCCCTGGGACCGCGAACAGGATTTCTCGACGATCGCCCCGTACACCATCGAGGAAGCCTACGAAGTGGCCGATGCGATCCAGCATGGCCACATGGATGAGTTGAAGGACGAGCTGGGCGACCTGCTGTTCCAGGTGGTTTTCCATGCCCGCATGGCCGAGGAACAGAACGCGTTCGGTTTTGATGACGTTGTAGAGGCCATCTGCGACAAGATGACCCGCCGCCATCCCCACGTGTTTGCCCGGGGTGAATCCGCGGAGCCGGGTATTTTGGATGCCGCCGCGCAAACCGAGGCCTGGGAACACACCAAGGCAAAGGAGCGCGAGGCAAGCGGCGCGCAAAGCGTGCTCGATGGGGTCCCACGCGGCATGGCTGAGTTGCAGCGCTCGGTTAAGCTGCAGAAACGGGCGGCGCGCGTCGGCTTTGACTGGGGCTCGCCCGAGCCGGTGATGGAGAAGTTCACCGAGGAGGCGCTGGAAATGCTCGAGGCCATGCGTTCCGGCGACCGGGAGGCGATGGAAGACGAACTGGGTGATCTGCTGTTCGTGGTGACCAACCTGGCCCGGCAGCTGAAAATCGACCCGGCCCGGGCCTTGCGCCGGGCCAACGCAAAATTCGAACTGCGTTTTCGTGCCGTGGAAGAGGCGGCGGGCAGCCGCGCAGCGCTGGAAGCCATGGAACTGGATGAAATGGAGGAACTCTGGCAGCAGGTCAAGCAGCGCCGCCGGGAGGAGGGAATCGAATGAA
>JAHEFT010000149.1 GCA_024640025.1 Chromatiales bacterium
AGGCTTCGCAGGAAGTGCTGGATGACAGCTGCCCGGTCGAGTGGGTGGGAACCCGCATGGTCACGCCTCTGCGTGAAGACCGCGGAGGAATCGTACCCAACCGGCTCACCTACCTCGCCGCGGCCAGGAAGCTTCCTTCGCGATTGCTGCAAAGCAACTGGGACCGTGGCGCGGAATGGCGTGACTGGTTTGTAACCGGTATCGGTGTCACGTCGCTGGACATACCGCCGGCCCCGGATATCCTGAGCCGATTGAACCAGCACCTGCAAGCATTGTACCGTGCCGAACAGTTGGAGATTTACCAACGCATCCTGCTGCCCAACTACCGCAATCCGCAGGGCCGTGACGTATCACTCTACGAAGAAATGTCAGAAGTCTCTACGGCCAAGGCGATGCTGCGTATGCAGATGTTGCTGTTTTATCCTGAGTCCCTGCACAACGACGACGCCATTCGCACGGCGATCGCCGGTGATTCTGGCTTGTTGGAGCGGCGGACCCTGCGGCGATTCAGGGAAGACAATGTGCCGCTGATATCGGTCAGCCGCATTTCCCAGGAAAGACTGGACCGTTTTCGCGAGGTCTGGTCACGGCAACCTGTAGCGGTGCGCTCACAGGCCTCGATGCCAGGCAGCCTGGTTTATGCGCTGACCCGCATCAATGCCCTGTACCGGCAATTTTTTATCCTGCGTCCGGAAGCCTTGCAGGAAATCGAAGAGACGGAACCACCGCAGGCGCAAAACCAGGCCAACTGAAACGGAACATCAGGCCCGCTGCTGGTTGCGCTTTTTGAAGGCGAACAGGTAAACCACCGGCAGGATGACTTGCACCATGGCGGGCAGCCGTTGTGGCGCATTGCTCCAGGCTTCCATTACGCCCAACGTGAAGTACAGCATCAGCAGCAAGCCTGCCCAGATCAGGCTTCGGTAACTTCCACGGAACATACCGAAAAGCGGAATCAGCAACGGCAAACTGGCGGCCATGGCCAGCCAGGCGCTGCCGGAGCCGAACGGTTGCGGCAGCAGCCAGTGCCAGACGGGTTGCCAGATCAATGTAGCCAGGTAGGCGGCCACCATCAGTCGTGTCCAGCGGTTCAGAGGATTTCCAGTACGGCCTCGGGCGGACGTCCAATACGGGCCTTTCCGTTCGCCAGGACGATGGGGCGCTCGATCAGGATGGGCGCCTTCAACATGGCGTCGATCAACTGCCGGTCGTCCAGTTGCGCGTTGTCCAGGCCCATGGCCTTGAACTCCGGCTGCCCCTTGCGCATCAGGTCCCTGGGTTTCATTTTGAGCTTCCGCAGTATGGCGGACAACTGGTCGGCATCCAGGGGATTTTCCAGGTAGAGGATGACTTCGGGCTCGGTGCCGTTTTCCCTGATCAATTCAAGCGTGGCGCGCGATTTTGAGCAACGCGGGTTGTGGAGTATTTGAACTTTCAAGCGTGTATCCTTCTGTCAATATTTGAACCGACTGATTATTATACAGACACCTTGAACCAATACCCGTGGTCATTGGCTTATCCTGAATTTAACCCGGAGGACCATGTGAACGTACTGCAATCATTCAGCAGCATCCCCCGTGTCAGGCGCCTGGCCGCGCACGTTTGGCGCCATTTCAGCGAGGACCGGCTGTTCGACGAAGCGGCTTCCCTGAGCTATACCAGCCTGCTTTCCATGGTGCCGTTGCTGGCGGTGGTGTTCGGCGTGGCATCGATGTTCCCGGTCTTTGAGCAATGGAGCGAGCAACTCAGGTCGTTCGTTTTCAGCAACTTCGTACCTGCCTCCGGGGACCAGATACAAACCTATCTGGCCGTTTTTCTGGAAAGCGTCGGACAGCTTACCCTGACGGGCACACTGGTGCTGATCCTGACCGCCCTGCTGCTGATGATCAGGATCGAACGGGCGCTCAACCTGATATGGCGGGTGCCCACGTCCCGCAGCGTGGGCAACAGGCTGATCATGTACTGGGCCGTGCTGACGCTCGGTCCGCTGGCCCTGGGTGCCGCCCTGGCGCTGAGCGCACAGCCGGCGTTCGAGCAGTTGGCTGAAGGCGCGGTCAGCCGTTCAAACTGGCGTGCGTTTGGCATTTTCTCGCTGTCCTGGTTCGCCTTTTCATTGATGTTCTGGCTGGTTCCGAATCGTCGTGTACACCTGACCCACGCGGTGGTCGGCGCCTTTCTGTCCGCGCTGCTTTTCGCCCTGGCCAAGAAGGCTTTCGTGTTCTTCGTGGCAAACGCCAGTTTCAATGTTATTTATGGCGCCCTGGCGACCGTTCCGATGTTCCTGTTCTGGCTTTACCTGGTCTGGATGGTCATTCTGCTCGGTGCGTCGCTGACGGCTTCGCTTACCACCTTCAATGACCGCAAGGTGGATTGGGGCTGGCCCGAAAAATGGGGCTTCTTACTCGCCTTCCGGCTGGTTGGCCAACTGTGGAAAGCCCAGCTCAAAGGCAAGTCACTGGCAAATGAGGAATTGCTGGAGTCACTGGAAGGGGTTACGGAGCCGGTGCTGTCGGCGCTGCTCGACATGTTGTTTGAGGCCGGTTACGTGACCCGAACCGATGATGGCAACTGGCT
>JAHEFT010000150.1 GCA_024640025.1 Chromatiales bacterium
GGCTGATTCGCAGGTGCGGGCTAGCGGCGGTTCGCACCAGCGCACAGGCCGTCCGCGACCGGGGGTCGAGCGCCATTTGCAAACCAGCGAAACCCGGAAACAGCGAGGCAAAATGCCCGTCTTCGCCCATGCCGAGCAAGGTAGCGCAAAACGGTTGCTGCAGACGCGCAAGATCGCGCTCTATCAGCTGCAGCGCCCCGGCCGCTTCGATCCCCGCGCGATATAACGGCAGCACCCTGCCCGGCTCAGCCCGACCGGTGAGCAGGCGCGACCTGATCAAACGCTCGTTACTGTCGGGCTCATCGGCCGGCACCCAGCGTTCGTCACTGGGTACGACGGTCACCCTGGACCAGTCAAGCGCCTCGCGCGACAATATTTCAAAACATTGGCCTGGTGTCGAACCGCCGCTTACCACCAGTGACGCCTGCGCGCCGGGCCCGGTCTCGAGCGCATTTTTGACGAGCCCCGCAAGTAGACCTGCCGCCGCCGTGGACGCAGCATTCCTGAACTCAAAGGTCCGCAACTCGACGAGGCCGTTCATGCTCTCAATCGGGAAACCACGAACGGCCTTCACGGTCCAGCATCAGCGACGAGGCGGTCGGTCCGGACGTGCCGGCCACGTATGCCTCGATCGGCTGTGCCGACTCGTCCCAACCAGCGATGATCCGGTCGATCCAGCGCCAGGCGAATTCGACCTCGTCGCGGCGCATGAAAAGCGCGGGGTTGCCGCGAATGACCTCCACCAGCAAGCGCTCGTAAGCATCGGGATAGCGCGCGCCGCCGGAGTCGCAGTCACTCAAGTCCAGGGCGACCTGGCGCAATTCGAAGCCCCCGGGGCCCGGGTCCTTGGCCATCAGGCTGAGCTTGACGCCCTCATCAGGTTGCAGCCGGATAATCAGGCGATTTGCCGTTCGGGCGTCGATCAACTCCGGAAATATCGAGTGCGGGACCGCCTGGAACTGGATGACGATCTCCGAATATTTCTTCTTCAATCTTTTCCCTGTGCGCAGATAAAACGGCACGTTGGACCAGCGCCAGTTGTCGACTTGCACCTTGAGCGCGACGAAGGTTTCAGTGCGGCTGTCCTTGCCGCGCAGTTCATCGAGGTATCCATCGACCGCCTCTCCGTCGATGGCGCCTGCCTGGTACTGACCGCGCACGGTGCTGCGTTTGACCTCCGCTGGCCCGATCGGCTTAAGCGCGCGCAGAACCTTCATTTTTTCGTTCCGGACCGCTTCCTGGTCCTGGCTGGTGGGGGGTTCCATCGCGGTCAGACATAGCAGTTGCATCATGTGGTTCTGGACCATGTCCCTCAGGGTGCCAACCTGGTCGTAGAATTCGACCCGGCCGCCGACGCCGAGGTCTTCCGAGACGGTAATCTGCACGTTGTCGATGTTGCCGCGGTTCCAGAGCGGCTCAAACAGCGAATTGGCGAAGCGCAGCGCCAGCAGGTTCTGCACGGTCTCCTTGCCGAGGTAGTGATCGATCCTGAATATGCTGTCTTCCGGAAAGCACTCGCCAACCCGGTCGTTGATCTCGCGCGCCGAGGCATAATCGTTACCCACCGGTTTTTCCAGCACGATGCGGACTTCCGGGGTGATCATCCCGTTCTGGCTGAGCCCGGATGCAATCGCACCAAACAGCTTTGGCGCAGTGGCCAGGTAGAAAACCCGGATGCGATCCTCGAACCCGTCCAGCACGTTCTTCAAGCCCTGCCAGTTGGACGGATCCAGGGCGTCGGCCGTTACGTATTGCAAACGTTGCGAGAATGACCCCCAAAGCTCGTCGGAGAATTCGCTATCCGGCAGCTTTTCCCGCAAGGATCCGCCGACCTTTGCACGGAATTCGTCGTTGCTGAAGGTACTGCGGCCAACGGAGATGATCCGGCAACCGGCAGGCAACTGGCCATCGTGGTCGCGATGATAGAGGGCCGGCATCAGCTTGCGCAAAGCCAGGTCGCCGACGCCGCCAAAGATCACCAGGTCAAATATTTCTACAGGTACGAACTTCGCCATTTTCTATTTTTCCGGTCTATGCCAGGACGTGAAAGCCGGGAATTAGGCCACATCGCGGGTCATATTGAAACAGGCCGGCCCTACAAACACTTGACCCCTGAAAGCAAGGGGCGCCCGATTGACGGGCGCACGGCCAGCACGTTTGTCCGCTCCTACCAGTGGATTCCCTGCATCAGGCTGGCAAAGGCGATCTGTTCGGGCGATGCCTGTTCCTGCTGTTCCGAAATGCCCTTGGCGGCAGATGAATCCGGGAACATCCGAAAGGCGCTGTTCATGACGATTTCGGCCACCTTTGGCGCAACCGTGTGCAGGGTCTGCGCAAAGATGCCGAGACGCGTGGCGATACGCTGTGGCCGGTAAATGACCGCCTGCTTGATAAATTCCGCAGCCTCTTCCGGCGTGATGGTCGGGACATTTTCATACATCTTCGTCGGTGCGATCATCGGTGTGCGCACCAGCGGCATATTGATCGTCGTGAATGCGACGCCGGTATCACTGTATTCGGCGGAAGCACAGCGTGAAAACGCGTCCATCGCCGCCT
>JAHEFT010000102.1 GCA_024640025.1 Chromatiales bacterium
CCGGCTCGAAACCGGCGCGCAGCGCCTGCTCCAGTTCACCCGGACTGGCGACTTCACAGCCCATACCTTGAGCTTTTACAAGCCTGAGCGCGCTGCTCATAGCGTTCGCCTTGGCGGCAAAGGTATGGATAAAGTGATCAGGGAAAGACTGGTGCAGCGAAGAAATGGTTTTGGCGACGCCGTTGGTGTCGACAAATGCCGCGAGCGGGTGCTCCTCATCGAGGTAGCCGGCCTGGATGGCCGCTTGCAGAATTTGCTGAGCAGAATCAGTCCGCACTTTGCGCAGCTTTCACGCGGGCGATGGCGGTAGCAACCTGTTCCGAGTCAGGCCAGCGACGTGGATTGCTGCGGCGCTCTGCGGTCTGTGACTGCCACCATGCGAGCGTCGCGGTCGCCGTGTCAGCCAGGGAACGGTATTCAATCCCGGCTGCCATCGATGCCGTGTTGACGAAGTGTTCACTGCCCATCGGCATCATCGGCATGTCGATATTGAGTTCGCTCAGCAATTCCGGGCCAGGCCAGTAGAAAGTAACCGGCTCTGCCGTCATTGCCCGCAACCCCCACATCAATCCTGACCGGTCCACTGGTGATGCCGGCCCCGCTGCATTGAAAATCCCGGGCGTATCTTTTTCAGCCAGGGTCACGATCCATGGGCACAGGTCCCGGGCGTCCACCCACTGAACTTCCTGTTCCGGTCCTGGCGGCGCCAGAACATCACCGCCACGATTGACGGTGTCCACGTAATAAGTGAACCGGTCGGTGTGGTCGCCCGGCCCAACGACATAGGTCGGGCGCACGACGGTGCAGACCTCACCGAGTATGTTGCGGACAATGCGGTCGCACTCCGCCTTGAGGGGCCCGTAGGTTTCCCCTGTCACTTCCTCTATCGAAGGGTCGGCAAGGTCGGCCAGCTTTGCCGATTCAGGAAAAACGCTGGTGCCTGCGTCGAAATCATAAACTGCAACCGTCGATACATAGATATAGCGGCGGCAGCGGCCCTTCAGGAGTTCCGCGCTGTCACGCACGTGCCGCGGCACGTATCCGGAGTTGTCGATCACCACGTCCCAGGTTCTGTCACCCGCCAGAACAGCTAGCCCGCCATCGATATTGCTGTCACGGTTTCCGACCAATTCCTCGACAGCGTCACCGTACATGCCGGCATTGGAGCCCCGGTTGAACATGGTCACCCGGTGCCCCCGGGACAGGGCATAATTGATCTCGTGCGGGCCGAGAAACCCTGTGCCGCCAAGGACAAGGATGTCGAGTGGACGATTTGATGGAGTTATAGCCGCCAGGCCGCTTGCTTGCAGGGCCAATGCTCCGGCCGAAATTGTCAGGAATTCTCGTCTTGTCGTCATCTTGTTCTGTCTCCGAGACGTCATTAATGGGGTGAGTCAATTTCTTTTTGTGCGAGACTCTTGATCCCGCTCAGGAAGCTTGCAGATTTCTGCTGATATTGTCAAAAAATGAGCCGAGCCAAATCCAACTACGAAAAAGCCCTCGCCTCCGCCACCAGCTACGAACAATGGCACGAGGCCGCACTGGCCCTGGACAGCCTGGAAAAGCTGGACCAATGGCGGGATGAGCCTGAATCCGGTGACTACGATCACCAACTGCTCGCTTCCCGGGTCAGATTGCTGCGAAAACTGAGGCGTGATCGAAATATCGACCTCATCATTTTCCGTTTGCGCGAGGAACTCCACGGCAATCTCGGCAACATGGCGAATCCAGCCATGTATCAGCATGCCAGGACCGGCACCAAGAAACTGGTCAACCAGTACATGGATGAAGTTTGCGCCGCGCTCGACCTGCTGACCGACAGCGACGTAAAAACGCTGCCGCCGATGCGAAAACGCAGGTTTCTCAAGCGCGCCGCCCGCAGTTTCGGCCGTTCCGCCCTGCTCCTGAGCGGCGGTGCAGCACTCGGAATGTTCCATCTCGGCGTGATCCAGGAACTGGAAAAACAGGGCATTTTGCCGCGGGTCGTTACCGGCTCAAGCGCCGGTTCCATTATCGCCGGATTGCTGGCGACCCATACTGATGAAGAAATGGAGGCCTTGCTCAACCGGGAGGAATGGAATTTTGAATGGGTCCGGCGTTCCAACGCCAGCGAATTGATGAAGGGCGGTGCTGTTCTTGACCAGAAATTGCTGAAAAAGGCCATCGACTCGCATATTCCTGACATGACTTTCCTCGAGGCCTATGAGCACACCAACCGCATACTGAACATTTCGATATCGCCTGCTGACTCCCACCAGTTTCCCAGGCTACTTAACTACCTGACCGCGCCGAACGTGCTGATTCGCCGGGCTGCCCTGGCCTCATCCGCCATTCCGGGAATTTTTCCTGCAGTACAGCTTCGGGCAAAGAATTTCGCGGGGAAATCCGTAGCCTACATGCCGCAAAACCGCTGGATAGACGGGTCTGTGCATGAAGACATCCCGAAAGAAAAGGTCAACCGGCTACACAACGTCAATCATTACATCGTCAGCCAGACCAATCCCCACATTGTTCCCTTCCTCAACGAGGAAATGGATGAGACGGGTCTTCTTCCGTTTATCCAGGATGTCGTCATCAAGGCGCCCATCGTCCAGTTTGAACACCTGCTGGAGTTGATTCAACAGCATTTCCACCTGCCGGGACTGGGGCCGGTCATCAAGAAAGCACACGCCGTCGCCCGCCAGAATTACAGCGGTGATATTACGATCTATCCCGAACGGAGTATCTTCAGCCTGAGTCGCATGTTTACCAATATCGGACCTGCAGAGCTTGAAGCCCTGATGCTGGAGGGGCGGCGCGCCACCTGGCCCAAGATCGAACGGATCCGCAACACGACCCAGATCAGCCGGACTTTTGACAGCTGCCTGCGCCGCTTGAGCGAGCAATACCGCTACGTAAAGCGGTAACGCATGGCTTTCAAGGCCGCTATTCTACAAGCTGGCGAGGTTTGTAGGAGCGGCTTCAGCCGCGATAGTGGGTTAGTTGGTGGCGGATTTCTCCCGGTCGACTGAGAGGTCTGCGTGGATGGCTTCAGCGGCCCGTTTTCCGGCGCCGGCGGCCAGGATAACAGTGGCTGCACCGGTTACGGCATCGCCACCGGCATACACCCGGTGCACCGTGGTCTCGACCTGGCGTTCATCGACCAGCAGGCCGCCCCAGGAATGGGTTTTGAGCTCCGGTGTCGCCTTGTGCAGCAGCGGGTTCGGCCGCGTGCCGATCGACAGTACAACATTATCAACGGGGAATATGAACTCGGAGCCTTCGATCGGCACAGGGCGCGCCCGGCCGGACTCATCGGGTTCGCCCAGTTCCATCCGCAAACACTTGAGCCCCGTGACCCAGCCGTCTTCACCCAGCACTTCAATCGGGTTGGTCAGCCAGTGGAACTCCACGCCTTCTTCAATGGCATGTTCATACTCTTCGATCCGGGCCGTCATCTCATTTTCACTGCGCCGGTAAACCACCATGGCGTGTTCGGCACCGAGGCGAAGAGCAGAACGAACGGCATCCATGGCCGTGTTGCCGGAGCCGATAACGGCCACGCGTTTGCCGACACTCAATGGAGTTTCTGACCGCGGAAAATCGAAAGCCTGCATCAGGTTGATGCGTGTCAGGAATTCGTTGGCCGAGTAAACGCCGTTCAGACTCTCACCGGGAATGCCCATGAATTTGGGTAAACCGGCGCCCGTTCCAATAAATATCGCCTTATAGCCCATTTCGCCGAACAGCTGCTCCAGCTTCAGGGTTTTACCGATGATGACGTTATTGACAAACTCCACACCCAGCCGCTCCAGCGACTGGATTTCCCAGTCCAGGATGGAGTTTGGCAGGCGGAACTCGGGAATCCCATAGCGCAGCACGCCGCCTGGCGCGTGCAGGGCTTCGAAAACGGTGACCGTGTATCCCATGCGTGCCAGTTCGCCCGCGCATACCAGTCCGGATGGTCCGGAACCAACAATCGCAATCTTTTCATCGCGCCAGGGTTTCGCAACCTCGTCATTGATGGGCTGTTCCATCTCCCAGTCGGACACATAGCGCTCGAGGTGGCCAATGGCGACCGGGCCGAACCGCTTGGTCATGTGGCAATTCGCTTCACACTGCGCTTCCTGCGGACATACCCTGCCGCAAATCGCCGCCAGGGGGTTGGCCGTGCGCAGGAGTTCCGCGGCCTTGGGCATGTCACCCGCGGCAACCGCATGCATGAAATCGGCGATGGGCACCCGCACCGGACAACCGTCTATGCAGACCGGATCCTGGCATCGCAGACAACGCTCTGCCTCGAACATGGCATGTGCGAAGCAATAACCTTCGTTGACTTCTTCGAAATCATGAGCCCTCAAGTTGGCCTCTCGGACCGGCATCGGGGTTTTATCAGCGCGTTTTACAGGCATCAGGCTGCTCCTGCGGCTGACCGCTGGCATGCGGCCGCCTTCTGCTCTTGTTTCACATACATCTTGCTGCGGGAAACGGCTTCATCGAAGTCCACTTCATGAGCATCGAAAAACGGTCCGTCAACGCAGGCAAACCGGGTTTCACCGCCCACGGTTACCCGGCAACCACCGCACATGCCGGTCCCGTCAATCATCAGCGGATCCAGCGAGGCCGCGTTTGCAATGCCCGCCGCGCGTGTTGTTTTTTCCACCGCGCGCATCATCGCCATGGGGCCGATCGCGATCACGTAGTCCGGAGGCCCGGGAGGGCCGCCGTCAATCATTTGCTGCAGTCGCTCGGTGACGAAACCTTTGAAACCGGCCGAGCCGTCGTCGGTGCAAATCTCGACGTGGTCACAAATTTCGTTGAGCTCATCGGACAGGATCAGCAGGTCTTTTTCGCGAGCCCCCATGATGATGGTGGTGTTCTCGCCGCGGTCCTTCAGTTCACGCATCAGGCACAGCAGGGCTGCTGAGCCATAGCCGCCGCCCACCCCGACGATGTGTCCGCCGGACGGAATATCCGGCGCCTCACCCAGCGGCCCGACCATATCCAGGATTTCCTCGCCCTGCTGCAGTTCACCCAGCCGGCGGGTAGTGGCGCCAACTTCCTGGACGACAATGGTGAGTAAACCGCTGTCACGGTCATAATCGGTGATCGTGAGGGGTATACGCTCACCCCCTTCGCGCACGCGGACAATCACGAACTGGCCTGCTCGAGCGGCTTTTGCAATAAGCGGCGCATAAACCCGGTACAGCTTGGTGATGGGTGTGAGTTGGCGTTTCTCGACAATTTTAACCATGGTTTAAAGCTCCGGATGATCGTGCATCGCCTTGATGCGCCGCCAGCGCCGCTCGACTTCGCCCTCGATGGAGGCCAGCCGTTCCTCGTTACCCTTGGCCATCAGGTGTTTGGTCTTGCCCATCTGGCCGAGCCAGTCGGTGATCTTGCGCCGCCGGCCCAGCAATTCGGGATCGTAGGTAATGTTGGTGATGCCCCGCTCCACTTCGTAAATCGGGAAGAAACAGGAATCGATCGCCACCTGCAGCACGGATTCTGCGGCGTCGTCGGTAGTTGTCCAATTGAGCGGGCAGAAGGACAGGATCTTGCCGTAACTCAGGCCCTCATGCTTGGCATACCACTGGGCCTTGGCCGCCTTGCGCATCAGGTCTTCAGGGTAACCTTCGCTGGCGGTAAACACGTAAGGCACGTGGGTGGCGGCAAAAATCTGTGCAGTGTCCTTGTGTTGGGTCGCCTTGCCTTTGCGCCGGGCGCCGACCTCGCTGGTAGAGGTGCGGTGTCCCAGCGGGGTGGAGTAGGACAACTGGGCGCCGGTGTTCATGTAACCCTGGTTGTCATATTCCAGGATCATCATGTGGTGATTGCGGTGCGCGGCGCCCAACGCGGCGCCCATGCCGATGTCCATACCGCCGTCGCCGGTGACCATCACAAAGGTAATGTCCGGGGAGTCCGGCAATTCGCCGCGCCGCAGGAGTTCATGGTACATCTCGACCAGGCCGGAAAGCGTGGCCGCGCCGTTCTGGAACAGGTTGTGGATATAGGTAACCCGGTGCGCCGTTTTCGGATAACCGGTGGTCACCACCATCGCGCAACCGGTCTGGAACAGCACAACGACGTCACCCTCCAGCACGCTGAACACCTGGTGCAGAACCGGGAAGGCTCCGCAGCCGGGGCAAGCCCCATGTCCCGGCGCGATCCGGCCCGGTACTTCGGCCATGGCCCACAGGGGCTTGAGTTCGACCTGGAGCTTGCCGGTTTCCGTGTCTTCCCGGACCGTCGCCATGCCGCGGCTTACCTCGGCCGTCTCGATCGCCGGCAAGCCGTGAGCCACTTTGAGTTCAGGATCACCGGCATAGGTGCCGTGGTAGGCAAACACTTCCTCAACTTGCCCTGTCTCGGCCGTTTCCAGCGCCAGCTGGAAAAATTCCTCGGCGTCGGAATCATCGAAATCCTTACCGCCCAGGCCGTAGATACGGGTCAGCACCCGGGTCCGGTTGTTCGGATCGACCTGGATCGCGGCACGAACCTCCAGCGACAGGTTACCGCCGTCGGCGCCATAGGAATCGGCGCGGTCACCCACCACGATGGCCTTGACGCCCGCCAGGGCTTTTCGAATCTGGTCTGCGGGGAATGGCCGCAAAACGTTGAGCGACAGAACGCCCGCCTTTTTACCATCCTTGCGCAGCTTATCGGCCACCTCCTTGGCGGTTTCCGCTGCAGAATTGAGCATTACGAGCGCGACATCCGCATCATCCATGCGATAGCAGTCCAGAACCGGCCAATGACGCCCTGTGAGTCCGGCCAGTTCCTCCAGTACTTCCGGTATCACCCGGCGCGCGGCCTCCATGGCCAGAGAATGCTGCTTCTTGTTATTGATCAGGTCGGGATCGTTCATGTACGGCCCGAACGTGACGGGATGCCTGGGATCGAGCGCCGTGTAAGGCGTGTCCGGAGCGCCCAGGAACTTCTTCAGGGCTTCCATGTCTTCGATGCACTCCACCCTGCGCTTCTGGTGGCTGGTGAAGAAACCATCATAGGCAACCAGGACGGGCAGACGCACGTCGGCATGTTCACCGATCCGGATCGCGGCGAGGTTCATGTCATAGACGGCTTGCGGCTCTCTCGCCATCAGGATGATCCAGCCGGTATTGAGTGCAAAATAGATGTCGGAATGGTCGCAACGAATATCCAGCGGACCGGAAATGGCCCGTGTCGCAACGTTCAGCACCATTGGTACGCGGGTGGAAGACTGTACCGGAAGTTGTTCCAGTGAGTACAATAAACCCTGGGATGAAGTGGCATTGAGAACACGGCCGCCACCCAGGGCAGCGCCGTAGCAGATGCCGGCCGCGCCATGTTCGCCGTCGGCCGGGATCATGACGATTTCATGTTCGCCATTGGCCTGCATTTTCGAGAGCGTTTCGGCAACCTCGGTAGACGGTGTGATCGGGAAATACCCCATGACGTGAAACCCGATATCCCTCGCCGCCTGGGCCGCTGCCTCGTTTCCGCTCAGGAAATCTTTCGATTGACGCACAGTTCCGCCCTCGTACCCGCCGTCGGTGGGATCCTGCAGAACCGAATGGATTTCAGTGGCCATTTTTTCCTCCCTGTTTCACCTCATGGGTTGTTGGCACTGTGTGCAAATAGCGGCACGCAAAGCTGGTCCGCCAGTCCGGGGGTTTCTGTTACACGCGTCATGGCCTCGGTGGGACAGGTTTCGATACAGCGCATACAACCCTTGCAATATTGGTAGTCGATACCTTTCAGGCGCACCTGTGGCACGTCGCCATTTACCTGCTCATGCGTCCATACCAGGCAAAAGTCAGGGCAAACCGTGGCGCAGAGGCCGCAATGAACGCATTCCTTGTCTGTGAACAAAGGCATCCAACCGGTCCGGGACGCCGACAGATCGTTGGAGATCGTATTTCCCGCATAGGGAATGACGCCGCCAATCGGCGCGGTCTGATAGCCCAGCACCGGGCTTGGGCGCATAGCGGGGAGATCCCCACTGCCCTTGCCAACCCCATCGAGAACTTCGAATTCGGTGGCGCCCCGCTTGAAGGCCCGCTCGTTGGCGGCAGCCGCCTGCGGATTCCGGCGCGCAAATTTTTCGGTCAGGGTTTCAAGAACGATATCAGCATCGAGGAAGGGCTCCATGGCCGTCAGTGTTCCAAGAAGAACAGCATTGGGACGTGACAATTCCTCGATGGCGATGTTGGTGGCATCAATTCTGACAATCCGTGCGCCCGCAGGAACCTTCCCGAGGAGTTTTGGCACTTCGCCTTCGCTCCCGTTGTAAATCAGCGTTCCAGAGTCTTTCATACCCGCGATGGTGATGTCCTGCTCGAGCAGTGCGCCATGAAAGACCACCATCGCATCGGGTGAATCGATGGGGGCGCTGGTACGAATCGGCCTGTCGGCTGCCCCTAACCGTATGTACGAACGCACCACGGAACCCTTCTTCTCAGAACCATAGGACGAGAAGTGGGAACCGTTGAGATTCATTTTAAGAACGGCGGCGCGCGCCAGTATCTGGCCGGCCGCATGGGCGCCGAGCCCTCCGATGGACTCGAACCGGATTTCGAAAAACCCGGCTGGATCAGGCAGTACACATTTGATCATTAACGTGTCCCTGAATGAATGAATTTGACTCATGGTGAAAGTAACACCCGGCCCCCGAAATG
>JAHEFT010000022.1 GCA_024640025.1 Chromatiales bacterium
GCGAGCCGGAACAAACTATCCATTCGGCGGCGCCTGTTACACAGGCGGCGCTGTGTGGTCTCGACTATGCCGGAATCAAGCCAAGACTTCTGGTGACTGAAGGCGACAAGGTCGGTCCTTTGGATCCGTTGTTTATCGATAAGCGCGATCCGGCGGTAAAATATTGTTCGCCCGGAAGAGGCACCGTTGTTGCGATCAATCGCGGCTCAAGGCGCGTATTGCACACGGTTGTCGTCGACCTCGAACAGTCTGGCCTGGAGGAACCCGTTTTCGAAGGCTGGAACGAGGAACGGGTGAACCGGCTGCTGCGCGATGAAATCGTTGCGCGTCTGATTGAATCAGGATTGTGGACGGCCTTCCGCACCCGGCCGTTCAGCCAGGTCCCGCACTCGAATAGCATCCCAAAAGCCATTTTTGTCACCGCCATGGACACCCGGCCGCTGGCGCCCGATCCGCGCGTGGTGATCCGCACCGAGGTCGGCGCCTTCTCCGCCGGTCTGCAGGTCCTGACGCGGTTGACGCGCGGAATGGTGAACCTGTGCACGGCGCCGGGCTGGGACATCGAGATACCGGAATTCGATGGTTTGCGGGTGGTCGAGTTTCACGGCCCTCATCCGGCCGGGCTGCCGGGGACACACATACACCACCTCTATCCGGTAAGCCAGGAGAGGGTGGTCTGGCATATCGGTTACCCGGACGTTATCGCAGTCGGCAAGTTGTTCAGGGCAGGAATCATAGACTACAAACGGATTGTTTCGCTAAGCGGTTCATCTGTTGGCAAGCCGAGGCTGATTGCAACGCGGCTGGGGGCCTCCATAAAGGAACTGACTGCGGGCGAGATCATTGACCCGGGCTCCTGCAGGGTAATTTCCGGATCGGTGCTGGGCGGAAGAACGGCCCAGAAGGATCTTGCCTTCCTTGGCCGCTACCATGATCAGGTGTCGGTGATCGAAGAAGGCGGCACCAGGCGTTTCATGGGCTGGACCGATATCCTTCCTCATCGCTACAGCGCCACCAGGACCTTCAAGCGAAAAACAGGGCACCGCTTCAAGTTTGCGCTGCCCACCTCACAGAATGGCCGGTTCACCGGCATGGTTGCGATGCGGGCATTCGAAAAAGTCATGCCGCTCGACATCCTGCCTTCCCCGTTGTTTCGCGCCTTGCTGGTAAAGGACACGGAACAGGCGCAGGCCCTGGGCTGCCTGGAACTGGACGAAGAAGACCTGGCCCTGTGTGCCTTTGTTTGCCCGGCCAAGATTGATTACAGCCTGTTCCTGCGGCTGAACCTCAATCAGATTCAAAGGGAAGGGTGATGAACCCGTTTGTGAAAAATTTCCTGACCCTGGTCAACCGGTTCCTTTGGTCCTCCAGCACGGTAACCCGCGCTGCGCCGCATATCCGTGACGCCAACAACGTGCACCGAATGTGGAACACGTTTGTTTTTGCCAGTATTCCAGCCTGGGTGGTTGGTATGTGGAGCCTGGGCCACCAGACCAACATCGCCATCGCCGACCTTCAGCTGGTAACGGTGCCGGGCTGGCGCGCCTGGCTTCTGAGCCAGTCGGGTATCGGCTTCGATTACAACAGCATCCTGGCCTGCATGGCCCATGGAATGTTGTATTTTTTCCCGGTGTTTCTCACCGCGCTGCTCACTGGCACGTTCTGGGAAACCCTCTTTGCAACCGTGCGGCGTCAGCGGGTGGATGAAGGCCTGCTGGCCATAACCTGGCTGTTCTGCCTTCTGATGCCCGCCACGGTTCCGCTTTACCAGGTGGTATTTGGCATGACCTTCGGTATTGTCGTGGGCAAACTGATTTACGGTGGTTCTGGACGCTACCTGGTTAGCCCGGCTTTGCTGGGGATGGCTTTTCTCATATTTTCCTATCCGGACCTGATGTACGCGCCCGGCGCCTGGGTGCCTGTAGCCGGTTATGACCAGCCGACGGTACTCGAACTGGTCACCGACGAAGGCGGAATCGGGGTCATCGCCTCGGTTGATTACAGTTTCATGCAAATTTTTCTGGGTAACCAGCCGGCGGCATTCGGGCTGGCTTCTCCCCTGGCCGCCATCTTCGGCGCATGGTTCCTGGTCTGGACCGGCATGGCCTCCTGGCGAATCATGGTGGGCGCATTCATTGGCATGATGGTGATGGTGATGGTGTGCAACGCCATAGCGCCCAATCATGTGCTGTTCTCCATGCCCTGGTACTGGCACCTGGTGCTCGGGGGATTCGTATTTGGCGTGGCGTTCATCGCGACGGACCCGGTTACCTGCCCCATGACCGACCAGGGTCGCTGGGGTTTCGGGTTGTTTGTCGGTGCGCTCACGGTGCTGATAAGGGTCGGTAACCCCGCTCATTATGAAGGCGTTATGTTCGCCATTTTGCTGGCCAGTATGTTTTCGCCGCTGATTGATTACGTGGTCGTAGAAAAGAACATCCGCAGGCGCAAGTTGAGGCTGCAGGGTGGCATCAATGAATAATAATTCACCCATCAAGGCTTTTCTGGTCGTGCTGGTAACCGCGCTGGTGTGCTCTTCCCTGGTATCGGCAGCCGTCGTCATCCTGCGACCGATCCAGCTCAATAACCAGATGGTGGAACGGAGCCGGAACATCATTAAGCTGACTGGCCTGGTGCAGCAGGGTGTCACTCCCAGCGATGAAGAAATGCTGGAGATCTACCGTGAAATGGATGTGCGCATCCTGGACATCGACCAGGCCATGTTTAACGACGAGCTCGACCCCCTGTCTTTCAACCAGCGCAAGGCGGTAAACAATCCGGAGCTCGGTGTCGATATTCCCACCGACCAGGACCTGGCAGCGCTGGGGCGCCGCAGCCGCTATGCCCCGATTTACATGGTGCTTAAGGACGATGGCCGACTGGACCGGCTGATCCTGCCGGTTCATGGCACCGGTATGTGGTCGACCATTTACGGCTACATCGCATTGGAGTCGGATCTCAACACGATCGCTGCCGCCACCTTTTACGAGCAGAACGAAACACCCGGGCTGGGAGACCAGATTATGCGTCCCGAATGGCAGGCGCAATGGGTGGGAAGGCGGATATACGACGAGGTGGGCGATCTGCGCTTCGCGGTCAACCACGGCAAGGTGGAGCCGGGTTCGTCGACCTGGCTGTACGAGGTCGATGCGCTGACTGGGGCCACGGTAACGGGAGATGCCGTTACAGCCATGATTCGTTACTGGTTTGGTCCGGATGGTTACCGTGATTTTCTGGACGCCTTGAACAGGCAGGAAAGCGGGGAACGCTAAATGTCCGCAAAAGACACATTCATCAAACCCATACTGGCAGAGAATCCGATAACGCTGCATATCCTCGGCATTTGCTCTGCGCTGGCCATCACCAACTCCCTCACCTCGTCACTGATCATGAGTGTGTCACTGACCGCGGTGCTGGTTATGACCAACATCGTGATCAGCCTGGTCAGGAGACATCTCCCGTCGAGTGTCCGCCTCATCGTTCAGATCACCATCATCGCCTCGGCCGTGGCAGTTATCGACCAGGTGTTGACGGCCTATCTGCCTGATGCTGCGCGAACGTTGAGCGTTTATGTCGCCCTGATCGTGACCAACTGTATCGTGCTTGGCCGGGCAGAAGCCTGCGCCATGAAGTGCGGGGTGGGCACCAGCATACTGGACGCGCTGGGCAACGGGTTGGGGTATAGCCTGATCCTGATTGTAGTGGCGATTATCCGTGAACTGTTCGGTAATGGGTCGCTGATGGGCCACCGGCTCCTGGAACTGGTTCACGAAGGTGGCTGGTACGTGCCCAACGCCATGTTGTTGCTGCCTCCCAGCGCCTTCTTCATCATCGGCTTCCTGGTGTGGGCCATCCGCAGCTGGAAACCGGAACAGACAGAAGCGGCCGACTTCAGGCCAGCGCCGCTGCCGGAGAAGGAGAAACGGTCATGATTCAATTCTTCGAGGTGTTTTTCCGCGCGGTGTTTCTCGAGAATCTTGCCCTGGCGTATTTCCTGGGCATGTGCACCTTCCTGGCCGTGTCGCGCAAGGTCAAGCCGACGATCAGCCTGGGTGTTGCGGTTATCGTCGTGGAGGCCATCAGCGTTCCGTTGAACAATCTCATCTACAACTACTTGCTGCGTGACGGCGCACTGGCCTGGGCGGGTCTCGGACACCTGGATTTCAGCTACCTGGGTTTGCTCAGCCAGATTGCCGTGATTGCTGCGATGATCCAGATTCTGGAAATTGTGCTGAACCGCTTTTTCCCCGCTCTATACAGCAGCCTGGGCATTTTTCTGCCCCTGTTGACGGTCAACTGCGCCATCCTGGGCGCCTCGCTGTTCATGGTGCAGCGTGACCTGGGATTCACCGAGAGTGTTGCTTACGGTCTGGGCGCAGGGGTCGGCTGGGCCCTGGCCATCGTGATGCTGGCTGGCCTGAGAGAGAAGATGAAATACAGCGATATACCCGCGGGCCTGGAGGGCCTTGGAATTGCCTTTATCACGACCGGGCTGATTTCACTTGCTTTCATGGGCATAGCGGGTTTGAGTTTTTAGGAAAATCGGATGCAGGAAATTCTCTACAGCGTTTTCGTTTTTACCGCGCTCATGCTCCTGCTGGCCCTGATGATCCTGTGGGTCCGTGCCAGGCTGGTGCCGCAGGGCGATGTGACCATCAAGGTGAACGGGGAGCGCGACCTTTCCGTTTCGGCCGGCGGGCGGCTGCTTGGAACGCTGGCTGATGCGGGAATTTTCGTGCCATCGGCTTGCGGCGGCGGCGGGACTTGTGGTCAATGCAAGGTGCAGGTGCTGAGCGGAGGAGGCGTCCTGTTGCCCACGGAGGAGACCCTGATCTCCAGGAGGGCTGCTGCAGAAGGTGAACGGTTGGCGTGCCAGGTCAGCGTGACCCAGGACATGGATATCCACGTGCCGGAAGACATATTCGGCGTCAAGAAATGGGAATGCTCCGTCCGTTCGAACGATAATGTCGCCACGTTCATCAAGGAACTGGTGCTGGAACTGCCCCCGGGTGAGCTGCTAGATTTCAAGGCCGGAGGGTATATTCAGATCGAGTGTCCCCCTCACGAACTGAAATACTCCGACTTCGTCATCGGCGAAAAATTCATGGCCGACTGGGTCCAGTATGGCCTTTTGGATCTGGAGTCAAAAGTAACCGAGCCCACCATGCGGGCCTACTCGATGGCCAGTTATCCTGAAGAGCGGGACATCATCATGCTCAATGTCCGCATCGCTACGCCGCCGCCGGACCTGATGGAGAAAGTCCCGACTGGCGTCATGTCTTCGTACATCTTTAACCTGAAACCGGGCGACAAAGTCACCGTCTCAGGGCCCTATGGTGAATTCCTGGCAAGAGAAACCGACAACGAAATGGTTTTCATTGGCGGAGGAGCCGGCATGGCGCCGATGCGTTCGCATATCTTCGACCAACTCAAACGGCTCGACAGCAAGCGAAAAATTTCATTCTGGTACGGGGCGCGCAGTTTACGCGAAGCGTTCTACGTCGATGAATTCGATGAGCTGGCGGCAAGTCATGACAATTTCAGCTGGCACCTGGCGTTGTCGGATCCTCTGCCGGAAGATAACTGGACGGGACTGGTCGGATTTATCCATACCGTTCTGTACGAAAATTATCTCAAAGACCACCCGGCACCGGAGGATTGCGAGTACTACCTGTGCGGGCCGCCGATGATGAATGCTGCAGTCACCCGATTGCTGGAAGATCTGGGTGTGGAGAAAGATAACGTGTTGTTTGATGACTTTGGAGAATAGCGTTGTGGATGTCTTCCTGGGAACACTGATCATTGTCGGCCTCAGTTGCCTGGGTATGAGTTTTGGTTTGTTGTTTTCGGGCAAACCGTTCAGAGGCGGTTGCGGCAGCAAACCGCCGGGAGCGCCGCGCTGCGAAGGTTGCCCAAAAAGAGGCCGGCATGAGCTGGCTCAAACTGAGCCGGAAGGTGAATCCTGATGAAGAGATCAATGCAGGTTGCAGATTACATGAAGAAAGATTTTCAGACACTGGATCCTGAAATGGACGTGTTACGCGCAGCTAAGCTTCTGATTAGACTCGATATTTCTGGAGCCCCCGTGCTGGACAAGCATGGAAGACTGGTTGGAATGCTGACGGAACGGGACTGCATGCAGGTGGCCCTGCAAGGCTACTACCACGGCGAACCCGGTGGGCTGGTGAAAAAGCACATGAGTCCCGATCCGGAATATGTAAGCCCTGACAAGAGCATCCTCACCCTGGCTGAAATGTTCATCAACGGCCGCTTCCAGCGTTACCCCGTCGTTGATAACGGCCGGCTGGTGGGTGTTATCGCGCGGTGGGACGTGATGCGTGCCCTGGCAGAGTATTATCCGGGTTGAGGTAGTCTCGAATCCAGTCAGGCAGAGGGTCTCCTGTAGTCCATTCGAATTCCTGATTTGGGTTTTCAATCAACAACGACTGGACGAGTTTTCCCGGATGCCATAACGTCGGTACCTGGCCGAGGTAGCTGCCCCACATGCTGAACGTGGAACCGGACGCGATCAGTAGGCGGCTGCGTGATAGGCCCAGCATATCGCCTAGCCCTGAGCCGTAATCGACCCGCCTAACCCCGGTTAGGGCAAGCAGGCCTTCGAGATCTGCATCCGTTCCATCGGAAAAAACAAAGGCTGGAACATTGTTTCCCGCCTTTTCCCTCACTGCTTGCAGCGCATCGATGTACCATTTCAAGGGAAGCAGGCTATTGTGATCGGTGATGGTATCCTGGTAGTTGGCACGCTGGATGAAATCTCCACGCCGGACATGGATACCAATGGGAGCGGGGTTGGGTTCGGAGTAAGCGGCCAGGTGTTCTGCTCGAGTCATCCGGTGCAACTCTTCCGAAATCAGGGCGTGTTTATCGCGGAACGGAGCAAAAAAATCTTTCATCCCGCGAAATTCGACAATTGAACCCGGGTGTACCGGGGAGTCTTGCCTGGCCGGTTCCCCCACCCATCGGTATCGAGCCAGGCACCAGGGTTTTCGCCATCCCGTGACATAGCGTTCATTGGGTTTGAACAAGGCGGTATATGTCCGGTGATCATAGGGATTGACGCGCCAGTTTTTTAGCTTGAATGACGCCCAGGTAGGCCAGATCATGCGCCAGCCGTGATGCTCCGATGCCGCCAGGCAACGGGCCCAGGTAAGCAACAGGTTGCCCAGTCCATTCCCGCCGATCCGCAAAAACAGCAGGTCTGTTTTAGACAGCCGGGGATAAGCATAAACCAGTAGTTGATTCCGGTCTTTCATTGCGTCTAACATCTCTCCGATCCCGTACATTCTAATCGCATTGTCCGCAAGCCGCTGGTGTGGGATTGAGATTATGGCCGATACCAATTTACGAAAAGTACTGTTTCGCTGGGCAGCTTGGTTCGCACTCGCCAACTCGGCGGTTTTAGGGCTAGTCAGTCTGCGTTATTTCAGTGGAACAGTACCGGTCGACAGTGTCCTGTCCGTTATTTACCTCGTATCCGTTTATATCGGGCACCACGTGGTGCTCGCCACGGCGCCACTGTTCGTTCTCCTGACGCCGCTCATCCTGGTGGTTCCCCGCCGGCGAGTTCTGACCGTTGTGGCGGTCCTGTTATTTGCCTGCATGATCGCCCTGATGATGCTCGACAGCCTGCTCTGGTCGCAGAGCCGTTTTCACATCAATGCATTGACTATCAGGATCCTCGGTTGGCCAAGCTGGGTATTCGCCGCTGTTATCTTCTGTATCGGATTATTTTTCGAATCGGTCCTGGCACGGGCCGTCTGGAATTGGATAAACGCACCAAAACGCCGTTATGGAGCGGCACTGGGAGTGATGTGCGGATTGATGGTCATCGTTGCACAATCCATTCATGCCTGGGCGGATGCAGCGTATTACGTGCCCGTGACCAGTCTCGGCCAGCAACTGCCCGTGTACAGGGGTGTGACCGCCAAATCTTTCATGACGAAATTCGGCCTGGTCGATGTCAAGGAGGCACGCGAGCGCGGACTGGCGCGGCAGATGGCAAAAAGCCTCGATGAGCCGGACGAAAGGCTGTTGAATTACCCGCTGAACCCGATGCAATGCACACAGGCCGACCCGCTCAACCTTGTGCTGATTGTTGCCGACTCCATGCGCGGAAGTGTTCTGACACCGCGGCTGGCACCGAATATCTCCCGTTTCGCCCGTGAGGAGGGGATTAATTTCCGCAACCATTTCAGCGGTGGAAACTCCTCCCGCATGGGTATGTTCAGCCTGTTTTACGGCCTGCCGCCAGGTTACTGGAACAGTTTTGTTGCGTTGGCGAGGCCCGCGGTCCTGCTCGATCAGCTGCAGGCCAGTGGCTATCAGCTGGGCCTTTTCAGCAGCGCGACCCTGTACCGCCCGGTCCAGCTTGACCGAACCGCTTTCGCCCGCGTGCCGGATCTGCGTATCGTGACCGAACCGGAATCCGATCCCTCCTGGAAAAGCGACAGGAAGATGACCGGAGAGTGGTTTGAATGGCTCGACAAACGCGACCCGGCCAAGCCATTTTTCGGGTTTCTGTTCTTTGACTCGACGACGGTGGGGGATTTTCCACCGGATTACCCGGTGCAGTTTTCTCCCGGGGAAGGGGAATTCCAGGCCGAGAAATTCGCGCGCTACCAGACATCCGTCCATTTCGTCGATGAATTGGTCGGAACGGTTCTTGCAGATTTGCGGCAGCGCGGCCTGCTGGAAAACACGGCAATCATTATCACGTCCGATCACGGTGAAGAGTTTGGTGAAAGCGACGCAAAGCTGGAAAAACATGGTTCGGGCTACACGCGTCACCAGCTGATGACCCCGATGGTGATTGCCTGGCCGGGAAGGACCCATGGAGAAGTTGTTGAACACCGAACCTCACACTACGATGTCGTTCCAACGCTGATGGAAGAACTTCTGGGCTGTTCAAACCCGCCCTCTGACTACAGCGTCGGATTCAACCTGTTCGACGGCCAGGAATGGGACTGGCTGGTGGCAGGCAGTTACTACAATTACGCGCTGATCGAGCCGGACCAGGTCACCATCACCTTTCCCAGTGGCCTGTTCGAGGTGCGCGACTGGGACTACCGGCTACTCGACACGCCGCAGTTCCGGGGAGACGTGCTGGAAGCCGCGTCGGAACAGAATTCGCGGTTTTTTGCCAAATAGCCGCCACCCGGGCAGTAACTTCCACTGGCGGTGATGAACCGGACTAGGGGATGACTTCCGCGCGTGGGTCCAGCTGGCCGACTCCCTGAACTGTCACCGTGTATTCATACGTGCACGCAGTCGCCCCAGGATCAGGAGCATCAACCACAAATTTGGCGCCTTTACCCTTGCCGCTTACGTTGAGCCAATTGCCTTCTGTATTTTTGCCCATGATGGTCACTATTATCTCATCGTAATCAACGCCCGCCGGGTCGTTGCCAGGAGACTTTACAGGATTCAGCTTGAACTCTATCGAAGTGTGTTTTTTCACCGACACAAAGGGTGGCTCGACCCTCAACTGGGAGTCGCCATAAAAAACATTCACGGGACTTTTACCGTTCGATATGGACTTGAGTTGATCGTCTGTTTGCTGCATTTTTCTCTCCTCAGTGAAACTGTCACATCTTTAATAGTAGTTCAATCAGCCTGACTTGCCACGCCGGATCAGTTTTTCCAGTCTTTGGTCGCCCTGTAACGGAGACAATTGTGGGTCCGCAGCCAGCATTTCCAGAGAGTAACCCTTGTCCAGCGAGCGCTCGAATGACGACATCGCGGCATCGGTATTTCCATTGTGTAAATGCATCAGCCCCGCGTAGTAGTGGACGTAGGGATCATCAGGTGACAGCGTACGCGCCCGGTCGATCAGTTTGTCAGCTTCCTGTCTCCGGTCGAGCATCGTCATAATCCAGGCCAGATCCATCAGGTAGCCCGGGTCGTTGGGATTCACCTGCAGGGCGGTCTTGGCCAGTTCTTCCGCCGTCTGGAAAGCATCCCTGGCCTGTTCCTGCTTGCCTGCTATCCACAGTGCGTCGCCGAGGTTGGACCAGGCCAGGTGGTCATTCGGTGAAAGCCTGATGGCCTGGCTGTGAGCGCTGATCGATTCTTCGAACTGGTCCAGGTAGTAATACATAAGGCCCAGGTTGGTGTACGCTGACTTGGTGGGCTCGATGCTAATCGCCTTCTCAAAGGCCGGCGCGGCCGCGGAAAAGTCGCCCGCCAGCATGTGGGCCGTGCCGAGGTTGGTAAAGCCGGTCATGTTGGTGTCATCGAGCGCAACCACGATTCCATACTGTTCCGCAGCTTCGGCGTAACGCCCGGATTTATACAAAAAATAGCCCAGCCTGTTGTAAGCAGACCAGTCACCCGGATGCAGCCCGATGGCCTGCCTGAAGCGGGCTTCTGCTTCTTCAGACTTTTTCTGCAGCATGTAGATGGTTCCCAGGCCGGCTAATGACGAGGCGTTGTTCGGATCGATCTTCAGCGCCTCCAGGAAGGCGGATTCAGCCAGGTCATATTTTCCCGTGGCGCTGTACAAGTCGCCCAGCGCCCGGTGAACGATATCCAGGTTGGGGTTCAGTTCCAGCGCCCGGGCGCAGGTGGTTTCGGCCTTGTCGATGTAGCCGGGGTCATCGCTCTCCGGGTAGGCCAGCACGTAGACGTAGCACTTGCCGGCGAGGGCAGCGGAATATGCAGGATCGATTTCCAATGCGGCGTCGAACCATGAAATCGCCGACTCCAGGGTTTCTAAGCTGCGGGGCAGGCGCGAAGTATCGACACCCTTGCGGTACAGGACATAGGCGTCAAGGCTCGGGTCGTCACCGCTGATGTTCGAGGCAGCCTGGGTGTCCGGCGGCAACGCAACCCGCACGTTGGCGACGGTCAGTGCCGTGATTTCATCACGAATGTCGAAGAAATCCTCGCGCAGGCGATCGAAGCTGCGCGACAGTACGTGGAAACCGGTTGCTGAATCAATCAGCTGAACGATGATCCGCATCCGGTCACCCTGGATCTGGACGCTGCCTTCTACATAGAGGGCAACCCGCAAACGGTCCCGGACTTTCTGTGACGCGGAGTTGGGTTCCAGCGTAAAGGCGTCGCCCCGCGATGACACCAGCAGACCCGGCACGCGGGAAAGACGCGTGATGACATCGTCGACCAGACCTTGTGAAAAAATCTGGGTTTCAGTGCTTCCATCCATGTTGAAAAAGGGCAGCACCGCGATGGAATTGTCCAGTACGGGCGGCAGTTTTTCTTTTTCGAGCGCGGTGGTGATTTCAGCTGTCTGCGCTTCCGGCAGCCCCACGTTCCTGTCGTATACAAAAACGACGACGGCAGCGATGGCCAGCGCGGCAATCACCGATACGTAGGTCCGGCTGAACCGCTTTCGGTTCGCATCCCCTGGTGTACGCTCATCCAATACTGCGCGCCCATGCCGCAGCTCAAGAAACCAGGAGAGTATGATGGCGATCGGAAAACCGGCGATTACGCCGGCGGTAACGAAAGTGCCGGCCCAGTCGGGCAAGTGAAGTTGATCAAACAGGACGTCCACAACCTGGACAATCAGCCAGCCGAGCACGAGATACGCGATGGCGGTTTCCAGGACCCCGCGTTGTTTCAGGTTTTCGATCAGGCCAAGTTTGCCGCCCTGGGATGTTTGTGCAGGGGCGGCTGATCGGTTGGAAATATATTGTGCCGGTGGAACCGGCTGGACCATCAGGCGGTAACCGAGTTTTGGCAAGGTCTGCACATATTCGGGCTTGTCCACCGGGTCGTCGAGGGTATTTCTGATTTCCCGGATGGCGCGGTTTAGGGCTTCCGGATTTACATGACCCGCACCCCAGGCGTGTTCTGCCAGCTCATCTCTCGACACCAACTTGCCGGCGTTTTCGGCCAGGCATAACAGAACTTCCATGGCCTTGGGTGGAAGGTGAACAGACCGAATCCTGCCGGTGACTTGCCCCTTCAGAGGTTCAACCAGCAGATCTTTGAGATAGAATCCTTGCCGGAGATCGGAATTCAATTTGCCGCCTCAGCTTATGCCTTTTCGCTCATCATAGCATCGGATATCGGCACAGAACTCAATCAATCTATGGCTGTTACCAGGTCGCTGGTGATCCTGTCGGCATCATGCGGCGCGGGAAACACGCCATAAAGCTTCCCATCCGGGTCGGTCAGCAGAAAGCTGACTGAATGGTATACGTTGTATTTATCGGCGCCGGGCTCGTGTTCTTCGATCTCATAGGCGATGCCAAGCTGCATCGTCAGAGGAGCCAACTGCTCCTGGGTTCCTGTCACGCCGATAAAGTGGGGATTGAAATAGCCAAGATATTCAGACAGCTTTTCGGGCGTGTCCCGCTCCGGATCAACAGACACGAATACAACCTGGGTGCCGGGAAACTTTTCACCGCGCAGCTCTTTGAGTTTTTCAGTGACCAGGTTAAGGTCGTACAGTGCGCTCGGACAGACATCAGGGCAGTTGGTGAAACCGAAAAACATCAACGACCATTGCCCGCGCAGGTTTTCGAGGGAAAAAGGCTGGCCCTGGTCGTCAACCAGGGCGAAATCCGCAATAATCCTGGGTTCCGGCAGGACCATGAGTGTCGCCGTCGACGACTGTTGCGGGCTGTGCATGACATTCCATAACGAAATACCTCCCACCGCGCTGAGCACTCCCACGAAAATGGCGAGTGCAATCAGACGATATTGGGTTTTTCCCGGGCCACTGCCTGTCATCAGGTCATTATACTGGGTCATCCGGCAATAAAGGAGTCTCGCTTACCTGCGGCTCTTACGCGAGTTTCTTGCGTTCCTTCTTGAGCTCCTTCAGAACCGCAATGCCTTTTTTTCGCTGTGCGGAAATGATCTTGAGTTGTGAATCTATTTCCAGCCGGGCTTCCGGGTTTTTCGCATGATGCAGTTCGTGTTCGAGTCTGACTTTCTCATTTCGAAGCGATTTCAGTACCTTTTTTAGCGAAGAGTATCTCACCAGTTGAGCCTGTCTTTCCTCGCTGAGGATGTCCTTTAGCTTGTCGAGCATCTTTCGTACTTTCATCGAATCTATTCCTGTTTCCTGCTTGCCATGATTTCGGAAATTTCGTGTTCGTCCAACGCAATGGATTGCATTGCGCTTTTCTCATCCCGGTCGGTTGTCGAAAACAGCGTTGAACCGGCCCGCAACAAATCCCAGCAAATTTCCCGGCAGTAGGAATTGTCGTTCATCAGGGAGGTCGCCATGGCCACGTTGATTTCATTATCACGGATTAATGGGTCAATTCCGTTACTGATTCTTTCAGTTTTCCGCCCGACCTCAAGCTTGATGTTGTTCAGCGACAGCATGGCGGCCTGTTTATCCTCCGAGGTTCGGGCCAGGTCGATTTGTCTCAAGACGCGGACGATCAGTCGGCGCAGCTTGTCGTATTCCTTTCTGATATAGACGTTGTCTGAACGCATGTAATGGCTGAGATTTTTTCTTAGGTGTTTTACTCCCTTGACCGCTTCGATCACGTGTTGCCCGGCTTGCCTGCTGTGGTTCAGATCTTCTTTCAGCTTTCCTTCGGCATATCCGCCGCGGATATGAATGATGAATTCGACGATGGCGCCGTAAAGCGCCTTGAGCTTTCTTTCGTACAGGTCATCGATATCTTCTTCTATTACATCCGAGGACTGTTTAACGACCCGCTTGGGTTTTTCGCCGGATTCATACATTTCCCGCTGGATGTTCAGGCCTTCGGTCATAACGTCCACTGCGAGGTCGTAAAGCCGGACGGTCTCTTTCCTGACGGCCTCAACGGCGGCATCGGGTGTTTCCCTCAGTGCTTCATTAAGATAAACAGGATGTTCCACCTCGACGGGTTCATCAGTAATCAGCCGCTCAAGGAACAGAACCAGCTGGTTCAGCAGCGGCAACATCACCACGATCCCGATCAGGTTGAACAGACTGTGGAATACAGCCAGTTGCAGGGTATAGTTTTCCGCCCCGATACCAAGGTGTGCACTGATCCAGCCGACCAGGTCTATCAACTGGTAAATACCGATGATGGCGATCAAGCCGGTTACGACGTTGAAGATGAGGTGGGCTGCGGCCAGTCGTTTGCCATTGGTGCCGGAACCCAACGCACCGATAATCGCTGTAATGGTTGTGCCGACATTGGAACCAATTGCCAGGGCCAGGGCGTTTTCGTAACTGACCTGTTGCGCGGCCAGGGCCGCCAGGATCAACACGAGCGTGGCATGACTGGATTGCATCACAACGGTGGCCAGGATACCGATCCCGGCAAAGGCAAATACTCCTGCATAACCGGTCATGGCGTATTCCGCCAGGTCGATATTGTTTCCGAAAGAGTCGAAGCCCTCTTTCATAAAGTGAATACCAAGGAACAGGAAACCGAGCCCGGCCAGGACATAACCCGTGCCTTTCAGGCTTTTTGCCGACTGAAAAACCAAAACGATTCCAAACACAAGCATCGGCATGGCGTAGGCCGAGAGATTGACCTTGAGACCAAACCCCGCCACCAGCCAGGCGCCGGTCGTGGTGCCCAGGTTGGCGCCAAAGATGATGCCTATCGCTGGCGCCAGTTCAAGCAAACCGGCGCTGAGAAATGAAATCGTGATGACCGAAACCAGTGAGCTGGACTGCATGACCGAGGTAGTGACGATGCCGAAAGTGATGCTCTTCCAGATGCGGTCGGTTGACCTTCTCAGGATTTTCTCAAGCGTTCCCCCGGTAAAAGTCCTGAAGCCCTCTTCCAGGGAAAGCATGCCGAACAGGAAAATGGCCACGCCGGCAGTGACCGTCTTGAATTCCGCGCTGGCCCAGAAACCATATCCGAGCAGAAGGAAAATGAAGGGAAGCAGCAATTTTCGTAGCATGGTTCGCGGGTACCCTGTTTCTACCGGGCCAGTTCTGCGGCCAGCAATTTCAGCAGGGCGGCGTGGGCCCCGACGCGGCTTTGCAGGCTGATTTGGGCCGCAGGAGTTTCGAACACCAGCACGGTGGTCGCGTGCGGCCCGGCGATCAGCCGGCCATCGACAATAATCCACTCAGCGCTCATCAGCTCATCGATCGAGCTATCCACCACCGGGCCGATGACACCGCCGGTGACCGGTTCGCCGAAGCGGGTTTCGCCGCTCATCTTCAGCGGAATGCCTGTGGCTGCCAACACCTCGACCGCGGCCAGGGCCAGGGGCTCGGTAGCTCCAAGAACGCC
This sequence comes from Chromatiales bacterium, assembly GCA_024640025.1. Taxonomy (GTDB): domain Bacteria; phylum Pseudomonadota; class Gammaproteobacteria; order Xanthomonadales; family SZUA-36; genus JAHEFT01. Next base: position 15,195 of record JAHEFT010000022.1, read on the forward strand.
TTGTGAATAAACGTAGCCCGCATCGATGAGGTTGTCTTCGTGCAGGTCTATGCTGACCACGGGCGGGTACTCCACAGCCATGCTCAGTATGTAGCCGGTTACCGCATCAGCCTCCGGGCTGGACGCCTTTGGAGCCCGGCTGATCTGCGGATTTTCCGGATTAGTCAGTAGGTGCGAAGAATCGCCTACGCTCTGGCCTTCGACCGTTTCGGAATAAGTCGCCGTGTTCAGGTAACGCCAGTTGCGGACATAACCCTGCGGGTTGTTCAGGGGCAGCAGCACGACGGCGCGCTGCCCGCCCAGTGCGGCGATCGCATCGATTGAAGCAGCAATTGCATTAGGCCCAGCCGGCTCTTCACCGTGAATACCCGACAGAATCCAGACCGCCGGCCCCGTATGAGGCGACCGTAAAGCGATAATGGGCAGGGCGTACTCCTGCCCGGCCGGTTGCGATTGGGCAACGACATCGAGTTGCCAGCCACTGTCCAGCAGTGACAGGTAGGTGCTGTAGAGGTCTTCTACCGGCAATCTGCCGTCGGCGTATGTTTCAACGTTGGCGGGAAGATTCAACTGATCTGCCATGACGAGGCCTGCAAGCAGAATGGGAAGTCCGAAAAGGGCCGCTTTGCAGCCCTTCCGGAAAATTGCGCCCCGGGAAACTGTCACCTATATGACCGGTATGGACCGGATCAGAAATTCAGCGTGGCAAACATGCTCAGAACCCAGGTATCGTAATTCGGGCTTACCTGACCCAGGGTCAGCAAACCATTGACGTCCAGGGGTCCGAATCCATCCACATACCAGTCAGCCGAGTCATACTTTTCCTGGAACGCATTCAGCCCAAGTCCCCAGCGGTCATTGATCTTGTGGTTCACGTAGACCCGCAAATTGCGCAGCTTTGATTTCAGCACAGGAAACGGGGGTTCGTCGGCCGCGGTCTCTGTCCGGATGTTGCCGTCGGCATCTGAATAGACATAATCCAGGCCATAACTCGTTTTGTCATTTATCCGGCCGGAAATGCCCAGGCCCCAGGTAAGTATCTCGTCATCCGTGAAGGCCTTCCAGACACCGGTACTGACATTGGGTGAGCCTGCAATCTGTGATTTGATGCGGTCCTTGGAGACAAAAGCATAGACAGTGGCGCTTTTGCTGAAAGCGTAATTGAGATCCAGGCTGGCGTTGGACTCCTTACCCTGGGTCAGCCCGACCACTGAGTTTTTGTAGTCATCGTCTGTATTGTAGTAGCTAAGATTGATGCCCAGCCGGTCGATCGGCGATAGATCCATCTGAAAGGTTATAACCTCACGGTCGCGGTCGGCCATGTTGAACTTGCGCATCAAGGGATGCTCGTCACGACCGTAGTTACCCTGCGGAATATAAGCCTTTGAATCACGACTCAGGTTCTCATATTTTATGCGAACGTCCAGAAGCGCCAATGGAATCATCTGGAATTCACCCCAGTAGGAGTCTTCCGTGTTTTCTTCGACCGCCTGGTAAGTGCGTTGCAGTGTGGCTCTTTTCAGTCCGGCATTGATTCGAACGTTGTGGACCGGCCGGAAACGCAGTTCGGCCCAGCCTTGCTGACGATCATAACTGTAGGGACGGTTACTGAACGGACCGGTCTCGACCACTTCCTCCAGGACCGGTGTATAGCTATCTATCGGAGTCTTGTTGTCCCGCTCATCCTTCTTGTATTGGGCTGTCAGATCGAGGTCGTCAGTCAGGCGCAGATACATGCGGCCGGACAGGTTGTACATCGAGGTTTCCAGCTTTCCATCAAGCGAATAACGTGGCAGCTCGAGGTCGGAAAATTTCGGATTGATGGAGTAGGGAAGGAACGCAACGTTCTGCTTGGCCTTGCCGAGATAGGCTTTCCCTGATACCCGGAAACGGGACGAAATCCTGAAAGCGCCCGCCAGGCTGAGTTGGGAATACTTGTTGTCAGGCGCCAGCGCACTGCGGGAAACTTCGTCACCAAAACCCACCGCAAACGGACTGTCCCAGGTCACGGAATTGTAGCCGTTATTGAAATCCGAACCGCTGAATTCGAGTCTGGCCTGTCCGCGGTTTCCCGCGTATTCCAGTCCCACATCGAACAAATTGGTCGTGTAGTCGAGCGGCGCTGGAAGCATCACGCCATTAAACGGAAGCACGCCGCCACCAAAAGTGTACGTGCCGTCCTTTTTCTGGCGTTCGTAATTGGCCAGAATTTTCCAGGAATGGCCCAGCTTGATCGTGGCGCCTGCGTCCAGGGTTTTGCGCTTACTCTCCAGGCTGGTGGGATTCATGAATGAATTCCCATCGCTCAGGTTCCAGTTACCCGGGAGCGCAAGCGTATCGGTACCCACACCCAGATACGGTGTTACCGTGCCGTTACCCAGGTATCTCGGGATTTCATTGTAACCGGCGCGTAGCTCGTAACGGCCCTGTTTGCCGCCGCGCATATCGAGCCGCCGGCTGTCCAGTCCGAGATTATGGCCGTAAAAGTCGAAGTAGTAGCCCTGTGCGTTCAGGTAACGGGAATAACCGTCAGCTTTCAGGTAAAACCCATCATCATCCAGGCCACGGTAGTCGGCAAATTTCGGCGTGGGGTCATTAACGTAGATCAGTCCCAGTTCCCAGTCGCCAAACCATCCATTGGAGATCGCACAGAGCTTGCAAACCCATTTGGTTTTGTCAGGCGGGTCAACCGCTTCGTCAGAGAGACCCGGGTTGCTGAATGGCAATAAGATACAAGCACTCAAAGCAACCAACAGTTTATTTTTTATATGACGTTTCATCGTTGCCGTGCCTCCTATCTGAACTGCGCATTGCCGGACGGGTGATTGGAGCCATGTACCTGGCTATGGCAGTTCATGCAGCCACGCGCCAGCAGTATTCGGCTCCTGGAGGTATTTCCGATGTCCTCGCTGGTGTAGGCATCGCCGGGGTGGTCGGATGCGGCATGGCATTGTTGGCATAACAGTGGTGGCCGCTTGGTCAACGAGGCTGGATGATTGCTGCCGTGGGGTTCGTGGCACAATGAACACGACTCCGTGACCGGTGCATGCTCCCACAGGAAGGGGCCGCGTTTGTCCGCGTGACAGGTGTAACACGTGTCGTTGACATTATCTTCCACGAGCAGGGATTCGCTGTTGCCATTATGCACGTTGTGACAGTCGCTGCACGCCATACTGCCGAAGCGCAAGGGGTGGCTGGATGTCTTGAAGGTGTCCGCACGATTGGATTGGTGGCACTCAAAGCAAATCTCCTGTTGTGCCAGCGGGTCGAATACCGGATCACGCCCTTCATGGATCGAGTGGCACGAGACGCAGCCGACGTCAACGCTCTCATGTTTGCTACCAAACCAACCCATATTGTGTTCTTCATGGCAGCCCAGGCAGACCCCGTTCTGATCGGTGACTGAGGAAAGGTCGTCCTTGCCAAACGTGTGCGGCACTTTCACCTCAGACTTTTTCTTTGCCTTGGCGTGCTCGTTGCCCGGGCCGTGACAGCTTTCGCATTGCATGTTGGAAAACGGCGCGTCCGGATCCGTCAGTGAGCCGTGCTTGGTGTTGAAAATGGGCATCACACCCCATTTTTCGCTTTTGTGGCACATCAGGCAGCTGTCAGCGCCCTTCGAGCTGTACTCTTCAGCTGCGAGGACTCCGGGCAGAGCCGCCAGAAAAACCATGATCAGGATGAATTTCGGCAAAGTGTTCAGGCGCACATTCATTATTGTTCCCACATTACGATTACATAGACTGACTTAGTTTAAACGTTTTTCTGGAGAGAAGAATAACCACCTGACGGAGATTGGCACGTGATTTAGAGCAATAGAATCGAAAGTGAACCGGCCCGGGCGGAACTCGCCCGGGCCAATTTATACCACCGCTTACCGTGTGGGCCTGTTTTCAGGAGCAGAGAGTATCGACGATGGATTCTGTATACGGTCCCCACCGTTGAACGGGTCGTCGGTCCAACCGAGTTTATCCCATTCAATGTCCTGGGTAGTATGGCAGTCGATGCAGCTGTCAGGGTAAGGTCCGTAGCCCAGCGCATCCTCTTTGGGTGCAACCTCGTGGTTCACGGAAAGCAGCATCTCGGTTGCCACAAAACCATACTGTCCGCTATACGGCTGTCCGGTATAAGCTGCGCCATCAACCATTGCAAGGTTCCAGTCATACTTGCCCCAATACGGATTCGGTCCGCCCGCTGCACCAAAAAGATGCGGCACCAGAATCGTTTTATTGCCTGTGTCAACCGGTTGGTTGCCGACCATCAGCTTGAACGGATAGATCATCGCATCGGGATCGCTGTAGCTGCCCTGTGGAACTGCTAGCTGAACCGGTTCAGTGTCGTATGAGTCGTTGGCGCCGATTACCTTACGTTCCCACTTGCCGTTTGAATACCGCAGCACGGGGCGGACGTTGTTCGACCAGACAAATGAGCCCTTTTTCTTGTCATAGGTCGGCCGGCCGGTTGCCGGATCAACGGGAACCGGATCGATGTTCTGACCCGCATCGGCCCAGTACCACTCGGTCTTGGTGGAGGTTTTGCGCGCAATGGCCGGGATATGGCAGACCTGGCAGGCCAGCTTTTCATGCCAACCCGCTTCGATCATGAATTCGGCGCCGGTGCCGGCGTGAATCTTTTGCTGGCTGCCGTGACAGTCTGAGCAGACCTTCATTTCGCCTTCGTTGACGGAGTGCAGGGACATCCCGGCATTACCGTGGTTTACCGCGCCGGTTTTCGGGTCGTGGTTCGCATCATGGCAAGCGGTACATTTCAGGTCGCCGCCATCAGTTCCCATATGCACATCGTACGCGCGCGTTGTGCTGACCATGCTCATTGAGATATCGCCATGCTTGACGTTGTCGCCGCCGCCTGCATTTGCATGGCATCCGATGCAGGCCTTACGGGTTGGCTCGCCGCCAAGCGCAATGCTCCGCGCAACGATGTTCAGGTCAACAGTGGGTGGAGGAGCGCCAGCAGTGGTAGGTGCCTTCGAATAGGTGCCGGACTGATCATGGCATGCCAGGCAATCTACATTGCTGGGATCCTCAAAATTGAAAGTATCGTCCTTGTAGCCAATGCCGGCGTGGCACTGAGTGCAGCGGCCCTCGTTGCTCGGGATAGCGATACAGAAGTTGTTGAGCAGGTCTTTCTTGCCGTGTGTCTGGCCTTCGAGCCCGACGATTCGATCGGTTTTGCCTTCCCACTTGAAATGGCCCATTTCGAGGGCTGCCAGGCCTTCTTTCTCATGGCACATCAGGCAGGAGTCCGTGCCTTCATACAAAATGGTGCTGAAATACAGTTCGTGGATATTTACATCATTGATCGATGCATATTCCATGAAGTCCTGGGGAGTAACCAGCCCGGATTTCTCAAGGCCGCCGGCAACATTGCCAGCATCGGCCTGGCCGGCAATAGGGAGCAGCAGCAAGCCAAAGGCCAGCAAAACAGCTGGCAACAAAGCCGCATTCGAATTCAATATGGCCGGCAGTCTGACTTTCATTTTTTTCTCCTCGCGATACGACGTAAAAAAGGGCTAATCAGGACCCATTCGGCAAGAGGCTTTACAGTGCTGTTTTTAGCGTTTGTTAGCTCTGCCCGGCCGGGTGCAGGGCTAGAATATGGAGGGAAAACTTAACCGTAACTTAAGTTGAATTTAAGCTCAGGTTAAGGTTCGCGGGGCTGGATCCGAGCCGGAATCAGCGCTCTTCTCAAGAGCAACAGTCCACCTCTTTCGGAAACTGTAAGTGAATTAGCACTGTACTTGATGCGCAGCGCTGTTGGGTGGGGGTGCGCTCGGCTGGGTTGCACCTGCGACAAAAGTCGAACCTGCCAATATCAGCCCTCTTCAGGGTGATGAAATTAGTCTTCTACATTAAACTTTATTGATATAAGTCAAAAAGGAAACGTGTGGACTTTGGCCCGGATGCCCGGTCCAAAGGGGGAAATGTTGTATTATTTTTGCCGGGATCAGCCGATGCTTTGTCGATCCCGCAAGGTTCCAGTAACGCTTCCGTTTAGGCAATGAATGTCACCAACAACTAATCGTGGAACTGACATGACAGCCACTGGGCCAACGCCCATGGGCTGTTTAATTTGGTAGTATTTGCGCATGCCCAATTTTGCGGTGCTGGCCCATCTTCGCTACCTGGTTCCGACCGGGGAACGGCCGGTTTACTTTGCGTCCCGCGGGGGAGCCGATGCGGCGCTGAAAATCGGCGCCGAGTTCGAAGATCGTGAGGTGATGATTCAGGATGCGCGGCATTTGCAGCCGCCGGCCAGCCTCGACCGCCAGGGCTTTGCGCTGCTGCCACATGTTACGCAGATCGAGGATTTTTATGATCTGCCGCGGGTGCAGGGCGTCTACGAGGCGGAGATCACCGGGTTGGTGCTGGCGGCGACGGGCGCTTCTTCAGCGCTGGTGTTCGATCACACCTTGCGATCCGATTCGCGCGACGTTCGCGGGGCACATGCCAGCCGGGAGCCCGCTTCGGTGATTCATAATGATTACACCGATGCCTCGGCGGAAAAGCGTCTGCGGGATTTTCTGACCGCCGCGGAGGCGGAAGAGCGGTTGCGGTATCGCTTCGCCATCGTCAATGTCTGGCGTTCCATTGCCGGACCTGTTCTGAATAGTCCGCTGGCCTGCTGCGATGCGGCGACTCTTGACCCGGCCGACCTGGTGGCGAGCGAGCGGCGCGGTGAGGACCGCGTCGGGGAGTTGGAGCTGGTGAGCTGGAATCCCTCGCACCGGTGGTATTACTACCCGGAGATGAATCGCAACGAGGCCCTGCTGATCAAGACGTTCGATTCGGTCCGGGACGGGCGTGCGCGGCGTTCGATACATACGGCTTTTGCCAACCCGCTGGCGCTGGACGGTTCACCGGCTCGAGAAAGTATGGAGTCTCGAGTGTTGGTGTTTTTTGGGTGAGGTGCTGCTGGCTTTCCTGTCCATCGGCTTGTTCCTGGTCAGCGCCCGAAAAATTCCTTCATTGCAGTCTCCCAACCGGCATCGTCCAGCTTTTCAATGACACCGATGAAAAGTGACTCATGATCAGAAACCTCGTTACCAAGAGTTTTCTGCACGAAAGCCTTGAAGCGATCCAGGTCCTCCTGAAAAAAAGTGACGGCAGACTTGCCAATCTTTAATTGCGGTAGTTCTGCATCCAGGTTGTCGCCTTCGATGACGCAGATCCAGTTGTTGCCGTAGGGCGTCTCCTCGAGTATTGAGCAGTTTTGACCGATTGCCTCGTTTATCATCAGGATTTTGCCGCTCAGCGGGGCGTTGAACGGCGCCCTGCGCGAGCCCTGGGTTACCCTGAAAAGGGGATTTCCGGCCTTTACACTCGTGCCGATACTGGGGAAGCTGATGGAATCCATGCTTCCAAGCAGTTTCCGGGCAAAATCATCAAGGCCGACTCTTGCCGAGCCGTCTTCAGCAAGACTCACCCAACAATGCCCGGCCGAAACATGCACACCGCCCGGGATTGAGAATTCTCCCTTGATGCCTGGATCGCTGTCTTCCGGACCCAACACGTGAACCCGGGGTTTCAACTGCTTCTCGATTCTGTCGCGACGCTTGATCAGGGCCCGTTTCACAAACAGCCTTAACTCATCCTCGGTGAATGGCTTTTCAATGTAATCCAGCGTGCCGTGCTTCATGCATTCCACGGCGGACTCCACGCTCGCAAACCCCGTTATGATGACGACATCGATATCCGGGCGCAGGTGCTTTACGGACTTGGTCACATCCGTTCCGGACATGGCCGGCATTTTCAGGTCGGTAAATACGATGTCGTAGTCATGCATCCGGATCAATCCGAGCGCCTCCTGCCCGGTCTCAACGGTGTCGACGCTGTACCCATCCAGTACGAGGATTTTGCGCAGGCTGTTGAGAATGACTTCCTCATCATCGACGCAAAGGATGCGGGCCTCCGGATTTTCGACTTCCACCCGCTTTAAAGTTTTTGACTCGCGGGTGAAATCAAGCCGCAGGCTTTCGGCCAACGCATCCTCGCGCCTGGCCCGCTTTCTCTTTTCCTGAATCCTGAGAAACCATTCCCTTGCAGCCAGGTTCAGGAAAAAGAACATGATCAGGGTGGGCAGAACTATTGTCAGCAGAATGATCTTCATCAAAATCTCCTTGCACGTAAAGGGCAGTGCCTGGTTAGAGGCCTTATGAACTCAGCCACTGCAAATTGTTCTCCGGGTTCGGCGGCAATATCCGGTACAGCCACCCTTTGAAATAGGGGTCCTTCTCCACCAGTGAGGGATTCGACTGAGCATCCGTGTTCACCTCGAGAATGGTTCCATCCATCGGACAGATAATGCCGTGCACCGAACCGTCCTGTGAGGTGGCAGTCGCGCAGGGGATTCCCTGTACCAGGTCTTCTCCGGGCAGGGACAGCTCCAGTTCCCTGATACCGTCCATCGCTTTCAGGAAGAGGTCACAGACCCCGATCCGCGCGGTCCCTTCGTCCTCCAGCATGACCCAACTGACGTATCCGAGCCGGTAATGGTTAGCGGGACAGGGAACGTAGCTCATGGACTTGTGTCGCGGCAGGCCGGCCGACTCTGCCTCATCCAGGAGCGCGGCGCAGCGGAGGCTGCGCCGGATGACGGTGAGTAGCTCATCCGCAGTGAATGGCTTCGAAATATAGTCAACAGCACCGGTTGAGGTCAGGCTCCTGACCGCGTTTTCCACGGTGGAGTATCCTGTCATCATGACCACCGGTGTCTGGATGCCTCGACGGTCGAGTTCTTCGAGGAACTGGAAACCGTCCAGTTCGCTCATCATGATGTCGCACAGCACCAGGCGAAACTTGCCGTCCTCAAGGAATCTCAGCGCCTCGGAAGCATTACCCGTAGCGGTGACCGTCATCCCCTCTGCGCTGCAAACCTTCACCACGGCCTGGGTGACCGTCAGTTCATCATCGATAACCAGGATATCGCGCAGTATGCTCATGATTTCACCGGAATACGGATGATAAAGGTTGTCCCGACGCCAACCCGGCTTTCCACCAGGATCGTTCCGTTGTGGTTATCCACGATCCCCCAGGTAACAGCCAGGCCCAGTCCAGTGCCCTTCTGCCCCTTGGTGGTGGCGAACGGCTCGAACAGCTTCGGGATCTGTGCCTCGGGAATACCGCAACCATCGTCTTCCACCCGAACCTCTACGAATTCGTCGTTCCAGGAGGAATCAACCTGCTCCCAGCGATGCCAGCCGCATCCATCAGCCAGGCAGCCCTGCACCATGCCCTTCAAAGGAACTTCGAAAGCATAGACGGCGGAGCCGCACCGCGGACAGACCTCCTCTTCGGACAGCAGCGACCGTGAGCATTCGGGGCATAAAAGTTCGATGCCTTCCTCGATAGGAGGCATGTCGTTCAGGCGATGTTCGTGTGAGCCATACATCGGACTGAGGTAGATAAGCCCGGTCGTCTCCTTTTTGCGGAACCGCATGCCAATAGCGGGTTTGCCGTCGATCTTGACCATTCTGTCAACCAGATCATGCCGCTTCGGACACAAGGCCCGCTTGATTTGCAGGAAGCCCGCGGGGTGAACGCTTATGGCTTTGCTGGTGACCTTTATCACCCCGCTGTCTTCGCCGATGGCGTCCAAAGCGTTGACCATCAGGTTGATGAAAACCTGTTGGATCTGGTTGGCATCCACCGTTACTTTGGGCAAGTCAGCGTCCAGTTCCATAACCAGTTTTACGCGCCCCAATGAGAGCTGATTTTCGATCACCGCTGTGGCTCGGCCAATGATTTCGTTGATGTCGGCCTGGCGCTTTTTCGGCACCGTCTGCCGGGCAAAATCCAACAGGCTTTTGACAATCTCACGGCAGCGGATGGTTTCGGAAACGATGACATTCAGGTCGTTCTGCACCTCGGCCTTGCCCTGGGATCGCTTCAGCAGGTAGCTGCTGTAGGTAAGTACGGCCGTCAGCGGATTGTTGATCTCGTGGGCCACTCCGGCGGCCAGCCTGCCCAGGGAGGCGAGCTTGTCCGATTGAAAGAGCTGCAGACGCGCCTGCGCCAGGTTTTCAGTCATGCTATTGAAGGACCTGGCCAGCATGCCCAGCTCGTCATCTGTCTTTACTTCAATCCGGTAGGCAAGGTTTCCGCCGGCTACATGCCTCGTTGCCGTGAGCAGTTCCTGGACCGGGCGGTCGATCCACCAGCGAACCATCAGGCCGACTATCAGGCTCAGGATGAGTATGACGCTGATGGCGAGAATACCTGCCGCCACCTGGCTGCGGCGGATATTTTGATCGACATCGGTCAGCGGCATGGTGACATCGAGCACTCCGAGCACGGTTTGCGATTCCGGGTGGGCGTGACAGGCGGACGACCAGCACGATGGCGAGTTGTAGATCGGGTCGATAATGCCCAATAACCGGGGAGAGTCGGGATGGGGTTGGAATATCCGTGTGCGTTCCGTCGTTTCCAGGTGTTCCAGGGGCTCCCCCACCGAATGACAGCGATAGCAGCTCTCGGCTTTCTGGTCGACCATCGCCCCAATCTCCGACTCCTCCGAGGAGTAGATGATTTCTCCTGATTTGTTGAATACCCGGATGCGGTCAATGCTGGCTTGCTGACCAATGCGGCGGATGCTCTCGTGAATCCGCTCCCGGTCATTGCGCAGCATGTCGTATTCGGTATCGGATTTAACGGCCTCGCTGAGTTGACGCGCATGCCGCTCCACTTCCGACAGCAGGCTCTTGCTTTGGGACTGGATATTGAACCAGGCGAAAATGACGATCGCCAGCAGGGCCGTCAGAACGACTCCGAAGGTCAGCTTAAAGGCTATTTTATTGTCCAGCATGGTTCACCCGCCGCGGATACTAGCGCTCTTCCGTGCGCTTTTTCGCCGGCTTCGACAAATAGCGGACCAGGTAGACAAACAGCGCCCAGAAACTCAAAAGAAGCAGGTACTCCAGGCCTTTCGTTTCAAAAATATTGACGTAAGTGAATGAGTCCATTTCAGTCCTCTTCGGGTGTTGCGCTAATGCTCAGAACTGAACACCGGCATGCGAGTGACCACCCACCGGAATATCCAGATTTCCGAGAAAATCACCATCAGCGTTACCGTGATTTCCTGCCAACTCGGGTAATAGCGCACCGGCTCGTACCACTGGAAACAGATGATGGATACGTTGAGCCGGTTGAGTATCACGCCGAGCAGCGCTATGACCGCGGCCGTCTTGATGATGTTGAGACTTCTGTGTTTGTGGCCGAATGCAAACATGAATGCCGGAACCAGCACGAAACCGAGCACTTCCAGCAGGTACCAGTAACCCCAGCTCGTGTTGATCAGGTCCCACTGTTTTTCATGAATGAACAGCAGCGCTTTGAATACGTAGTAGACAAACATCGTGATTGCAGCGCCCTTGGCCAGTCCGAAAACCATGTCGTCAAAAGAATGATGGCCCTTGGGAGTGAGGAGGTTTTTGAAAACCCCGTGGCTGACGGTTCCTTCGAAAATAATCATCGAGAGACCTGCATAAATGCTGGAGACAAAAAACAGCACCGGCGTGAATTGCGACCACCACAGGGGATGAATTTTGGGCATGGCCATCAGGAACAGGGCGCCGAGGCCCGATTGGTGCAACAGCGACAAGGTAACTCCCAATATGACCGTGCCCAGGGCCAGGCTCTTGAGAAATTTGCGTGCTTTCTCCAGGTTCAGCCATTCCGCGATGACCGGAGAGAACTCGACGAAGGCGGCAACCATGTACAGCGCGAAATGCCAGCAAATCAGAAACAGGACAGAGGCAAATCCAAACGAATTGCCGATGAACGGGTTCATGGCGTTCCACGGCCGGCCGAGATCAAATAGCAGGGCGCCGCCATAAAACATGTAGGCCAGCAGTCCGTTCAACACGGTGATGCGCACGATGGATTGATATTTGTCCACCCGCATGACATAAACCACGAAAGTGATGACATAGGCCCCGCCGGCCAGCGCGACGCCGGTGACGACGTCGAAACCGAGCCACAAGCCCCAGGGATGTTCCTGCGTGAGGTTGGTCACCGAACCAAGGCCGTAAATAAAACGGAAACATAAAATGACCAGCCCGGCCACGATCACCGGAATGGAGATGACGTTGAACGTCGTTAGCCACGGGCCGCGCGGTTTCAGCTCGTGGATAAGAAATCGAACAATACGGTTGAATTCGCCGGCTGTGGCGACGTTGGTGTTCATCGTTCAGCCTCCTCGTCACCGGTGAGGAATTCCGATCCCATTCCGCCTGTCGGCTTATCGTGATCGGCGAGTGCATTGAGCCCCAGCAGGAAAGCCGGCACGCCGAACAGGATCGCCGGCACGGCATAGAGGAATTCTCTGGTGTACTCGGGATAGGGTGTTCTGCCCAGGTCGGTTCTGAATCCTATCTGGTCAAATGGCACCGCAGACAGGTAGAGCCAGCCGGTACCGCCGGCTTCATGCTCGCCGTATATCTGGTGTACGTACTTGTCCGGATGGGCGTAGATGCGATGCCGGGCAATTTCCAGGTTGTCTACCTGCACCCCGAATTGCAGCGCGTCCGTGGGGCAAGCTGAAACACAGGCTGGTTTCAGTCCTTTTTCCTGGCGCTCGAAACACATCGTGCATTTCACCAGCTTCGGGTTCCATTCGTTGTACTCGAATTTGGGTACATCGAAGGGGCAGGAAATCATGCAGAAGCGGCAACCGATACACTTGTCTCCATCCCAGGTGACCGGCCCTTTCAATGTTTTATGCATCGCCTCCGTGGGGCAGGCGGTGGCACATGCAGCCTGGTGGCAATGCATGCACTGCCTTTTTACGAAGATATCGCCCTGTTCCGTTTCGTATTTATTAACGACCGTGTATTGCCTTTCGCTGGTTTTCCTTGGCGTTGCCAGGGCTCCGTCGTTTATCACATCGGGGACGAACAGATCATGTGTTTCGCCGCAAGCCACTTCGCATGCCCTGCAGCCAATACAGCGGGTGGTGTCCACCAGGACGCCAACGAACTCCTCCGGGTGGCGTAACTCAAGAGCGCCCAGGTCATCGCCGGCCAACGCGGCGGTGCCGGCAACCAGCGTCGTTTTCAAAAACCCTCGTCTGTCCATTTTGGCTCCGTAATTTCAGTGCGATTCCGGATGCGGCCGGCACAGGATCTGGAATCCTGTCACTGGGTCGCGATTTCCTCCGACAATTCCGCCAATTTCTGTTCTTTTACATGACAGAAACTGCATTCTTCGCTCGCCTCTGCCCCGGTACCTGTTGCGTGGCACTTCCAGCAGCTTTTATGCACGACCACCTTGGCGTTGAGCGTTTCGTCTGCGATGTTTTCCAGGTTTGAATGATGGCAGGCAGCGCACCCGTAGTAGGATCCGTCTGTCTCAAAACTCGGGTTATGACAGTCCTGGCAGCTGACCCAGGAGTAACCCAGGTACTCATCATGCGGGGTTACCAACTCCTTGGCGTGAATCTGGTGGTGGCAGTTTTTACAGCCCATTTTCTGGTGCACTTTGTGCGGGAAATGCACGTTTCCCACGGATGATTCAAAGGTGACGACCTTGGGCATTTTGGGTCGGGCCGCCGGTAGATTGGACGGTGCTTTTTGTTGTTCCGTTGCGGCTTGAGCGGGTTCCTGCGCGTTGCCCGGAAGCGCGAAAGAGAGAAATGCCAGCAGCCCCACGAAAAAACAGAATTTGCACATAATTCACCCAATTATTGGTTCAAAAGGAGACGGCTGGACGTGATCGGCGTTTTCATCACTGTAAAAATGGCTTTGAAAACTCGACCAGCAGTTCCTGCTGTTCTTCATTCATTTCCTGCTCATCCGCGCCTGTTTCATCAGGTTTGTTTTTGGCGGCTCCCCGGGGCTTTTTTGCGATCTCGCTATACCGGTCCAACTCCTGCTGATACCAGTCGATTGCGTCATGTCCGATTCTCAACCCGGGCAATTCTCCTGCCAGGTCAGATGGCTCAATCCGGCACATCCAGCTCAGCTCAAACGGCTTGATTGCCAGCCATTCGGGATGCTCGGTCTGTTCCGAATTAACAGAAATGACTTGTCCACTGAGCGGCGAGGGAATTTTCAGGCTGTAGTCGCCAAAGGAGACTGAAAACAGGGTTTCTCCTTTCTCAATCCTTTTCCCGGTCTCAGGCAGTTCAACACGATCTATTTTTGTGAAGATCTTTCTGATCAGATCATCCAGTCCGATGCAGACAGCGCCGTTCAATTCGATTCTCGCCCACGCGTGTTGCTTCGAGATGAAAGCTCCTGCCGGGACGTTCAATTCAAACCTGGATTTTCTTTCACTAATACCCGGTTTGATCAAGTGGATTTTGTGGCGCATCTGCTTTTCAAGCTTGTCTTGCCGCTTGATCACCGCGGTTTTGACAAATTCAAGCAATTCATCTTCAGTGAAGGGTTTTTGGACATAATCCATCGCGCCAAATTTCACCGTTTCCACCGCGGACTCTATCGATGCATATCCTGTAATGACGATGACATCGATATCGGGGCGCAGATGCTTGACGGCCTTGGTCACTTCAACCCCGTCCATCTCGGGCATTTTCAGATCGGTGAAGACGAAATCGTAGTCATTCTTGCGGATCAGCCCCAGGGCTTCGGAGCCCCGTTCCACCGTATCAATGCTGTAGCCGGCAAGAACGAGTATTTTGCGAAAACTGTCCAGGATGACCTCTTCATCATCTACTGCCAGAATTCGCGCTTTTGGATGATCCAGTACAACCCGCTTCAGGGTTTGTGCCTCTTCGCTGACATCAAGCTTCAGCCCGATATCCAGGGCCTGTTCTCTTTCCCTTTTTGCGCGTGTTTGATCCAGTCTTTTCAGGAGTATTCGAAGCAAAATGTCGACGACAATAAATACGACAATCGTGGTCAGGATGATTAATGTGACAACCATCTCATTGATCCTCGGAAGTGATAAATACGGCGGCGTTTCCTGCCGGGGTGATACGGGTGATGGGCGGGTGATGGGCGGATTGCGAATTTAAGGGTTGTGAAAACCCATGGCTACCGTGTGGCAGCTTGTTGAAAGCACTAAAGACTCGCCCGGTGGCCGGGGGCTTGGAAACAATACCCAGACCGCACGAGTCGACAAGCGTCCACTTCATGGGCTGTGAGTCCATTTTAGTTTTTCTTAGTGGCTAATTTTCCCCCTTCAGGGTTTGAAACATGCTGATCAGGATCAGCTATCTTTTTGATTTCGAAACAAGCGGAACATCTGAGCCGGGGCCAGAATCAAGTGCCAGAGCGAAAATTCTGCCGCTCGTGAAGGGTACTCGGAATCGAGGGCATTCTCATCGGCGCAGCCACCAGCGCTTGAAACCGACAAAAGCCACCAGGTAGATGGTCGCCGCCAGGAAGCCCAGCGCCGTACCCCGGTAAATCCCCAGTGGAACGTAGCTTAGCGCCACTACCAGGGCGTAGACCATCAGCGAGCCCAGCCCGACCGGATAGTGCTTGATGATCGTCACCACCACGCGCCGGCCGTAGCTCAGGTGCATCAGTAACAGCAGCGGATACATGGTGAAAGGGAAACCGGCCAGCAGACCGGCCCAATGTTCCGGCAGCACGTGCGCCA
>JAHEFT010000103.1 GCA_024640025.1 Chromatiales bacterium
CAGGAAAACGTCGTGCTCTTCAAACCGGAAAATCGAGGTGGGGTCGTGCATCAGCACGTTGGTGTCCAGGATATACAGACGTTTTTCACTTCCCATAGGGGAGATGTCCTCAGTACGTTGAGTGATTAACTATTAAAGGGATTTGACTGCTTCCAGAACGTCGTCGACATGTCCCTTGACGCGAACTTTCCGCCATTCTTTCTGTAATACGCCATTTCCGTCTATCAGGAAGGTGCTGCGTACGATCCCCATGACCTTGCGGCCGTACATGTTCTTTTCGTGGATCACATCGAATTGCCGGCAGAGAATTTCATCCGCGTCGGACAGAAGATCGAAAGGAAATTCCTGCCTGGCCTTGAAGTTTTCATGGGCTTTCAGACTGTCGCGCGAAACCCCCAGGATTTCTGCACCGGCCTTTTTGAACTCGTCATACCGGTCGCGAAAGTTCTGCCCCTCCAGCGTGCAGCCCGGAGTGCTGTCCTTGGGGTAAAAGTAAATGACCAGTTTGGAGCCCCTGAAGTCCTTAAGGGACAAGTTTTTTTCGCCGGTTGCGGGAAGTGAAAAAGGGGACACTTTCTTGCCGATGTTGACCATCAAAACTCCATTTGCTGTATCAATAACCAGACAGAAGCAGCATACTTGCCAGTATGTAGTACCGCAAGTACCATGACGCCGAAATTCATGTATTCCAAAATTATGTTCAAAGGCAGTATCGTAGCGCTGGTGACGCCGTTCACCGAGCGGGGTGAAATTGACTTCGCAGCCCTCGACAGGCTGGTGGATTTTCATCTTGAAAATGGCAGCGATGGATTGGTTATCGCCGGCACGACGGGCGAATCTGCGACCCTGGACCGGAGTGAATTCGCCAGTCTTCTCAGCCATGTCATCGGCAGGGTGGACGGGAGGATCCCTGTCCTTGCAGGAACAGGCAGCGCTTCGACCCGGGCGGCGATTGAACAAACGGCTGTTGCTGCAGATCTGGGCGCTGACGCTGCACTGGTGGTTACCCCGTATTACGTCAAGCCGCCACAGGCAGGTTTGCAGGCCCATTTTTCCACCATTGCCGACACATCTGAAATTCCGCTTGTTTTGTATAATGTTCCTTCGCGGACTGCAGTCGATATGCTGCCGGAAACGGTTGAACATCTTTCGGCGCATGAGCGAATCGTTGGAATCAAGGAAGCGGTGCCGGATGTTGATCGTATCCTGGAGCACTGTCGTCGCTGTGGCCCCGGTTTTTCCGTTCTGAGCGGAGATGATCAAAGCTGCCTTGGGTCCATGCGCCACGGCGCGCAAGGCGTGATTTCCGTCGCTGCAAACGTTGTCCCTAAAGGAATGCATGAGCTTTGTACAGCTGCGTTACAGTCTGATTGGGATCGCGCTGAAGAAATTAATTTGAACCTGAAGCCACTTTTCGGTCTTTTAATGATCGAAACCAATCCGATTCCTGTAAAATGGGCTCTTTTTGAGATGGGCCTGGTCGGATCCGCGATCAGATTGCCCCTTACAAGGTTGAACGAAAAGTTTCTCGAGCCGGCCAGGCAGTGCCTCGTTCAACTGGATATGGTCAGGCCCTGAACGGCAAAAAGCGGGCAAAGCCCGAAAGTGTGATTTTAATGAAAACAAGCTTTGCCCGATTAATTCCTGTGTTGTTCATGATGAGCGCCATGCTATCTCTGGCGGCATGCGCCTCCAAGTCGAAAATACCGGAGTATTACAATGCGACAGAAACGCCTTCGCTTGAAATTCCGGAAGGGCTTAGCAGTCCGGACCTGAGCGGGGCACTGGTGATACAGATACCCTACATGCCTCCTCCCGCCATGATCATGGAGGAGAAGCCACCCCGTATTTCGAGTACAACCTCAGGGTTGAAAAGCAACTCCCGCCTGAACTGGTCCGCAGAAGGGCTATACCTGCTGGTCAAGGATACCCCGGAGAGTACTCATCGCCGGGTGGGGTTCGTTTTGGAAAGGGGTGGAATGCAACGGATACGGGTTGACGAAAAAGGCGTCTATCGCTTTGATTATTACCAGAAGGCAAAAGACAAAGACGGTTTTTTCAGAAAAATGGCCTTCTGGAGCGAAGACTATACCGAAGATTACAGCGGCGCCTACCAGGTCTACACGGTGGCCGATGGCGAAAATACGCGGGTATATGTCAAGTATGCAGACGGAACCGATTGTGAGCCGGATGCGGCCGAACACCTCCTGGACGTGCTGCAGGCACGGATGGGTTGACCGCCGGCTTTATTTTTCCAGCAGATCCAGTTTGCCTTCTTTGCCGTCCCATTCGGCGGCATCGGAGGGTGGTTCCTTGATCTCCGTGATCACCGGCCATTCCAGGGAGAGTTCGGCGTTCAGCTTGATAAAGATTTCCTGGCCTTCAGGCAGGTCGTCTTCGGGGAAGATCGCTTCGGCCGGGCATTCGGGTTCACACAAAGTGCAATCGATGCATTCCTCCGGGTCGATGACAAGAAAATTGGGTCCCTCGTGAAAGCAGTCGACGGGGCACACTTCCACGCAGTCGGTGTATTTACACTTGATACAATTTTCAGTAACTACAAAAGTCATCAGATGAATCCAGTTTCCATATCCAGGAAAGAATCAGATGGCGCTCCCTACGAGAATCGAACTCGTGTTCCCGCCTTGAGAGGGCGGTGTCCTGACCGCTAGACGAAGGGAGCGTCGTGAATGCCTCAACACGCGAACGTGCAAACCGGGCGATCATGTTAAACTAGCACAACAGCATTATTCAACCTGTCGCAACGCGTATAACGATATTAATAATTTTCTCACCATTACCCAGGCCGAACACGGGATTCGGCTGAAAGAACTCTGCCCGCACGCCGCTGAAGTCGTCCGGGATCTGCAGGATGCGGGTTTCGAAGCATTTCTGGTCGGCGGCTGTGTTCGCGACCTGGTGCTCGGCAAGGTGCCAAAGGACTTTGACGTGGCCACCAGCGCTACGCCTGAAGAAGTTCAGGACGTGTTCCCACGCTGCCGGCTGATCGGCCGCCGATTCCGCCTGGCCCATGTGCGCAAGGCGGGCACGCTTATCGAAGTCGCAACGTTTCGGGGCGAAGCTTCCAGCGGGGATGACCATTCGAACAGCCATGGCAGAATCCTGCGGGACAATGTATTCGGCACCGTGGAGGAAGACGCCATCCGGCGGGACTTCACCATCAACGCCCTGTTCCTCGACCCCGTGAGCGGTGACATAAGGGACTACGTGGGTGGCTACGAGGATCTGTCCAAACGCCGGCTGCGCCTGATCGGAGACCCGGCTATCCGTTATCGTGAAGATCCGGTGCGACTACTGAGGGCCGCTCGATTTGAGGCCAAGCTGGGGGTTAAGCTGGACAAGGAGACCGAGGCGCCCTTTCGCAAAATGGCGCCGCTGTTAAACGATGTGCCGCCCGCGCGGTTATTCGAAGAGGTTTGCAAGCTGTTCCTGACCGGACATGGTGTGCGCAGCATGGAAGCTTTGCAGCGCTTTGGTCTCAGCGCCGTTATGTTTCCGGGCCTGCCGAAGGGTTCAGCGCAGGGGAAAGTGCAGCTGGGAACTATTCTGCTCAAAACCCTGGAGAACACCGATGAACGTATCCGGAATTCCAAGCCGGTCACGCCGGCATTCCTGTTCGCGGCCCTGCTGTGGCAACCGGTTGTTGAACGGTCAAAGGCACTGCAGGACCAGGGGGAGTCAGAGTTCAACGCAATGATGAAGGCGTCTGACGAGGTTATCGCCGCCCAGGTGCAAAGCACAGCTATTCCGCGCCGTTTCAGCGCAGTGACCCGGCAGATCTGGGTGATGCAGGCACGACTGGGCAAGACCCGTGGAAAGCGCTGGAAGCGCCTGTTGCATGAACAGCGGTTTCGGGCAGCGTATGATTTTCTTTTGCTCAGGGCGATGGACGACCCTGGGCTTGAACCGCTCTGCGAGTTCTGGACAAAAGCCCAGGAAGGAATAGACTTTTCCCGTATCCGGTTTGACAGCCAGGATGAGAAGCGTGTCCGGCCAAGGTCCCGGCGCCGTCCCCGGCGTCGTGCAACGCCGAAGTAACGGTTCATCCTTGGAGTTAACCCATCCAGACAGGAACTGATCCATGACGAATACCCTACCGATCACGCTTGATAACCTGTTTGCAATGAAACGCGCCGGTGAAAAACTGGCCATGCTCACCTGCTACGATGCGACGTTTGCATCCGCCATGGACCAGGCGGGTGTTGACATCATCCTGGTGGGAGACTCACTCGGCATGGTGGTCCAGGGCCGTACGACGACCGTCGGGGTCAGCGTTGAAGACGTTGCCTATCACACTGCTTGCGTCTCGCGCGGCCTGGAAAGAGCGTTTCTCCTTGCCGATATGCCGTTCGGAAGCTTCCACAATGAATCGACAGCGATGGAGAATGCCGTGCAGTTGCTTGGCGCCGGCGGAGCCATGGTGAAGCTGGAGGGCGCCGGGCCGATGATCGAGATCGTGTCCTACATGACCAGCCGCGGCGTTCCGGTGTGCGGACACCTGGGGCTGACGCCGCAAAGCGTCAACCAGTTGGGCGGTTTCAAGGTCCAGGCGCGGGACGAGAAAGGAGCACAGCAGTTACTGCTGGATGCGGTGGCCTTGCAACAGGCCGGTGCCCAGTTGCTCGTTGTGGAATGTATTCCTGCTACCCTGGGCACGGAAGTTTCTGCTGCGGTCGATATTCCCGTCATCGGCATTGGCGCGGGAGCCGGTTGTGACGGACAGGTCCTGGTGATGCACGATATGCTCGGACTGGGCGGACGGGTTCCCAAATTCGTGGCCAATTTCATGCTGGATAGTTCAAGCATTAAGGGCGCATTCGAGGCCTACGTGTCAGCGGTGCGGGAAGGGCGCTTTCCAGGCAGCGAACACACCTACTGAAATGCGGCTGGCGGAAACCCGCGAGGACATCCATTCCATCACCCGCCGCTGGCGGCGGGAAGGCCTGCTAACCGCACTGGTGCCAACGATGGGAAACCTGCACGAAGGGCACCTCGCCCTGGTCGCAGCCGCAAGGCATGAAGCGGATCGCGTCATCACCAGTATTTATGTCAACCCGACCCAGTTTGGCCAGGGTGAAGATTTCGACAGCTACCCGCGGACACTCGACCCGGATCGGGTATTGCTCGAGCAGGCCGGCTGTGACCTGCTTTTTGTCCCTGGACAGTCCACGATGTATCCCTTCGGTATTGAAAACGGCATCCGTTTGCTGGCCTCACCCGATCTGTCCGGGCGGCTGGAGGGGAGGTCAAGGCCGGGTCATTTTGACGGCGTGGTCACCGTGGTGGCGCGCTTGTTCAACCTGGCTTGTCCTGATGTTGCGGTTTTCGGAGAAAAGGACTTTCAGCAGTTGCTGGTGATCCGCCGCATGGTCGAAGACCTTGGTTATCCCATACGGGTGGTTTCTGTTCCAACGGTGCGTGAGCCCAGCGGGCTTGCCATGAGTTCCCGAAATAACTATCTTGAACCCGCGGATCGAACTGCCGCCGGTGATTTGAATGCGGTCATGCTGGCAGCAGCAAAGAGCGTCGAGAGTGGGTCGAAGGATTTGATGGGCGTTGAAAAAGACACGGCCAGCCGGCTGGAAGGATTGGGGTTTCGGGTCGATTATGTTGCCGTCCGGCGCGCCGCGGATCTTGCACCGCCGGGGCCTGCCGATCGCCATCTGAGGATTCTGGCCGCCGTTTACTGGCGCGATACCCGGCTGATTGACAACATCAGTGCAATTCAAGTTGGCATTCCCGGCATTTAGTGGTATTCTTACCACCAACCTTGGTAAAACTGCAACGTTTGACAAGGTTGCAGGGCGCGAAAGACGGGTACATCACTCCAAAAGCCTGCCTCTCCTCTTAACGGGGGAGAGGTTTTTTTTTGCCTCGCTGTTCTGGACCGATATTCATTGATGGGTTTGATAAATGGCTTTAATGCCTGATTTCATGCGGTCTTGACGCCATTACCTCGCACCGGTTTCGCAGTTCTGATCAACCTGGCAAGTCTTCAGCATTCCGATGTCTGACCGGTGGAATCCACTCGGTGGTGAAACGGGGACCCAGGGGTGTGTGTGGGTCCGGTTCATGTTCTGTTATCGCGAGGATGTTGCATAAAAGCAACACTAACTTTTTTTAATCACCCCCAGTATTCCGCGCATGATCTCCCTGCCAAGGGTGGTGCTCATGCTTCTCAGAAAGCTTTTGACTGCCGCCTCCGTGGGTGACTGCCGGTTGCTCTTGCGCTGGGCCGGTTTGGATTTGCCGCGTTCAGATTCGGTGTTTTTTTCGGCTTCCCTGGCAACTTTTTCAGCCCGCAGCTGCAGCACTTCGGCCGCAGATTCGCGGTCCAGTGTTTCATCGTACCTGCCGCCGACCGGGCTACGCGACCGGATGTCCTGCCGTTCGGCTTCGGAGATCGGTCCGATCCTTGATGTTGGCGGCCGGATCAAAGTGCGGTCCACCACGCCAGGCACACCCTTTGCCTGCAGGGTCGAAACCAGCGCTTCACCCACGCCCATCTGGGTGAACGCACTTTCCGTATCCAGGTTCGGATTGCTGCGGAAAGTCTGCGCCGCTACCCTGATGGCCTTTTGTTCGCGGGGCGTATAAGCGCGCATGGCGTGTTGGATGCGGTTGCCCAGTTGCCCAAGCACGGTATCCGGAACATCCAGCGGATTCTGAGTCACGAAAAATACGCCGACACCCTTGGAGCGGATGAGGCGCACTACCTGCTCTACTTTTTCCAGCAGCGCCCGGGGCGCGTGGTCAAACAGCAGGTGGGCTTCATCGAAAAAGAATACCAGGCGGGGTTTCTCCGGGTCGCCGACTTCCGGTAGTTCTTCGAACAGTTCCGAAAGCAGCCAGAGCAGAAAGGTCGCATAGAGCCGCGGCTTTTGAATCAGCTTGTCCGCCGCCAGTATATTGATAACGCCGCGTCCGCCAAAGTCCACGCGTTGGATATCCGAAAGGTCCAGCGCAGGTTCTCCGAAAAAGTTTTCCGCGCCCTGCTCATCCAGCACCAGCAGTCGGCGCTGCACCGCTGCGACTGACGTGCTGCTGACATTTCCATATTGCTGCGAAATAGCCTTGGAATTTTCGGCGACAAACCGAAGCAACGCCCGCAGGTCTTCCAGATCCAGCAATAAGAGGCCCTGTTCATCAGCAACGCGGAATGCGATATTCAGGACGCCTTCCTGTGTGTCGTTGAGTTCCAGCAGGCTGGTCAGCAACAGGGGTCCCATCTCTGAAATGGTGGTCCTGACAGGGTGGCCGCGGTTACCGAAAAGGTCCCAGAAAACGACCGGCCAGCCGCTGGGTTCAAAACCTTCGATCCCGATTTTTTCAAGTCGCTCATCGATTTTCGGGTGCGGCGAAATGGCCTGGCTCAAGCCTGCGAGGTCCCCTTTCACGTCAGCCAGGAAGACAGGTACGCCGATTCTTGAAAATCCTTCCGCCAGTATCTGCAGGGTCACTGTCTTGCCGGTTCCCGTTGCGCCGGTGATCAATCCATGCCGGTTGCCATACGATGGAAGAAGGAACTGCTGGCTTTCGCCTTTGCCTACAAGGATTGGATCAACTTCACTCATGAATGGGTCTTTCCTCTGCCGGGGGGGTCGGTTAAGCTTCTCCCCCATAATTTGCTCTATTAGACAGGAACCCAAAATAAATGGCAAAGACGCCTTACAGTCCCGGGGAAATTGAACCTAAAGTACAGGAGCAATGGGAACGCGATGACGCTTTTTGCGTGGTGGAAGACGCGGAAAAGGAGAAATTTTACTGCCTTTCCATGCTGCCCTATCCCTCGGGCGCCTTGCATATGGGGCATGTCCGTAATTACACGATCGGTGATGTGATCAGCCGCTATCATCGGATGCGTGGACGGAACGTGCTGCAGCCGATGGGCTGGGATGCCTTCGGTCTGCCGGCCGAAAATGCGGCCATAAAAAACCACACCGCACCCGCTGTATGGACCTATGCCAATATCGAAAACATGCGGGCGAAATTCAAACGCCTCGGTTTTGCCTATGACTGGACGCGCGAGGTCACCACCTGTAAGCCCGAATACTATCGTTGGGAACAGCAGATGTTCACGCGACTGATGCGCAAAGGTCTGGCTTACCGCAAGGACTCCGAGGTGAACTGGGATCCGGTCGACCAGACCGTACTGGCCAATGAGCAGGTCGTGGACGGTCGGGGCTGGCGCTCCGGGGCCGTGGTCGAGCGTAAATCCATACCTCAATGGTTTCTCAAGATAACCGACTACGCTGAGGAATTATTGCAGGGTCTGGACGAACTGGAAGGCTGGCCTGACGCGGTCAAGACCATGCAGCGAAACTGGATCGGTCGTTCCGAGGGCGCCGAGTTTGAAATGAAGTTGTGCGATGTGGGCGGGATTCTGGATGAGCAGGGTCGCGGAGTCCGGGTATTCACGACACGTCCGGATACTTCCTATGGCATGACTTACGCCGTACTGGCTCCCGAGCACCCGCTTGTTTTGG
>JAHEFT010000023.1:0-23872 GCA_024640025.1 Chromatiales bacterium
CCAGTGGCCGGGTAGGTGTCGTCATGGTAACTTCCGGTCCGGGCGCGACCAACACGGTGACGCCGGTTCGCGACTGCATGGCGGATTCCACACCCATCGTGGTGATCTGCGGACAGGTTCCAACGGCGGCGATCGGCACAGACGCCTTTCAGGAAGCGCCGGTAAGCAGCTGTCTGGGACCCGTCGCCAAGCATACCTTCCTGGTCACAGAGCCTGAAAAACTCGAATCAACGGTCCGCACGGCTTTCGAAATTGCCCGCACCGGCCGGCCGGGACCCGTGGTGATCGATCTGCCCAAGGATGTACAGAACTGGAGCGGAAAGTTTCGGGGTAAGGGATTGCTGCCCGTGCCCGGTTACCGGCAACGCCTGCATGCAGCGCGCGGCAATCACCTTGACGAAGCAAAGTGCGCGTCCTTTTTCGGTATGCTCGAGGCCTCTAAACGCCCGCTGATCTATGCCGGCGGCGGCGTAATCAATGGCGACGCAACCGAAGAACTGCGTCAATTGGCCGATCACTTTGGAATCCCGGTTACCACGACCCTGATGGGAATCGGAGCCGTGGACACAACACAACCACTGTCGCTGCACATGCTGGGCATGCACGGCCTGGCCAGCGCCAATTACGCGGTAGATGACTGTGATTTTCTGATCGCGATAGGCGCGCGCTTTGACGATCGGGTTGCGGGCGTGCCGGAGAAATTCGCTCCAAACGCCAGGCATATTGCCCAGTTTGACATTGATCCCTCTGAAATTGGGAAAGTGAAGCCGGTTGACTGGTCGCATATCGGTATCCTCAAGGCCGACCTGCAGGCCATGTATGAGTATGGTGTGCGGCACCGGGTTGCTCCGAACTTTGCTGATTGGCACAAGGAAATAAGAGGACTGAAGGAAAAGTATGCGCTGAACTACGATCGCGAAAGCGAGCTGATTCAGCCTTATGCGGTCATCGAAGCAATTAATGAAATTGCCGGTGGGGATGCGATCATCACAACCGGTGTTGGGCAGCACCAGATGTGGGCCGCCCAGTATTTCGACTACAAGC
The DNA here is from genome assembly GCA_024640025.1 of Chromatiales bacterium. Lineage (GTDB taxonomy): Bacteria > Pseudomonadota > Gammaproteobacteria > Xanthomonadales > SZUA-36 > JAHEFT01. The sequence continues at coordinate 1,045 of JAHEFT010000023.1, forward strand.
ATGCCCGCCTGTGGTTAACTTCGGGCAGCATGGGCACCATGGGGTTTGGATTGCCGGCCGCGATTGGCGCGCAATTTGCCGCACGGGATCACCTGGTGATCGATGTGGATGGGGATGCCAGCATCCGCATGAACCTCGGCGAGCTCGAAACCGCCACCACCTATAATCTACCGGTGAAAGTCCTGGTTTTGAACAACTACGGCGACGGCATGGTCAGGCAGTGGCAAAAACTCTTTTACGAGGGGCGCATGTCGGCCAGCGATAAATCGCTGCGCAGCAAGGACTTCGTCAAAACAGCTGAGGCTGACGGCTTTCAGTATGCTGTCCGCCTGGAGCACAGAAAGGACCTTCAGAACACGGTCAGTGAGTGGCTTTCCTTTCCGGGCCCTGCCTTTCTTGAAGTTATCATCGACCCCGATGCAGGTGTTTACCCGATGGTGGGTCCCGGCCTGCCCTATGATCAGATGATCACGGGTGATTTCATACCCTGCAGGGCCAAAAAGACGGAAGAGGATATCGACGGCTCTTCAATGTTCTAGCGTGCGAAGTTCAGGGAACGAAGCGCTCATATCGTTCCTGCCCGTTGTTTGAATCCTCGCCGAACAGGTCGATGTAGAAAACCTTTATCAGGAAATTGCGCTTGCGCGCCTTGATGTATATTTTCTTGAGATAGGCCTGCGAACCGTCGATGGTGGTCCTGGCCCGATAGCGGTCACCATCGGGAACCACCATGATGGATCGGCCAATATCCACCGCCATTTCAATCGCAACGGAGTCGTTTGCCGGATCGTAATCAGCGTCAAAACCGAAGGCGAACTCTTTCTGAAGCCACGAAAGCTCCTGCATTTGGCCCTGTTCCGCCAGTCGAACCCAGTAGGCAACGACAGGTTCCGTGGCGTCGAGTCTGCCATCCGATCCGACCTGCGCATCGTATTGAATGATGTTGGCATTCTTGCTGCGCTCAATCTTGAACAAGGGTTCAGGATGCAGAGGATCGCCATAAAGTATCGATGAGAGGCCAATCGAAGCCAGCGCCAGTGATCGGATCAAGTTCTTCACATTGGGTGAATATTCCGTTTTGGTCCGGTGGAGAAAGAGTCCATGGGTAGTATAATGCCCCGAAAACCGGTTTATTAAGTATAACTATATGGCAAGGGATAGCTGCACGAACCGTTTGTCGGCAATATTACTCACCTTCCTGGTGGCTTTCAGTTCCACGCAAACGGGTGATTTGATGGCTTCGAGGTTTTCCGACCTCCAGGGAGACCCCGGGCTGCGCTCCGCCTCAGCGCTTGTAATCGACGCGGACGGCAAGGTCATTTACGGCAAGGATGTGGACACTGTTCGCCCGATTGCATCCATCACCAAATTGATGACTGCCATGGTGATCCTGGATTCAGGCCTGGACCTGGATGAAAAAATCACCGTCACCAGGTCTGATCGTGACCTGGTCCAACTGACCGGTTCCCGACTGGAGGCAGGAGCAACACTGAACCGCCGCCAGATGATCATGCTGGCCATCATGTCCTCGGAAAACCGGGCAGCGGCCGCATTGGGCAGAACTTATCCGGGAGGAACCAGGGCATTCGTGGCACAGATGAATGAAAAGGCATCCGGGCTCGGAATGAGCAACAGCCGGTTTGCGGATCCCGCGGGTTTGAAAGTGGAGAATCTGTCAACCGCCAATGACCTGGCAAAAATGGTCAGTGCAGCTTACAGCTACCCGCTGATCCGACAGGCCAGCACAACGCAACGGTTGGAAGTCCGGCCATACAAGGGGCGCGGCCCACTGGCATATGGAAATACCAACCGCTTGCTGAAGAATAAGAGTTGGGACATTGCGCTGAGCAAAACAGGCTATATCAACGAGGCTGGCCGCTGTTTGGTGATGCGGGCCACCATCGAAGGAGAGCCCGTTTCCATCGTATTATTGAACTCTTTCGGCAAGCTAACGCCGTTCGGCGATTCAAATCGGCTGCGTAAATGGATGCTGGCGCAAAAATAGCCAAAAAGCGAAAATCGCAAGCACGTGGCATCAACCCATTTGGGCCACTTTTTTGAAAACCGCTTTAGGGAAAAATCGCTTCAGCCAGAGCGCTTTCATTTCCATGCCTTCACCAACTGCGATCTCGGGCGTGCCCTTTCGAAAACCTTCCATGATGACCTCGGCGCAGCGCGTAACGTCCATGCCCCCTGCAATATCTTTGTCAACAGAACCGAATTCGGAGCCGTCACCTTTGAGTGCATTGACGGAAATGTTGGTGTTGATGAATCCTGGCGTGATGGTTGTCACCTTGATGCCAACACCGCTGGTCTCAGCCCGCAGGGCATCGTAAAAGCCCATCACCGCATGTTTCGCGGCGCAGTAGCCGGTGCGTCTGGCGACCCCGATTTTTCCGGCAACCGAGGAAGTGATGACGATGTGTCCGCTACGCCTTTCCAGCATCAGGGGCAGCACGGCCTTGGTCAGAGCAATCTGGCCCAGCACATCGACATCAAACAACTTCCGGTAAACGGTCATGTCAGTATCAACACACAGGGAGCGCTGAGAGATACCCGCATTGTTGATCAGCATATCGATATGCCCGAAGGCATCGCAAACGCGGGTGACAGCGACCGGCATAAACTCGAAATCTGTCACATCCAACGGCAGTACCAGAACATTTTCTGATGACAGCCCCTGCCCGATACAGGCATCGCGCACACGGTTCAATTCGTCGTTACGCCGGGCTGAGAGTACGATTCTGGCGCCCTGGGATGCAAATTGCAGGGCGAGGGCTTCGCCAATTCCTGATGAGCCGCCTGTGATCCAAATGGTTTTATCTTTAAACATGAGCCTGTTCCGCCAATGGCGCTAAATCAATTATGATACTGCCTTCCCTATAATAATGGCTCATTTCTCGAAATGACCCAGGCAGGTAACCTCCATGTCACATTCCGTTCCCGATATCTGCGATGATTTCATCGATGAAATCAAGGTGCTGGAGCCGCTGTTCCGTGATTTTGGAATGAAAAGAAAATTCAGTGGTGAAATCGTCACCATCAAATGTTTCGAAGACAATTCGCTGGTCGGCGACGCTGTCCGCTCCCCGGGTAAAGGCCGGGTGCTGGTGGTGGATGGCGGCGGATCATTGAGACATGCTCTTCTGGGCGACCTGCTCGCCGCCGCGGCAGCCGAAAATGGCTGGCAAGGCCTGCTGATCAACGGCTGCGTTCGCGATGCTGAAATACTCGAGACCATTGATCTCGGCGTGAAGGCGCTGAACGTTCACCCGGTGAAAACCGAAAAGCGCGGCGAAGGGCGACTCGACGTAAACGTGACCTTTGCCGGCGCCACGATTCACCCGGGAGACTTTCTCTATGCAGACGCTAACGGCGCGATTGTCGCGACGCGCGATCTCTGCCTGAGCTTCTGAGAAGACAAAATACCATGCAGGACCCACAGACTGAAGGAAAAGCACCAGAGTCCCCTCCACCGGAAGCTACCGGGGGCTTCGACGAACTGATCAACCTGGATATCGATATCGAGCCATTCCTTCCGGACCAGGTCATTCCGGTCTGGAATTTTATGCAGGACTATCCGATTTTTCTGGTGCTGGTCATGTTGGCCATCGGTTATTCGGTGGGAAAAGGCCTGCAATGGGCTTTGCGCTTTGCATTCACCCATGCCGCGAAGCGAACGAAATCCAGGCTGGATGACAAACTGATCATCTACCTGACCGCTCCGGTGGTACAGACAACGGTCATTCTTTCCCTCGTCGCGGTTGAAAAAGCATTCGGATTCAGTGAGAACGCCGACTGGTACCTGGTCAGGTTGCTGTTTTCCGCCCTGCTGTTTTTCTGGGGAAGAGCCTGGTTCAAAGCGACCAATCTTGCCATCTATGCGCTCTCCAAGCGCGGTGAACAACTCGAAATGTTCCAGCCGCGCACCCGACCGTTGTTCGAAATGAGCATCAAGGTCATCCTGTTCGGTATCCTGCTTTGGCTGTTCATGGCGCTGTGGGGAATTGACGGCACGGCATGGCTTGCCTCTGCCGGCGTGGTCGGCATTGCTGTGGGTTTTGCCGCCAAGGACACGTTGGCCAACTTGATTTCAGGTGTTTCCATCATCGCGGACGCACCCTACAAGCTGGGTGACTACATCGTTCTTGACACCGGTGAACGGGGTGTGGTGACTGAGCTGGGCATGAGGTCGACCCGACTGGTGACGCGGGACGATGTGGAAATCTCAATCCCCAACGCCGTTATGGGAAATGCAAAGATCACCAACGAAAGCGGCGGGCCCACCCTGGAGCATCGCATCGGTATTCCGGTTGGCGTCGCCTACGGGACATTACCGGGTAAGGTCGTAGCAGTATTGGAACAGGTCGCCCACGACAATGAGCTGATCCTGGAAAACCCGTCACCCAGGGCACGGATGCGGGCTTTTGGCGACAGCTCCCTGAATTTTGAACTGTTGGGCTGGATCCGGAACCCGGAAACTCGTGGTCTGGCGAAGCACGACCTGTTGATTGAAATCGAAAAGCGCTTTCGCGAGGAAGGTATACAGATCCCGTTTCCACAGCGTGACGTGTACCTGAAAACCATCGACGAAAGCACGAAAGCTGAAGAATAGACGTCCCGCTAAGGCAGTAAATAACGCTGCAGAAACAGGATAGTGGCCTGCTCGTAAACATCGATGTTTTCTTTCCGGCTATAGCCGTGACCCTCGTTAAGGGCTTCGATGTACCACACGGTCCGGCCGCGCTCACGCATTGCCCGCACAATCTGCTCTGATTCACTGGCTGGAACGCGTGGGTCGTTGCGGCCTTGCACGACCAGTAATGGAATATCGATCTGGTCAGCATTATTCAACGGGCTGATTTCCTCCAGGACCCGGCGCATCTCGGGCAGGCGCTCGTCGCCGTATTCCTGGCGGCGCAGCTCCCGCCGGTAATCCTCGGTATTTTCGAGAAAAGTCACGAAATTGCTGATTCCCACCACGTCGATCCCGGCCTTGAGGCGGTCGCTGTAGCGTACTGCCGACGCCAGCACGATGTAGCCGCCGTAACTGGCCCCATAAATCGCAACGCGACTGGCATCGAGGTCAGGCTGGATATCGATCCAGTCGAGCAGGGCGCCGATGTCCTTGACGGCGTCTTCCCTTTTATCACCGTCGTCCAGGGATAGGTACTCGTTGTCATAGCCGCTGGATCCCCTGATGTTGGGAGCAATCACCGCGGCGCCAAGTTCAGCCACCCACATCTGAAGTGAACTGCTGAAAACAGGCCTGTACTGACTCTCCGGACCCCCGTGGACGTTGATGACAACCGGGTGGGGACCCCTGGTTTTGGGACGATACACAAACGCCGGAACGGTTCTTTGTTGCTTGCCCAGCATATCAAATGTGGGGTAGCGAACCAGTTCCGGTTCGACGAAGGAACGGGTATCAAGCCCCCCGACTTCGCTGAACGTCCAGCGGACCAGGGACTTGGCCCTTCTGGATGAGCTGCCCAGGTTCAGGACATAGACGTCACTGGGTGATTGCGCGGTATTCAGACTCATTGCGAGTTGACGGTTATCCGGGCTGAACTTCAGATCCGAGATAATCCCTGCAGGAAGCCGGCCCACGGAAGAGAAACGTCCGGACTTGGTATCGAGCAAATGCACTCGGCTGAAACCTTCTTCGTTGGTGGTGAATGCGCCCCGCTTTCCATCTTCGCTCAGGGCGAAGTCAGTCACATCCCAGTGGATCGAAGCCGTCAGGTAAGTGGCGGGCAGTTCCGGGTCAAGTGATTTCCAGGCCAGCTCAGCAGCTCGGCCCCGTGTATTGGTAATGTAATAGAATCCTTCTCCATTCCGGTCGAACGAAACCGCGCGATTTGCCGACGGTTGCTCAGGATCTCCGGCCAGCGGTTGCAGTTCCCGGTTCTTCAGGTTCAGGGCATATATCCGTGAATCGTTGACGCTGAGGTACTGCTGAACCAGGAGTAGTTGGCCATTTCTGCTGAAGTCGGCAGGGCCGTACCAGGTACCGTCGGGCGCTTCCAGCAGCAACTCCGCGCGGTCAGGCCGGTCAGGGTCCATGATCCACAGGTCATTGTTGCGCCCGTTGCGACGGGTCGACTGGTAAGCCATTTTTTTGCCGTTTTTGCTCCACTCCACCATCCGGTTGCGCGACAGGCTGCTGGTCAACTGGGTCGCGGTGGCATGGTCGGGGTCAAACAGGAAAACCTGATCGTTTTCGCCGCCCCCCCTGTCCATCGTGATGGTCAGCTCATTGCTGTTGTCCCGGCGCAGTACCTGCCCCGGGGGTTCCTGGAACCAGGTCACTTGTTGTCTCGTGCCCCCGGCGGCGTCAACTTTGTGTACCTGGCTGATGTCTCCGAAACGGGTCCGGATATAGATGGCCTTGCCGTCTTTGGTCCAATCCAGGAAGCTGGCGGCGCGGACACTCTGGTACTGGTTAAGGCGATCGACCAGAGTAGACGGAATATCCGGAACATCCTGCAGAACCAGCTGGCCCGAATTGGTTGACCATTCACGGGGTTCCTCGCCAGCCGACGCCAGCGGGATCAGGAGGGTTAATAACAAAACGAGAGTCGACTTCACCGGTGGCCTCTATTTTCAGTAACTGCAACTATAATCGATTCGGGCCCCAATCCTGAAGTAGAGTCGTGCTCCCTTCCGTCCGGATACCCTGTGCGGTTGGCGCGTTCCTAGAGCGTTCAGATGGATAGGGCTATACTGTGCGGCTATAACCCTTGCAGACTCACATGACCAAATGAGCAAGCCTCTACACATCATTATCCTCGCTGCCGGCGAAGGAACCCGCATGAAGTCCAGCCTGCCAAAAATGCTGCAAACAATAGGCGGCCGGCCGATGCTGGCCCACTTGCTGGACACCTCCGTTTCCATGGAGCCGGAGCAGGTACACGTGGTTGTGGGAAGTGGCGCAGACCTGGTGATGGATGCATGCAGCGGCTACCCGGTCAACTGGGTGCATCAGTCCGAACGCCGGGGCACCGGCCACGCGGTGATGACGGCGATGCCCGGCATTCCCGATGAAGCAATGGTGCTGGTTTTACTCGGGGATCATCCCCTGATTCCCTCAACTGTTTTGTCGGACCTGATCGTTGAAAAGAATCTGCCGCTGGCGCTGTTGACTATCGAGCTTGATGATCCCACGGGTTATGGCCGGATCCTGCGTGATCCCGGCGGAAACATCATCGGTGTCGTGGAGCATCACGACGCCACACCGCATCAGCACGAGATCCGGGAGGTGAACACCGGAATTATCATGGCTGATTCCACAAAACTGCGTGGCTGGCTGGCTCGCCTCGATTGCAACAACAGCAAACAGGAGTTCTATCTGCCCGATATCTTCGCCATGGCGCGTGCGGAAAATGGAGAGGTACGGGGCGTGCTCGCACCGGACTTTCACGATCTGCAAGGCGCCAACGACCGGCGACAATTGGCTGAACTGGAAAAGAGGTACCGGCAACGCAGGTCTGGCGAACTCCTGGACGCGGGGATCCAGCTGATCGATCCCGGGCGTGTGGACGTTGGAGGAAAGGTCACGGCCGGTTCTGATGTATGTATCGATATCAATGTTGTTCTGAAAGGTGAAAACCGTCTCGGCGACGGCGTGTACATCGGGCCCGGCTGTGTGCTAATGAACTGCGATCTGGCTGCCGGTACCTTGGTGCAGCCCCACAGCGTGCTCGAAGGAGTAACCACGACGGGTGCCTGCGACATCGGCCCGTTCGCGCGGCTGCGGCCCGGAACCGTATTGTCGGAAGGTTGCCGCGTCGGGAACTTCGTGGAGACCAAGAATGCCCGGCTGGGCGAGGGCAGCAAGGCAAGTCACCTGAGTTACCTGGGTGATTCCGTCATCGGCAGCCGTGTCAACGTGGGCGCCGGCACCATCACCTGTAATTATGATGGCGCCAATAAGCACCAGACAATCATCGAAGACGATGTTTTCATCGGGTCGGATACACAACTGGTTGCCCCGGTCACGGTTGGCCGGGGCGCGACCATCGGCGCCGGTTCAACAGTGACGAAGAACGCGCCGGCAGACTCGCTGACGGTAAGCCGCTCACGTCAGACGACCATCCCGGACTGGAAGCGCCCGGTGAAAAACAAGGACAAATAGACCATGTGCGGTATCGTAGCAGCTACCACCCATCGCAATGTCAGCGAGATCCTGGTTTCTGGGCTTCGTGCCCTGGAATATCGTGGCTATGACTCCGCCGGCATCGCCATACAACATGACGGCATTCTGAGCCGGCAGCGAACCAAGGGAAAAGTGCGCGACCTCGAAGCATTGCTCGAAGCGAAACCCCTGGCCGGGTTATGCGGAATTGCCCATACACGATGGGCCACTCATGGCGTTCCCAACACCATCAATGCACATCCCCACCTTTCGCATGAGTCCATCGCACTGGTCCACAACGGCATCATCGAGAACCATGACGAGCTGCGACTGGAACTCCAAACCAGGGGCTATGAGTTCAGCTCTGAAACTGATTCGGAGGTGATGGTTCACCTGGTTCACGCTCTGGTATCCGAGGGCAAGGACCTGTTCGGAGCTGTCCGTGAAGCGGTGAAGCGGATCAGGGGCGCCTATGCCATTGCTGTTGTTTGTGCCAATGAGCCCGGGGTGATCGTTGGCGCGCGTGCGGGAAGCCCGCTGGTGCTGGGCCTTGGGTTCCAGGAGCATTACCTGGCTTCAGACGTCCATCCCTTGCTGGGTGTGACCAACCGATTTGTCTACCTCGAAGAGGGCGACGTGGCTCGGCTGAGCACGGACTTTTACCAGGTTCGTGATTCGGATGACCACGAGGTCGAACGTCCGGTAAGAGAGGCTAATCTGGCGGCCGACGCGATCCAGCGTGGCAACTACCGGCATTTCATGCAAAAGGAAGTTTATGAACAACCCGAGGCCGTGGCAGCGACGCTTGAGGGCCGAATCAGTGCCGACCACGTTCTGCCCAATATCTTCGGTGTGGGTGCGGACGACATCCTCAGGCAGGTAAAACAGGTTCACATTGTGGCGTGCGGAACCAGTTACCATGCGGGGCTGGTCGCCCGCTATCAGCTGGAGGAATTGGCAGGCATTCCATGTATGGTCGAGGTCGCCAGCGAGTATCGCTATCGCAACCCGGTCATTCCGGAAAAGGCCCTGTTCGTGGCCATTTCCCAATCTGGTGAAACAGCAGATACCCTGGCCGCGCTCAGGCACGCCCGAAAGTCGGGCTACCTGGCGGCCCTGGTGATCTGCAATGTGCCGGAAAGCTCCATTGTGCGGGAGGCGGACCTCGTGCTGATGACCCGTGCCGGGCCGGAGATCGGTGTGGCGGCGACCAAGGCGTTTACAACACAACTGGTCGCCCTGCAGTTGCTGGTGCTGGAGCTGGCGCAACTATCCGGCCGGATCGACCCGGCCCTGATTGCCGGGTGGACCAGGGAATTACACAACCTTCCCAGGCTGATTGGCAGCGCACTCGAACTGGATGGCCAGATTGAACTGCTCGCGGAGAAGTTCGTGGACAGGCACCACGCGCTGTTCCTCGGGCGCGGCGCTTATTACCCGGTGGCAATGGAGGGCGCGCTGAAGTTGAAGGAGATTTCCTACATACATGCCGAGGCATATCCCGCCGGAGAACTCAAGCATGGGCCGCTGGCGCTGGTCGACCATGACATGCCCGTGATCGCCGTTGCGCCCAATAACCGCCTGCTTGAAAAACTGATCAGTAACATTGAAGAAGTTCGTGCGAGGGGCGGTGAAATGTTCGTGATCGCTGATGCCAGGGCGGTTGTCAGCCTGAAGGAACGGCACGGGCAGATCATCAAGCTGGACACCGGAGGGCCATTGCTGGCGCCGGTCGTGCTGACGATTCCCATGCAGTTGCTCGCCTACCATGTTGCCGTGTTGCGCGGAACCGACGTGGATCAGCCGAGGAACCTGGCCAAGTCGGTGACCGTGGAATAGTTTTGAAGCGCAGGCGGGGCATTGACGAAGAGGCGGAAATCAACATCACGCCGATGTTGGATATTGTCTTCATCATGCTCATTTTTTTTATCGTCACGACTTCTTTCCTGAAAGAGGAAGGCCTGGAGGTGTCGCGTCCGGCCAAAGCGCCGCCGACGGAATCCAGCCACCAGGGCCCTATCGTTGTAAGGATAGACCAGAACAGCGTGATCAGCGTCAATGGACGGATTCTTGAACCACGGGCGGTCCAGGCGAATCTGGAACGGGAAAGGGCTGAAAAACCCTCTTCACCCTTGATCGTAGCAGCGCACCCGGATGCCGAAACCCAGGCATTGGTAACCATTCTCGATGCCGCCGAAGCGGCGGAAATCGAGTCTGTCAGTGTCGCCACCGAAGAGCCATAGAATCGGTGATTTCCTGGTGCAGTCAGGAAAATCGGCGAGCGATTTCCTCTTCAACCGGTAACTTCGGCGGAAGCTGAAGGTAGTAGCCCTTTTCCACCAGGCTTTCCAATACCTTATCAACGTCCGCTCGCGCCAGCTTTCTGTCCGCCGATAGTTTCAGATTCATCACCAGTGCCGGCGTGCCAAAGCTCTCCTGAAGCGCAACCGGCAGGTCGGTGAAATCCAGTTCATCAGCGAGATAAAGATAAGTCTCGGCCTTTTTAGCGGAGCGGTAGATTGTGCAAAGCCTCATCCGGCCATTCTGTCAGAAGCATGCGCAGTGCACCACCTCGACAGCGGAAGCGCCTCCTGACCGCAAGAGCATGAGCTAGTGCTCCATTCTTATGTGCGTTGTATTACCGCCGGCCTATTTGTTGTTTAATTACCCGATGGAGACTTTTCGCTATAAGGCGTTTATCAGTTACAGTCACAGGGACAAGGACTGGGGCGCCTGGCTGCAGCGTTCGCTGGAACGTTATCGGGTTCCCAGGCGGCTGGTGGGAACACAAGGTGAATTCGGCGCCATTCCCAGACGGCTGACCCCCGTATTCCGGGATCGCGAGGATCTTTCCTCCTCATCCGATCTAAGCGCCAAGGTGAAGGAGTGCCTGGCGAATTCAGAAGCCATGGTCGTCATCTGTTCCCCGGCCTCGGCTCAATCCCTTTGGGTCAACGAAGAAGTACGGTATTTCCAAACTCTGGGGCGGGAAGATCGTATTTTTGCCCTCATTGTCGATGGTGATCCGCAATCTGAAGCTCCGGACGGACAGTGCTTTCCCGTCACCCTCACCAGCGATCCCGACGGAAATTCCCGCGAACCATTGGCCGCAGACGCCCGGAAGTGGGCGGATGGAAAGCTGCTGGCCAAACTCAAGATCATATCGGGGATTCTCGGAATCCCGCTCGATGCTTTGCGTCGTCGCGACATGCAGAGACGGCAACGCATTTGGATGGTCTCGGCCGGTTGCGCAATGGTCATTGCCATCGTGATGGCGGCGCTTGCGGTCATCGCCGTCACCGCCCGGACCGCAGCTGAAAACCGGCGTGAACACGCTGAAGAACTGGTGGGGTACATGGTAGGCGACCTCAAAACCAAGCTGGACGAAGTAGGCCGGCTGGACATCCTTGAAGGCATGGGGGGGCGGGTCAGTGAATACCTGGAGACACTGAACCCGGAAGAATTGACCGACGAGTCCCTGAATCAGCAGGCACAGGTCTGGCGGCAACTGGGAGAAGTTGGCATGGAGCAGGGTGACCTGGCCGGGGCGTTGTCGGCTTTCAGCACATCAAGGGATATCCTGGCCGAGCTGCACCGGCGTAATCCTGAACGTACGGATTTCGTTTTCGAATTGGGAAATGCGGAATTCTGGGTGGGTTACGTCCATCTTGAATCAGGTGACTTTGAAAAAGCCGAGGCGGCCATGAACACCTACCTTGAGTACGCCAATCAACTGGTCGAAATGGAGCCCGGAAATGCTAAATGGCTGATGGAGAAATCCTATGCGCACGGTAACCTGGCCGCTCTGATTGTCAAGAGCGGAGGCAGCGATACTGAAAGCGCGCTTTTCCATAACAAAGCCGCCGTTGACCTGAACAAGAAAGTCTTAGAACTGGATCCCGATAACACGGAGTATCAGAGCCAGCTTGGCATCGCGCTGGCCTGGCTGGCTGACACCCAGCTAATGGCCTGTGATCTTGGGAATGCTCTCATTTCACGGCAGGAAAGCGTAGCCATTGCACAAAAACAGGCTGAAGAGTTTCCGGGAAATTCAAACTACAGAAGCACTTATGCCTACGCCATGACCGGTGTTGCAAACGTGGCGTTCCAGGTGGGCCTGGCCGAACTGGCTCTGGAGAATTACACGCGAGCTAAAGAAATTCTGGGTCAATTATCGCTTTTGGATCCCAGTGATCTTAATACTCGTTTCACATACCTTAAGCGTGAAACCTATGCAGCCATTGTGCTGTCCGAGTCCGGCCAGCTGAACGAAGCGCTTGCCCGGATGGAAATGGTCAGAGAACCATTGACCCGGGTGCTGGAAACCGAGTCATATGGGAACCTGAAGCGTTATATCGATTGGGTTTCCTATCTCCTCGCACACTCCGATATGAACTGGCGGGCGGGAAACCGGGACGTCGCAACGGCCTTGATGTCGGAAGCGGTTGATCACCTTAGCCGCCTGGTCGCGAGGGAAAACGGCAGCGCTCCTTTTGCCGAAGAATTGTTGATCGCCCGGTTCCTTTACTGGCAGCAGCGGGGTGTTGATCTGCTCGATAGCCCCGACTTTGACGGAATGGAGAGCCGGTTCGACAAAAAGGATGCGAGTTGCCAGTTGCAGGCAAACCTGGTCAGGGAGGCTATACTGAAACAGGAATTCGAAATCGCCGGGGAGCTGACCTCTGGACTGTTGTCCAGGGGTTATTATGATCCTGGATTTATCCGGACTTGCAGACAATACGATCTGTGTGAATGATAAGTAGTTAACTCAAACTGGAGAGCCAAGAGATGAATCATACGAAAAGAATTCCGCTTCGATCTGCACTGTTTTTCATGGCAATGTGTTCATCAGCCTCGGTTTTGGCCGCGGTTAATGTTGAACTGGAAGTTCAGAACCAAAACGGGACAAATGTCCTGGTCGTGACCCGGAACAACTCTCAGTGCGCCGGTGGGCCGATTGATTGCATCGAGATCGGGCAAGGTTCAAAACCACACCTGTATTTCAGAATGCCGGGTGCCTGTGAGAGCTCCGGCTACCGGCTCACCGAATTCCGGATTGCCGAACGCAATAAGCAGTGGCCAACGCCTGGCAACCCGATGGACGCACAAATCGCCAGCGATTTCTGTGCTGACCCCAGTACTGGTTATGTGAACTTCGTGACCTGCGAAAACGATTTGAGGGACAGCATGATGAAGCTCAAGGATTTTAACCGGACCCGCGCAACGGTCTTTTACGAAGTCACAGCGGCGAATTGCATGGACGCCAGTGAAGAAATCTACCTGGATCCACGAATCGAAAACCAGGGCGACAACTAGCGACAGATTCTCACCGGATTCATGCATCTCATCATTGGGATAACCGGGCACCGAGATCTGGTTGAAGAGGAAAAGCCCGCACTCGAATCCCGGGTGCGGACTTTGTTCAATAACCTGTCCTCCCGTTATCCGGACCTCGAGTTGCAATTACTCACGGCCCTTGCTGAAGGTGCTGACCGCCTCGTTGCAAGGGTGGCTGCAGACCTGAAAATCCCTTACCTGGCCGTCCTGCCCATGGAACAGCCGGATTATGAAAAGGACTTCGAATCAGCGGACAGCCTGGCTGAATTTCGTTCTTTGCTGGCAGATTCGGAAAAGGTGATTGAGCTTTCATCAGGCAAGGCTTTTATTGGCCGCAACAGCCAGTACGCTCAGCTGGGCCTGTTCATATCGAATCACTGCCACGTCCTGTTGGCGCTATGGGATGGCCAGCCTGGAAATGCGGTAGGCGGCACGGCACAGGTGGTGAACTACCACCTCACCGGCGTGATGGACGGTTATGAAGGCCAGCTATCTCCTGCCAGTCTGCTGGCTGACAATGAGAATGACCTCGTCCATCACATTGTCTGTTCAAGGGCCAGGCCGGGAGGAGTGCCTGCCGAGGGACTATCCGCACTGGATGCATGGTGGTTCAGCAGCCGGGGAGATGGGGCGCGAACCAGGGACATTCCGGAGGCCTACGGTCTTCAACTGGACCGGCTGCAGCAATTCGCCCGGGACTGGAAAGACAAGGAGGCGGCTCTCCGATTCCGCAGCGCCAGTTTGCTGGAAGACAACACCGTGCTGGATGTTCCCAGCGGAGCGCAACAAACGGATCAATTGTTCCAGGTTGCCGACAGCCTGGCAATCCACTATCAGCAGCGTGTCAACAGCAGTTTAAGGGCTATCCATATCCTGGCAGTCCTGATGGGCCTGGTATTCCTGGTCTACTCGGAATTTAACGGCCCTGGTTACATGGTATTGACGTTTCTTGGGTTGTTCCTGGCGGGTGTGGCGGTTCACTTCATCGGCAGCAGCCGGGAGTGGCACCGCAAGTACCTGGACTACCGGGCATTGGCCGAGGGTCTGCGAGTGCAGTTTTACTGGAACCTGTCCGGGGTCGTGGATTCTTCATCGGCCGGATTTGCCTATGAAAACTTTCTGCAGACGCAGGATGTCGATCTCGGATGGATTCGCCACGTCATGCGCCAGGCAAGCATCAGCCGTACCCGGGGCCGGACAGCTGATCCGGCCTGGGTAAAATGGGTGATCGGGGAGTGGATTGGCGAACCGGCCCATGACCGCGGCCAGCTGGCCTATTATTCGCGAAAAAAAATGTACAACACGGCGCGTTTTCGCCGCACCCAGTGGCTGGGAAACCTGTGCCTGTGGTCGGGAATTGTTATCGCCCTGCTGTTGTTCTTTTTAGGTACCGACGGCAACGGCGATCAACGTCAGGTCCTGCTGGTACTGATGGGCGTGCTGCCCCTGGTAGCAGGTATCTGGGACGCCTATTCACACAAGAAAGCCGAAAAAGAACTGATCAAGCAATACGGGTTCATGAGCCGCGTATTTCAGAAGGCGCGGAAACTGGTGGATGATACTGATGACGTTGCTTTCCAGCGGCAGGTTCTGAAAGCGCTGGGCCAGGCAGCACTGGATGAAGGCGCCGAATGGCTCCTGATGCATCGGGAACGTCCACTGGAACACGGCAGGCTGTAGGAGCGGTTTTAGCTGCTCCTGCAGGGCATTCGATTCAGTCTTCTGTTTCGGGAATGACCAGCTTCTGTCCGGGGAAAATTTGGTCCGGATTTTTCAGCAATTCCGTATTGGCCTCAAAAATCTTCATGTACTTTGAACCGTCGCCGTACATTTCCTGGGAGATTTTCCACAGGGTGTCACCGGACTGCACGGTATATGTCCTTTGGCTATCCGTTTCTTCGTTCCCGGCGGCACCAGCTTCTGCGCCGGCTTGCGGCAATTCAACAGGAGAAGAGGGAGCAGGAACGGCAACGGTCATTTTATCCGCTACCGTGGATATTCCGGGCGCGCCCGAAAGAACATCCAGGATTTTCTGGCGTTCATCTTCATTCGCGATTTCACCGGTTACGGTAATGGTTTCCGGGCCGAATCCGAATTTCAGCCTGCCCGGATTCAGCCCTGCATTGCGCAGCATCTGGCTTGGACTGACCGTGACATCTGTTTCCGGTTCTTTGTTGCCGAAAGCGTTCTTAATGGAATCGAATATACCCATGCCTGTCTCCTGTTGGCCCTGAAGCTGCCCGGAGTGGGGCAGCCCAGAGAAATTATACAGGCAAGCAGGAAATTATCGATTCATTCTTTGCTCGATCAACTGCTTCACAACTTCCGGTTCGGCCAGGGTAGAGGTGTCACCGAGGTTGCTGTAATCGTTGGCAGCGATCTTGCGCAAAATCCGGCGCATTATTTTACCAGACCGTGTTTTCGGCAGTCCCGGCGCCCACTGCAACAGGTCGGGGGTGGCGATCGGACCGATTTCCTTTCGAACCCATTGGCGGAGTTGGGCCCGAAGCTCATCGGTCGGTTCCTCGCCCTTGACCAGGGTCACATAGGCGTAGATACCTTCACCTTTGATGTCGTGCGGATACCCAACCACGGCAGCTTCGGCCACGGCTTCGTGGGCGACCAGCGCGCTTTCAATTTCAGCCGTACCCAGACGGTGCCCGGAGACATTAAGTACATCGTCTACGCGGCCGGTGATCCAGTAATAGCCGTCTTCATCACGACGGGCTCCGTCACCGGTGAAGTAGGTTCCTGGAATGGTGGAAAAATAGGTATCGACGAAACGCTGATGATCGCCATAAACCGTGCGCATCTGGCCCGGCCAGCTATCCTTGATCACGAGCAGTCCCGATTCCGCTCCTTCTTCAGCCAGGGGCACCCCTTTTTCATCATACAGTGCGGGCAGCACGCCTGGTAATGGATGGGTCGCCGAACCTGGTTTGAGGTCCGTTGCGCCGGGCAGCGGGCTGATCAGGATGCCGCCGGTTTCTGTCTGCCACCAGGTATCCACGATCGGGCAGCGTCCATCGCCGACCACGTTGTAATACCAGTCCCAGGCTTCCGGGTTGATGGGTTCTCCAACCGATCCCAGCAAATGCAGGGATTTTCGCGAAGTGGATTTTACCGGCCCTTCGCCTTCGCGCATGAGCGCGCGGATAGCCGTTGGAGCGGTGTAGCAGATATTGACCTGGTGTTTATCGCATACCTCCCAGAATCGGCTGGGGCTTGGGTAATTTGGTACGCCTTCGAACATTAGTGAAATGGCGCCATTCGCCAGCGGTCCGTACACAATGTAGCTGTGGCCGGTAACCCAGCCAACGTCGGCGGTGCACCAGTAGATGTCACCGTCATGATAGTCAAATACGATTTCATGGGTATAAGAGGCGTAAACCATGTAACCGCCGGTTGTGTGCAGCACGCCTTTGGGTTTGCCCGTGGAACCCGAGGTATAAAGGATGAACAATGGGTCCTCGGCATTCATTTGCTCTGCCGGGCAGTCATCTCCAACCCCGGCTTCTTCCTCGTGATACCAATAGTCCCGACCTTCCGTCCAGTCAACGTCACCACCGGTGTTGCGGATCACGATAACGGATTTGAGGCAATCCATGACTCCGGGTCTTTTACAGGCTTCGTCGATGTTGGCCTTGAGTGGAACAACGCGCCCCCCGCGCAGGCCCTGGTCCGCCGTGATGATCGTATTTGAGTCGCAGTCAACGATCCGGCCCGCCAGTGCATCCGGGGAAAAACCGCCGAATACGATGGAGTGAACTGCACCAATGCGTGCACAGGCCAGCATGGCAACGGCGGCTTCCGGAATCATCGGCATGTAAATCGTGACCCGGTCGCCTTTTTTTACACCCCGCTTTTTCAGGACATTGGCCATCCTGCAGACACGCTTGTGCAGTTGCCTGTAGGTGATATGGGCGTCGCGGGCCGGGTCGTCTCCCTCCCAGATGATCGCAGTCTGGTCACCGCGGGTTTCCAGATGGCGGTCGACACAGTTATGGCAGGCGTTTAACACACCGTCCTCGAACCAGCGAATGTGCAGGTCTGAACGGTCAAAGGAGACGTCTTTGATCTTGGTCGGGAATTTGAACCAATCCAGGCGTTTGGCGGTTTCGGCCCAGAAAGCTTCATTGTTATCAACCGATTTTTGGTATTCACGCTCGTATGACTGGCGATCGAGGTGGGCCTTTGCTTTAAAGGATTCCGGTACGGGATATAAATTGCTCATTTTTTGAACCTTCTGGTGTTAATGATGGCCATATTCTAGCGGCACAGTTGAGTAGGTTTCATGTCCTTGGTCAGTTTTGCATCATTCCCTGGTCTCCCCGATGGGAGCCTACATTATAATCACAGAATACCCATCCTTGTTGGTAAGGAAAAATGCAAAAAATTGGGATATTGGTATTTGCCGTTCTGGTGTTCCTGCTCTCGCCGCTGTTTG
Organism: Chromatiales bacterium; assembly: GCA_024640025.1. Taxonomy (GTDB): domain Bacteria; phylum Pseudomonadota; class Gammaproteobacteria; order Xanthomonadales; family SZUA-36; genus JAHEFT01. The sequence continues at coordinate 18,966 of JAHEFT010000023.1, forward strand.
TCGCGGCAAAAGAAGACGTCAGTGACCCGAAAATAGGGCTCGTCCTGAGTGGCGGTGGTGCGCGTGGCGGTGCCCACGTTGGAGTGCTGAAAGCGATTGAAGAACTCGGGATCCGGGTTGACTACATTGCCGGCACCAGCATGGGCGCTATTATCGGCGCTCTCTATGCGTCCGGCTACAGCGCTGAAGAAATCGAGATGGTCCTGATTGAAACAGACTGGAATAAAGGGTTAACCGACGCCCCGGCGCGCCGGGACAGGACCATGCGGAAAAAGCAACTCGAAGCACAGTTCCTGATCCCCTACCGAGTTGGATTCAACAAGGGAAAAATTCAATTACCGCTGGGCGCGATCCAGGGCCAGCACCTCGACCAGATTTTCCATAAACTTTTTCTGCCGGTCGCCAGTGTTCACGATTTTGACCAACTCACCATTCCTTTTCGTGCGGTAGCCACCGACCTGGTAACCGGAGGTGCGGTCGTGCTGTCTCATGGCAGCCTGCCTGATTCGGTCCGGGCGAGCATGTCCGTTCCGGGAGTTTTCGCACCGGTAAGAATCGGGAATCATTTGCTGGTCGACGGAGGCATGTCGAATAACCTGCCGGTAAACATCGTTCGCGAGATGGGCGCAGACATCGTGATTGCCGTGGACATCTCCAGTCCGTTACTGACAGAGGAGCAGTTGACTTCGGTCCTCAGCGTTACTGAACAGTTGACCAACTTCCTGACCAGGAGGACGGCGGATGAGCAGATCGCATCGCTTGGACCGCAGGACATTCTTATCGCGCCTGACCTGGGTGATTTCAGTTCGGCCGATTTTTCCGCTGCAAAGGATATCGTTCCGCTGGGCTACGACACTGCGCTTCTGCAGCGGGATGCCTTGCTCAATCTCGCCGTTGTTCCCGCGATACAGCCAAAGTCGCTGGCAGGCTTTAATGCAGCAGACTACATTGTCGAGTTTATTGATATTGACAACGGATCGGTTCTGAATGATGCAATCATAAGGTCCCGGGTGGCGACTGAAACAGGCCAGCCCCTCGACCTTGAAGCCCTGAATAAGAGCGTGGACAGGATCTATAGCCTGGACCTGTTTGAATCCGTTACTTACGACATGGTCGAGAATGATCAGGGTGAGCAGGGGGTCGTCGTTCACGCTAATCCGCGCGCCTGGGGTCCAAATTATCTCCAGATCGGCCTTGAACTATCGAGCGACTTGTCCTCGCAGTCTAGTTTCCTTCTGGGTATGGCATACACGCGCAACGCCCTCAACAGCCTGGGAGGAGAACTTCGCGTGGTCGGATCAATGGGCAGAGTAGACGAACTCAGTTTTGATTTCTACCAGCCGATCGACTTCAAAGCCAACTGGTTTGTGGAGCCGCAGGTTAACTGGCGCAGGCAGAATTACAACCTGTGGCTGGAAGACACGAACATTGCCGAATTCGAGATCACTACACTTGGCCTCAACTTTGGTGTTGGGCGCAACCTGAGCACCACTGACCGGATCATCCTCGATTACGAATATGCCCGGGGCGATGCGGATCTTGTTACCGGCGATCTCTGGTTCCCCATCGACGACAGGGTAAAAATCGGAGAGATCGACCTCCTTTACCAGCATGACAGCCTGGACAACCTGTGGTTTCCGACAAGCGGCATGCGCCACAATCTGATTTACCGGTACGCGACCGATGGTATCGGCGCGGCATATGACTTTAAACAGGCCATGGCAAGCGGAGCGTTTGCGGTTTCGCGTGGAAAGAGCAACTTCCTGCTCAACTATGGTGGTGGTTACAGCTTCGACAACACGGCCCCCGTAGAGCGCTGGTTTCAGCTGGGCGGTTTTGGCAGGCTCTCCGGCCTGGTGCCGAATCAATTGACGGGGCGGCACGCCGCACTGGTTACACTGGCGTATTACCACAGATTAAACCAGCTCAACCTGGTCCCCGCGTATGCCGGGTTCACGCTGGAAGCCGGAAATGTCTGGGATCGCAGTGAAAACATGGGGTTTGACGATCTTCGCTACTCCGGCAGCATCTTCATCGGTGCCGATACGCCGATTGGTCCGGTGTACCTGGCCTATGGACACAGCGACACTGACGAAAACGCCATTTATTTTTATGTGGGTAATCCCTTCACGACCACCCGTTTTGATTAAAATTCCACAACATCCTATGATTAAGGTTGTTCTGAATCAGTAAAACAACGGGAGAAAAAAGAATGTCAGTCGCACGGGTTACAGAAATTATTGCCTCATCCAAGGAATCCTTTGAAGACGCCACGCGCAGCGGTTTGAAGCGCGCCGCCAAGACCCTGAAGAATGTCAGGGGCGCGTGGGTGGAAGGTCAGAAAGCCTCCTGTGATGCGCAGGGTCACATCACGGAATACCGGGTGATCCTCAAGGTTACTTTCGTTCTGGAAGATTAACCGCTTCGGGCTAGCGCTTCCAGGTCATGCCTGGCCGCCATCCCCATCTATACAACAGGGCGGCGCCGAAAATCATTCCGCCCAGGTGGGCGAAATGGGCGATGCCCGGCATTGACCTGGTCAGGCCGAGCATCAACTCGATGGCTCCGTAAATCAATACGAACCACTTGGCAGAGATGGGAACCGGAAAAAAAATCAGGAATATTTTATTGTTGGGCCACATCACGCCGTAGGCCAGTAACAGGCCGAAAACGCCGCCGGATGCACCGATGGTCGGGTACATGCCGCCTTCAACAAGCTGCACCAGTAACTGGATGACGCCTGCGCCCACGACACAGGCGCCGTAGTAGCTCAGAAATTTTTGACTGCCCCAGGAACGTTCCAGCGGGGTACCGAACATCCACACGGCGAACATGTTAAAAAAAACGTGGTTGAAATTACCGTGCAAAAACGCATAGCTGATTAACTGCCAGGGTGTGAAAATTCCGCTTTCCAGGGGCCACAGCGCAAGGCCAGGAGGTTGAAAACGGGTAAAAAACACGATGGTGCAAAGTATGATGACGCCCATTGAAACCGGTGTGTCCATCAAGGGGTTGGAACTAAAAGAATTCTGACGTTGGTTCAAGCCGGGCCTCCTTTGCTGCTCATTCATATTACAATACGCGGGCCTTGAACACCCGTTTACATGAAAGGGTGAGGCCGGAAACAAAAAATGGAAACACCAGAGAAAAGCCCAGGAAACCATACCCCGCCCAAACTGCCGTTTTCCCGTGGCATCGGCTGGCTGATGCAGAGCCTTGCCTTGATGCGGAGGCAGTCCGGGCGGCTTCTACTTATCGCTGTTTTCATGCAGGTTATCCTCGGTCTGACCCAGATGCCCTATATCGGGATAATGGTCATCCTGTGCGTACCGGCACTGAGTGCAGGTGTCCTGGAGGCTTTTGATGTAGCGAGCCGCGGCGGTCGCCCCGGCCTGAACCTGCTATTCCGGCCATTGACTTCCGGTGTGCCATCGGGCCGGCTTCTATTGACGGGTTTAGTGGTATTCGTTGTAGGAATTCTCAGTATTTCCCTGATGCTGTCAGGCACAGAAGAGTTGCTTGACCCCGAATTGATTTCACGGGTCGAGCAGGGCGACATTGAAGCCATTACGCAGATGGACCCGGGTTCCTTGCGCAAGATGGTCATGGCCTTCCTGTTGGGTATTGCGATCAGCGGTACCCTCAGTTATTTCACGATTCCACTCATCTGGTTTGGTAACCGCAAGGTGGGGACTGCTCTGGGAGAGGGGATAAAAGCACTGATCATCCAATGGAAACCCTTTCTGGTACTGGCCCTCGGCTTGTTCGCCGTGAGCATCCCGGTTGTCATTGTTACCGCGGTTCTGATTACGCTGGCTACTTCCGGTGGCATACTGGCCGTGATCGGGATGACAGCCATCATGATATTGATGCTGGCCTTTCAAATGCTTCTTTTTGGCATCCAGTACTGTTCTTACCGGGATATATTCGGAGGTGATGAGAAATCCGTACCGCCTCCACTGGAAGACGACAGTCAGCTGGTAGCCTGATCTCCAGAATTCCCATCGGCTTCATTTTTATTTCCCGACCGCCGGTGTGGCAGCAGAATACGGGACATCAACAGGCCAATTTCAAACAATAGCCACATGGGCAGGGCCAGCAGGGTCTGCGAAATCACATCCGGCGGTGTCAGCAACATGCCCATGGCGAAGGCGCCAACCACGACATAGGCGCGCATTTTCTTGAGCTTGTCGATGGTGGTTATGCCGGTAGCCACCAGGATGATCGTTGCTACCGGTACCTCGAAAGTTATGCCGAAAGCGAGGAAAAGGGTCATCACGAAGTCCAGGTATTTGCTGATGTCGGTCATGACCGTGACGCCTTCAGGAGCCACCCGGGTGAAAAAACCGAAAACCAGTGGAAAGACGACGAAATAGGCAAAGGCGCAACCGGCATAGAAAAGAAACACGGCCGAATAGAGCAGGGGGCGGGCGAGGCGTTTTTCTTGCCGGTAGAGTGCCGGCGCCACGAATGCCCAGAGTTGATATAACACCACGGGAATGGACAGGATCAGGGCCAGCAGTAATGAGAGCTTGAAGGGCGTCAAAAAAGGCGAAGCAACGTCGATCGCAATCATGCTGCTGCCTTCCGGCAAGACCGAGGTCAGCGGCGCTGCCAGGGTCGCATAAAGTTTGCGGGAAAACGGCAGCAGGATGAGCAGGACCACCAGTATGGAAAGGCTGGCCTTGAGCAGACGGCTGCGCAATTCCACGAGGTGTTCCAGGAACGTCAGTTCCTGATCCTGGGAATTAGCTTCCGTCATCGGGGCCGCCCGGTTTCTGGTTGGCGTCCGGTTTCTGGTTGGAGTCCGGTTTCAGAGGATCGAATTTCTGGACGGAGTCGACGCCTGTTTTGACCTGGTTAACGGTGGATTTGATTTCTTTCTCGAAGTGTTTGAGCGGTTTCTT
>JAHEFT010000023.1:23972-30568 GCA_024640025.1 Chromatiales bacterium
CGTCCGGTTTCTGGTTGGAGTCCGGTTTCAGAGGATCGAATTTCTGGACGGAGTCGACGCCTGTTTTGACCTGGTTAACGGTGGATTTGATTTCTTTCTCGAAGTGTTTGAGCGGTTTCTTCAGCTCCTCGGCCCTCATTTCGGCTTCGATGGAACGCTTGAGATTCATCCAGCTGCCCCGGGCTTTTCGCGCCAGGCCGCCAAGCGTTTTGGCAACGCGGGGCAGCCGTTCGGGACCAAGCACCAGGAGCCCAACGAGGGACAGCAGCAGAATCTCCGCGAAGCCAACGTCAAACACTGCGTTGTACTAGGTGGAGGATGACTTGTTTTTGGCCGGTTCTTCGGCAGCCGCTTCTGCGCGGTTTTCCGAGGCTATCTGGTCAGGTTCCAGTTTTTCTTCCCCCTCATCCTTCACGTCTTCCATGCCTTTGCGGAAACCCTTGACCGCTGCACCCAGATCACCGCCCATGTTTCGCAAACGCTTGGTGCCAAAGACCAGGACGACGATCAGTAGCAATATCAACAATTGCCACATACTGATTCCACCAATACCCATGTTGTGCTCCGTGATTCAGAATATGGGAAGTTTAACGCAATCCGGGCGCGGATGATCAACCCGTCCGTCGAACGGAAATAAGCCCGGTCAGCAACATCAGCGCTGATATCAGGGCCAGGCCATAAGGATTTAGAGTGGGAATGCCTTCGAAGAATATCGTGTTGGTTACAGTGCAGTTGCGGGCCGTATCGCCAAGCGCAATGGTAATCGGGGGTACGCAGGTGCTTTCCGGTTCGACAGCGGAGGTCTTTGGAGCCTCATCGGTCCAGCACCTGGTGGCGCCGGAGAAGTCGGGATAGACGGTAGCCATCTGGCCGGGACTTGTTCCGCCAAATTCCCATTCCCAGTGCATCATGCCGCTGCCCCCGGGTTCGCCGTCCCCATCGAATACGCTGGAGCAGGTTAATCCGACCTTCACCGTGTCGTCTATAATATCTTCAACCCGATCCTCCCGGTCGTAAACCCATTGCTTGCTCACGGTGATGCCGACCGGATTGACGCGGTTCTGAATCAGGCAGAGATCTTCCTGGCCGAAGCCGACGCTGCTGAATGAACAGGGTCCGCTTGCGGTATTTGTAGAGCAACTGGATCCGGACTGGCAATCGTATTCAGCTGAATATCCGGCAGGGGTCTCCTCCCAAACTTCGCAGGAAAGGTTCCCGTCGTCAAAATTCTCAACGACAAACCTGACTTCCGTTTGCCCGAAGTCCCCCTGGTTGGGCAGAACCATCAGGGAATTCTCGAGCGGCACGCCGCCGTTGCACTTGATGTTTAGCTTGACCGGGGTGATGTTGTTCTGGTCTTCAAAACGTTTTTGCACAATGAAGGCGGCGGAATTGTCTGATCCCTGGGTAGAGCAGCCACGGGGAGGTGCAATGGCGAGACTCTCAAAACCCTGTTCCGTGGTATTGCGAACGTCCGATGCGGCGCCGGTCGAGGAGTTGATCCGCATGACCTGGCTGGGCAGTGAGTCCAGGCTCCGGTCAGTGATCGCCCAAAGCTGGCCAGCGTCGTCAAAAGATAGTCCGCCCTCACTGTAAGACCCGACGCTGCCGCCGAGTTGCCCTATTTCCGTGGCAAGGCCGGTCGTCGTATCAATTTCATAGAGCTTGGGTGGCACAGCGGGGACTGCTCCCGCAGTTCCGTTACTCAGGCCGAACAATCGCACAGGTTCACCATAGGCCGCCAATGCGCTGATCTTGGTATTCAATTTGTTGGTGGGGTGGACCAGGCTGGCCGCGCCGCTGCCGGGGTCGATCCTGTATAGGGCATTGTTCGTGACTGAAGTGACGTAGAGATCTCCGTCACAGGCAAACGTCATGCCAAAGTCGTTGTCCCGGGGAGTCAGACCGCCACCGGTGATCAGGTAGTCACGGTTCGTATCGATCACAGCGCTGCCCGGATTGATGCCGAACAACCTCAGTTGTTCGTCATCGATGCCATAGAGCAGTCCGTTTGCCGCGAAAGCCAGGCCTTCCACATCCTGGCGCCGATCTATCGGCTGATCCGGTATCGGGGGCAGACGTATGATTCCAATTTTGGATATGACCGCCCCGTTCGACATGTCGATCGTGTACAGGGTGTCCGGCTCCGAGGTCGCGCTGTCAGAGTTGATGCTGTAGCCCACGGGCGCGGCTGACAGCGTAGCCGAAGCAGTCGTCAACAGGATCAAACTCAAAGTTTTTAACAGTTTTTGCATCGGGGCAAAACCAAGCCTCGCCTTTTCAACGCGGGGGGACATGCTAGCAGAAAAAACAGGCAAAACAAAGCTTTAGTATCAATATGTTACAGGTTTTCTGCAGTTGTTGTTAATCCACAACAAGTGCATTACCCGGACTTATCCCGCTTTTCACCAGACCACACGGGCGAGTGAAAGCTAAGGTCCCGATTTTCATGATGTTGTTGCCATCGAGCCTGTCATCGCGGCGCGTTTTGACGGAATATATGTTTCGGGTCTGTGGCGCGAATGCCACATCAAAAAACAGGACTGGACGAGCCGTCGCGGCCTATCGTGAAGTCTGCTGGCCGGAGGGCTTGTTCTCGGGTTCTGCTTAAAGCGGGCGTCTCAGCCGGGTCCGAGAAACATTTCATAAGCGGGATTGTCAGCCTCGATAGTGAAGTGATAACCCGTTTCGCGCAGGAAAACAGAAAAAGATTCTGCGTCTTCGTCGGGCACCTGGATGCCCATCAGGATACGGCCATATTCAGAGCCATAGTTCCGGTAATGAAACAGGCTGATATTCCAGTCACTCTCCATGCCGCGCAGGAACTGCAGCAGGGCGCCCGGGCGTTCCGGAAAATGGAACCGGAGAATCTGTTCGTGTGCGACCCTGGCCCGGCCGCCGACCATGTGACGTATGTGTAGCCTGGCCATGTCATTGTCCGAAAGATCGGTCACCGGAAATCCATGCTTCCTGAGTGCGGCGATGATTTCGCGCTTTTCGGTTATTCCGTTTCTCAGGGCGATGCCGACGAAGATATGTGCATCAGGGCTGTCGGCGTAGCGATAGTTGAACTCGGTGATACCCCTGGCGCCGACCGTTTCGCAGAAGTCCAGGAAACTGCCCGCCCGTTCAGGAATGGTAACGCCCAGTAAGGCCTCCTGCTCTTCACCAACGGCGGCGCGTTCCGCAATATGCCGCAAACGTGCAAAATTGACGTTGGCACCAGATAGAATCGCGGCGGCATTGCCTTCCCGGCCCGGCCGATCCAGGAAAAACTGCTTCAGGCCGGCAATCGCCAGGACACCAGCGGGCTCAGCGATGGCCCGGGTGTCTTCAAACACATCCTGGATCGCGGCGCATATTTCGTCGCTATCGACCGTGATGATTTCATCGAGAAGTTGGGAACAGATATGGTAAGTCAGGTCGCCGCAACGCCTGACGGCAACCCCCTCCGCAAAGTGACCCACGGCTTCAAGATTTACCGGGCCGCCGGCTTCGAAAGCGGCCTTCATCGAGGCGGATTCTTCGGCTTCCACGCCGATCAGCTTGATTCCCGGGTGCAGGTATTTACTGACCAGCGCTATGCCCGACGCAAGCCCGCCCCCGCCTATGCAGACAAAAAGGTAGTCAATCGGTGTGTGGTTCTGCCGAAACAGCTCCAGGGCGATCGTGGCCTGGCCGGTGATTACATCGGGGTCGTCGTAGGGATGAATAAAAATGCGGCCGTTTTGTTCGGCCAGTTCCAGAGCTTTTTCACAGGCGCTGTCGAAATCGTCGCCATGAATGACGACGGAGGCGCCCAGCTTTTCCACCGCATTGACCTTTATTTCGGGGGTGATCGCCGGCATCACCACGAGTGCATCAATTCCCATGTGGCGGGCCGCCATCGCAACGCCCTGGGCGTGATTACCCGCCGAGGCGCAGATGATACCGGCCTGCCGCTCTTCTGCAGTGAGCGTCCGGAGCTTGGCGTAGGCGCCACGAATCTTGAAGGAGAAAACGGGCTGCAAATCCTCCCGCTTGATCAAGACTTTTACACCCAGCCTTTCTGACAGGCCCGGCATTTCCTGAATCGGTGTTTCCAGCACCAGGTCATCCAGGCGGCACTGCATGATCCGCGGCATGTACTCGTCGAACAATGAGCGGCTGGAGTTGGTCATTGCTCTGCTGTAACGGCAAGCCGTTCGCAGACCCTGTCGGTGACCTCGCTGGTGGTGAATCCATCGGGATGCAAGTCGGTAGTCAGGATTCCGTCGGCCCAGCAACTGTGGATGCAGGATTCCAGTGCTCCCGCTTCATCAGCACAATCCAGGGAGTACCTGAGCATCATCGCCAGGGACAGCAGCATGGCGTATGGATTCGCTTTACCCTGGCCGGCAATATCCGGAGCCGAGCCGTGAACCGGTTCGTACAGTCCGAAACGTTCGTCGTTCAGCGATGCGGACGGCAGCAGGCCCAGGGAGCCGCAGAGCATCGATGCCTCGTCCGAAAGGATGTCTCCAAACAGGTTCTCGGTCAGAATCACGTCAAAATCTGCAGGCCGGGTCAGCAGGTGCATGGCGGCGGCGTCGACATACAGATTTTCAATCTGCACGTCAGGAAATTCATCTTCAATCACGCGGTGTGCCACGGCCCGCCACAAACGGGAAGTTTCCAGTACGTTGGCCTTGTCGACCAGGGTGATGCATTTGTCACGCTGCTGTGCAATTCGCCCGGCGGCCCGGGTGACGCGTTGCACTTCCGCGCGTGTGTACCGACAGACATCTTCCGCCTCGTCGTCATTCCGCCATTTTTTGCCGAAATAACTGCCGCCGGTCAGTTCCCGGACGATCATGAGGTCAACATTTTGCAGCCGTTCCGGCCTGATCGGTGAAAAGGAATGAAGCGCCGGGTGCGTGACGATTGGCCGGAGATTGCAGAACAGATTGAATTCAGCCCGGATTCTCAATAAGCCGAGTTCCGGACGTTGTTCTGCCGGGTTTCCGTCCCACTTTGGCCCTCCAACCGCCCCCAGCAGCGCGGCATCCGCATCATTGCATGCATCGATGGTCTCCTGCGGGAGAGGATCGCCAGTGGCGTCAATCGCAGCCCCGCCAATCAGTTGCTCGTCAAGCCGGATTTCCAGGTCGAAACGCCGTTCCAGCACGCCCAGGACCCGGCGGGCGGCAGCGTACACTTCCGGGCCAATGCCGTCACCGGGCAGTCCGACTACGCGGAAAGCCCTGGTAGCGGCATTTATCGAATTTGCTTTCATGGTTTCTTTACCGATTCTCATTCCGCATCCACAGCATAAACAAAAAACCCGCACCATGATGGGCGCGGGCTTTTTTGCTTTTCCGGCATTCGACCATAGCAATCTGATGATGTCAACTGAAGGACTGGGTATGATTGTCAGGTTACCAAACGGTCCGGTATTTCATGCAAATAGAAGATCTCGATCTTTTCCCGGGTGAAACCCCAAGGATAAGCGCCAACCTGAAGCTGGACGCCGCCATCCTGTTTAATCCGGATATCCAGATTCAGCTGCTTTCCGAGCAGAGCGGTGAGTTGTTCTACAGTCGCGATTTCAGCGCCTCCGCTGATGCGATTGCATGGCTTCCGCGCGGCGATTACCGCCTTCAGTGTCATTTGCATGACCTGGTACTGCCCGCTGGCAAGTTTCGTTTGAGATTAATTTTTTTCGCGGAAATGAGGGGTCAGAAGACCGTTGTGAATGAGAGCTCAACGTCCTTCTCAAATCCCTCGGCCCGCCCGAGCGACGGGTTGAGCCAGCCGGCCTGGTCCCTGCAATCGATGCCCGGGACGGTCGCCATCGAAAAACTCGGCTGGAATCGCGGCCATGAAGACTGGTTCTACCGGCATTTTGATCACGCCGCACTGGTGGTCACCGACTACCTCTTAAAGAAACACCCGGCGCTTAAAGGACGCATCCTGGATGTGGGTTGTGGCGACGGCATCATTGATCTGGGAATTTTTCTGCGCATGCAGCCGGAAGAGCTGGTAGGGATCGACCCGTTCCGGGGCTATGACCGGCTTTCGGAGGTGGTGGCTTCCAACCACCTGCCGCCCGACGTGCTGAATGACAGCCGGCTGAAGTTCAGGGCTGAAGACGGCAACGCCATTCCCTATCCCGACAACTATTTCGACGTGGTGGTGTCCTGGGGCTCGCTGGAACATATCGCCGGGGGCTATCGGCAGACGCTGAAGGAAATCCGCCGTGTTCTAAAAAACGGCGGTCTGTTTTTTGTTCATCCCGGTCTGTATTACGGGGCCCTGGGTAATCACCTGGGCGAGTTTTTCGATGACCCCTTCGTCCACCTGAAATTGCCGGAAACTGGCTTGAAAGAAGCTGTGTTAAAGGCCAGGCCGCAACGGATGGACCGGGCGGGCCATGTCGCCAGCCCGGAGGAATACTGGCAATGGTATACCGAATTGAATCCAATCCGGGTCAACGACTTTGAACAGGAGTTGAGGAAGCTGGGCTTTGAGCCATGGAGAGTCGCCCTGCGCAGCAGCGACATCATCGAGTACACCCCGGAACTACAGGGTCACGCGATGCAGGACCTGGCCACGGCAGAGCTTTACCTGTCAGCCTG
>JAHEFT010000024.1 GCA_024640025.1 Chromatiales bacterium
TTGACGACACGGATTCGGATCCGGCCCTGGTAGCCGAGGCTTTGACGCTGCCCGGAGAAGATTACCTGGCGGAACAAATGCCGGTAGTGGATGTCGATGGCATCCACGCGGCCCGAAAATTCGTTAAGTCGGGCTTGGCTGAAACATTATTGAAGTCCTTTTCGGACCGGTACGTTTCAACGAGCAGCAACAGTCCGTATTCAAAAAACCCGGAAGCGATGGCGCGCCGCAGTTTGCGCAATGTGTGCCTCTCATTCCTGCTCGAGACAGATTGCGGCGCTAACCTGGCGCAGTCGCAGCTTGCGTCCAGTGACAACATGACCGATACACTGGCTGCGCTGCAGGGCATGGTCTGGGCGGAGGTTCCTGAAGCGGATGCTGCATTGCAGGCATTCGAAGACCAGTGGCGCGACGATGCCCTGGTGATGGACAAGTGGTTTGCTATCCAGGCCGCAATCCCGGGTAAAAGAGCGGTAGAAAGGGTTCATTCCCTGTCTCGCCATACGGGATTCAGCCTGGCAAACCCGAACAAGGTGCGCTCCCTGATCGGTGTATTCGCGATGATGAACCCTACGGGTTTCCATACAGCTGATGGTTCAGGATATCGCTTCGTAGCCGACCAGATTATCGCCCTGGATTCGCTCAACCCCCAGATTGCCGCCCGCATGTCGGGGGCCTTCAATTCCTGGACCCGGTTCGATGATCGCCGCCGCAAACTGATGGGTGCTGAGTTGAAAAGAATGGCATCATTCAAAGGCATATCCTCCGACGTTTCTGAAATCATTAGCAACGCAATTGGAATGGAAAAAACGGTCTCTTCGTCATGTACCTAATGGACCATCTCCCTATCCGGACATGAAACGCCAGCCTGGCCCAGGATTGAAGCGTTAAAGAGATTCATTCAGCGCCTTGACCAAGAGGCTGCGTTGCAAATCCGCCTCATGCCGGGTCGCGAATTTTGGAGACAGTCTCAAATCGCCGCCAAAGCGGATATTGAACTGGAATCCCTCGGCTTCTTCAGCAGCAAAGACCCGCGTGAGAAAAATCACTTTGTCGAGCACGATTGCATAGCCCTGTAACTCGTAAATCTTACCCGTCATTGAATTTTCTCCATGGATACGGGGACCGTTGAACATTCTATCTGCTTTCAGAGGCCGGTTGGTCTTCATTATCAAGGGATAACATTTATGCCGTTTCTTCTTGAATTTCAGTACAATACACGGTTCCTGAAAAAAGGCCTGGATAACGATGCAGTATTCCCGGATGTTTGATGTGATCGTGATCGGTGGCGGCCATGCCGGCACCGAGGCCGCGCTCGCCTCGGCGCGGAGCGGGGCGGAAACGCTGTTGCTCACCCACAGCATCGAAACCATTGGCCAGATGAGTTGCAATCCGGCCATCGGCGGCATCGGCAAGGGACACCTGGTCAAGGAAATCGACGCGATGGGCGGCGTCATGGCCCGCGCGGCGGACGCGGCTGGCATTCAGCTGAGAACCCTGAATTCAAGCAAAGGGCCGGCGGTTCGAGCCACGCGCGCACAGTGCGACCGCAACCTGTACCGCGCTTTTATCCGGAAGAGTGTCGAACAACAGGAATGTCTATCTGTTTTCCAGGCGCCGGTGGATGACCTGTTATTGGAGGGCGGGCGCATAACCGGTTGCCGGACGGCTACGGGGCTGGAGTTTTTTTCGACGGCTGTTGTCCTGACCACCGGCACTTTTCTGGGCGGCAAGATACACATCGGTGAAGAACAGTTTGCCGGAGGCCGGGCCGGTGACCCGCCATCCAACGTGCTGGCAGCGCGTTTGCGGGAAATGCCGTTTACCGTCGCCCGGCTGAAAACCGGCACACCGCCCCGCATTGACGGCAAGACGGTCGATTTCAATGTGATGCAGGAACAGCCGGGTGATGTTCCGACACCGGTCTTTTCCTACATTGGCGCCAGGGAAGACCACCCTGAGCAGGTTTGTTGCTGGATAACCTACACGTCGGAACACACGCACGACATTATTCGCAAAGGCCTGCATCGTTCGCCGATGTATTCGGGTGTCATCGAGGGCGTCGGTCCCCGGTACTGTCCTTCCATCGAAGACAAGGTGGTCCGTTTCGCTGATCGCGAAAAGCACCAGATATTCGTCGAGCCTGAAGGCCTGCATACCCGGGAGCTTTATCCTAACGGGATCTCGACCAGCCTGCCGTTTGACGTGCAGCTGGACTTTGTGCGCACTATTCGAGGTTTCGAAAACGCGCATATCACCCGCCCCGGTTACGCCATCGAATATGACTTTTTCGATCCCAGGGAATTGCACGGCAGCCTGGAGACCAAGCATGTTCCTGGCCTGTTCTTTGCGGGCCAGATCAATGGAACAACCGGTTACGAGGAAGCGGCGGCGCAGGGTCTGGTCGCAGGCATCAACGCAGCGAGGCTGACCCGCACTGAGGAGCCCTGGACACCGCGACGTGACGAGGCATACATGGGAGTGATGATCGACGACCTGGTTACCCAGGGGACGGTCGAGCCTTATCGTATGTTTACCAGCCGGGCGGAATACCGATTGCAATTGCGGGAAGACAATGCAGACCTGCGCCTGACTGAAAAAGGCCGGGAGCTTGGTCTGGTTCCGGACGCCCGGTGGACGGCATATTGTCTCAAGCGTGACAGCATCGAGATCGAGCGCCAGCGCCTGCATGATATCTGGGTGGCTCCGGGTAACGAAGTGGCCCGTGCGCTGGAGCTGGCCCACAATATTTCGGTGAGCAAGGAAAGCAGGGCGCTGGATCTGATGAAACGGCCGGAAATCGACTATGCGAAGCTGGTTTCCGTGGAAGGCATTGGGCCGGGTGTGCCTGATACCGCGATTGCCGAGCAGGTTGAGATCCAGGTGAGATATGCCGGATACCTCGACCGGCAGAACGAGGACATCGAACGTCGCCTGCGGCACGAGGGTTTGGAGATAGGCAGTAATTTTGACTATTCGGTCGTAAGAGGCCTTTCTTCCGAAGTCAGGGAAAAGCTGGAAAGAGTCCAGCCGGATACGGTAGGGCAGGCTTCCAGGATTCCGGGGATGACCCCGGCAGCGATCTCAATTCTCCTGGTACACCTGAAAAAAGTGCGTCAACGGGTGGCCTGACAAGGGCGTTTGTGTTTTTTTCCATTTATCACAATATCAAAACAATCTGTTGACAGTTTTTTAACATCAAATCATTAAGCTAGGGTTGTAAGTTGACTGTGCCTAGCGCGTCGCCCCTCTAAACAGGCAGTCCCCACACTTCTATGCCTAGGCGATGCGCATTCAAGCCCCGGATCATTCCGGGGCTTTTTTTTGCGTCCTGATCGTTCAATATAATCTCGTCCAACACACGCTGACATGATAAAAGTACAAACATAATGCGCAATCCTTCATCCAGTAGTAAAAAACGACTCGTTAGCCTCCTTGGTTCAAAGGCTCAAAGACTAACGGAGTTTTTGGACGTCGACCCGAAAAATACGGGTTCGGGGTTTAAGCAAATGCCGGGCCACCTGCTCAAGGGGTTCTGCATGGGAAGCGCTGATATCATTCCCGGGGTCAGCGGCGGTACGATGGCGTTGATTCTGGGTATTTACGAACGGTTACTGAGAGCAATTGGTTCATTTGACCGGGCCTGGCTGAAGAGCTTCGTTCACCTCCGATTGGCCGAGGCCTTTGCCAGAAACGATCTTCTTTTCCTGACCCCCCTCGCGGCAGGTATTGTTCTGGCCCTGCTATTCTTCACAAGGATTGTTCCCCTGCCAACGCTGATCATCACTCAGCCCGAAATTATCTACGGCCTGTTTTTTGGGCTCATTGTGGCGTCGATCATCATCCTGATGGGCGAAGTGGAAAAATATGGGCCCAGGGAGATCATGATTACCATCGCGGGCGTGCTGCTTGGTTTGACTATTGTAAACCTCGTGCCGGTTGAGACTCCGACGGCCACGTGGTTCATTTTCCTGTGCGGATTTGTGGCGATCAGCGCAATGTTGCTGCCCGGAATTTCCGGCTCCTTCATTCTGCTTATACTGGGCAAATATGCTTATATCATTAACGCACTTGGTGAGTTCAATACGGTGGTTATCCTGGCATTTGGCGCTGGCGCTCTGACCGGCCTGGTCGTGTTTTCCCGCACCATCGTGTGGTTGTTGCAGCGCTTTCATCAAGCCACATTGCTGGTGATCAAAGGGATCCTGATCGGCTCCCTGTGGATGATCTGGCCGTTTCAGGAACGGATTTTCGAGACGGTTAGAGGCAAGGAAAAGCTGGTGGGGTCCAGCCCGGTTTGGCCCGATGTATTCAATAGCACGGTTATGCTATCAGTGCTGTTCACGGTGACCGGGTTTATCCTGGTGATGGTGATAAACCGGTTATCTGCCCGAAATAAAGTGTAGCAGTTTCAGGGTGATTGATGCCTGACCGGTCTTCCTGAAAATACCCCGGCAGGGGCCGGGGTACGCGTATTGAGCAAAAGTTGCCCGGTTCAGTTTCCGTAGTCGCTGGCTTCCGCCATCCGGCTGACTGTCCAGTTCTTGCCTGATTTGTACGTGTCTCCCCATTCACTCATGAAGGCGTTGAATTGCTCTTCACCACCAAGCTCTTTACTCATCAGGTCGAAGAATGAGGGATCCCTGTCGGTCATATCGGACCAGCCCTTGTGGCCTGTTACCAGCCTGATTTGTCCGCCGTAACCACCGGAGGCGACGGAATAGAATCCGAAATACCCGGGAAAGTTGCCGGCCTTGAGGGTTTCGACGATTTTCTTCAGGCCTTTACGGAATGCAGCGTACTGGCCATTCTTGACAAACCAGTCCTGGACGTTGAAGTGTGTGTACCCATCAAAATTCTCCGGCCAATGCATGAAATCGCTCATTTCTTCGGTCATTAAGATCTGGGTGTCTTGAATGTGCGGTGCGACATTATTGGAAAACATCTCCCCCGCCTCTTTTTGCCAGTCGTACTCTGCATCGAAGTCCGCCCAGTTGTGATTGCCCGAGCGCGCTGCATATTTGCCGGTGTCCGGGCCGGTTTCAATTTCGAACCACGTGTACTTGAAATGGCCTTCGAACTGGGCGACAAAATGATGGTATTCAATGATGGCGGCGACCAGGTCTTTCTCATGTCCGGCTTTCGGAGTGATCAAAACAGTGGTCGCAACACCGTCGTTTTCCTCCGCCTGGACGGGCAACAGCCAGAAAAGGCACGTCATGGCCAGAAGTATGGTGAGAATTGATGTCTTTTTCATTTTAGGGTTTCTCCTCTGTGATATCCCGGTTATGTCTGGCCTGCGAAATGAGGGCGGCAGGCTTAACTTATTAAGTATAGTCAACAGGGAATATTTTTCTGGCCATGGCCGTTCACCGGTTGATTACGGTAGAATTCAACGCTTTCCAAGGCCGCAGGTTACCAGGAACATTGAAATGAGCAGCGACAGCGTAACGACGCCCACCAATTTCATCCGAAATATCATCATCAGGGACCTGGAGACCGGCAAGCACGACCAGATTGTCACCCGGTTTCCGCCGGAACCTAACGGTCACTTGCACATCGGCCACGCGAAATCGATATGCCTGAATTTCGGAGTGGCTGCAGAATTTGGCGGCAGGACCAATTTGCGTTTCGATGACACCAATCCCCTGAAGGAAAATGAAGATTTCATGTTGGCGATCATGGAGGATGTACGCTGGCTGGGGTTCGAGTGGGATGGCCTTTTTCACGCCTCGGATTATTTTCAGCAACTTTACGATTACGCCGTGCACCTGATCAGGACAGGGAAGGCTTATATTGAGGAATTGACGGCTGAAGAAATTCGCGCATACCGGGGAACCCTGACCGAGCCCGGGCAAAATAGCCCATTTCGCGACCGCCCGGCAGAGGAAAGCCTGGACCTGTTCAAGCGCATGAAAGCTGGTGAATTCGAGGACGGAACCCTGGCGCTGCGGGCAAAGATCGATATGGCGTCACCCAATATCAATATGCGGGATCCAGTGGTTTACCGGATACGCAACGCATCGCACCATCGCACCGGCAACGAATGGCATATTTACCCGATGTACGATTGGGCGCACGGTATTTCAGACGCCATAGAGGGCATCACGCACTCGCTTTGCACACTGGAATTTGAAGACCATCGCCCACTCTACGAATGGTTCCTGGAAAATATCCCGGCCCCCAGTATGCCGCGCCAGATTGAATTTTCGCGGGGAAACCTGGATTACACGGTGATGAGCAAGCGGCGTCTGCGGGAACTGGTCGAAGATGGGCGGGTCAGCGGATGGGACGACCCCCGGATGCCAACGCTCGCAGGTCTTCGGCGCCGCGGGTTTACTCCGGAAGCCATACGGGCGTTCTGGGCTGATATGGGCATATCCAAGGCGGACAGCATCATTTCCATGAGCGTACTGGAAAACGCTGTTCGAAATGATCTGAACGTAAGGGCTCCCCGCACGATGGCCGTGCTTGATCCACTGAAAGTGGTCCTGACCAATTATCCTGAAGGTGAAACGGAGTGGCTGGACGCGCCGGTCCACCCCCAGAACGAAGAGATGGGAACGCGCCAGGTGGCTCTCACGCGTGAAATCTGGATCGAGCGGGAAGACTTCATGGAAAACCCGCCCGGTAAATATTTCCGCCTGAAACCGGGTGGGGAAGTGCGCTTGCGCAATGCCTTTATCGTGCAGTGCAATGAAGTGATCAAGAACGACCAGGGCGAGGTCGAGGAGCTGCGTTGCACCTTCGACCCCGAAACGCGGTCAGGCATGCCGGGCGCATCACGGAAAGTCAAAGGCACGATTCACTGGGTTTCCGCCGTTCACGGCAAGCCCGTCGAAATACGCCTGTGCGACCGCCTGTTCACCGTGCCCAATCCGCTGGGGGAGAAGGGGCGGGATTACCGTGAGTTTCTCAACCCCCATTCCCTTGATGTAATTTGCAATGCGATCGTGGAACCAGCCGTGGCCGAAGGAACAGCGGGTGATTTTTATCAATTTGAGCGTACGGGTTATTTCTGCCACGACAATGTTGATTCAAAACCAGGTAAACCGGTTCTGAATCGTATTGTCACCTTGCGCGATTCCTGGGCAAGAATTGAAAAAGAGATAGCGCAGGGGAAAAGATAGGCGGGAACCGGTTTTAAGGGCGAATCCAGTGGCATTACTTACTTCACCCTCGCTGCTTGCACAGGATTTGCTACACTTTTCCTTAATACTCACCTGGGAGAATGACTATGGGTTGGACTGTCCTGATTATTCTGGTTGGCGCTGTTCTGTTCGCCATTACTATTTACAACCGCCTGGTTGCCGGGCGCAACCGGTTCAAGAACGCATTCGCCCAGATCGATGTGCAACTGACCCGCCGTCACGACCTTATTCCCAACCTGGTGGAAACAGCCAAGGGTTACATTAAGCATGAGCGCGAAACACTCGAAGCGGTAATTAACGCGCGGAATACCGCGGTCACTGGCCTGAAAGCCGCTGCGGCGGACCCGTCCAACCCGGAGGCTATGAAGAAACTGGCGGAAGCTGAGCAGGGTCTTTCAGGAGCGCTGGGCCGGCTGTTTGCATTGTCCGAGGCTTACCCCGACCTGAAAGCCAATCAGAACATGATGCAGCTTTCCGAAGAGCTGACCACCACCGAAAACAAGGTCGCTTTTGCCCGTCAGGCTTATAACGACTCGGTCATGGACTACAACACCCTGCGTGAATCCTTCCCGAATAACTTTTTCGCCGGATGGTTCGCCTTCAGGCCGGCTGAATTGCTCGAAATTGAAGACCAGGCCAAACGTGAAGTTCCCAAGGTCAGCTTCTAGTCTCGAATGAACTTTTTTGAACACCAGGACCGGGCGCGAAAGCAGACCCGTTGGCTGATTGCCGCCTTTGTCCTGGCCGTGCTGGCGATCGTCGCAGCGATTGATCTGATCCTGTTGGTTGCGGTTGGAGTCACAGGCTATGAACCCGGTGAAGTCCCTCTTACGATAGCGGATACATTCAGCGCAAACCTGCACCTGTTGATAGGCGGCGCCATTGCAGCTATCGCAGTCATAGGACTGGCCAGCCTGTTCAAGACCGCCAGTCTGCGTTCCGGCGGAGGCCAGGTCGCCCGGCAATTGGGTGGCACCCTGGTCGAGTCGGATACGCGGGATGCCAACAGGCGACGTTTGCGAAATGTGGTTGAAGAGATAGCGCTGGCCTCCGGCGTCCCGGTGCCGGAGATCTACGTACTCGAGCAGGAATCCGGCATCAACGCCTTCGCCGCGGGCTTTACGCCCGCTGACGCTGCAGTTGCAGTGACCCGGGGCGCCCTTGAAAAGCTCAACAGGAATGAACTGCAGGGTGTTATTGCCCACGAGTTCAGCCACATCCTGAATGGCGACATGCGCATCAACATACGACTGATGGGGACCTTGTTCGGCATCCTGCTGCTGGCCCTGATTGGGCGCCGGGTGCTGATCCATTCTCATCTGGCTGGACGCTCACGGGACAAGAATGGAGCAGTCGTGCTGCTGCTCGCGTTTGGCTTAATGGCTGTGGGTTACGTGGGGTTATTTTTTGGCCGGTGGATCAAGGCGGCGGTTTCCCGCCAGCGGGAATACCTGGCGGATGCTTCTGCTGTCCAGTTTACGCGCGACCCGGGCGGTATCAGCGGGGCGTTGAAGAAAATCGCCGTTTACAGTGAAGCTTCCTACCTGGATGCCGACACCGAGGAGATCAGCCACATGCTGTTCGGCGACGGGCGCAAAATGATGTTGTTTTCCACGCACCCGCCGCTGAAGGAACGCATCAGCCGTGTTGACCCGGGATTTCAGCCGGAGGAACTCGAAAGACTCGCCGCCAGGATCCAGCGCGATCAGTTGAGAGCAAGCAGGGAAGAAAACCGGGCGCAAAAAGAAACCAGCACCCGCAAGCCCGGATTATTCGACGCTGCAGGAATAATTGACGGGATAGGGAAACCTGATTGGGATCGAATGCTGATGGCAGCCGCGATTGCCGCTTCCCTTCCGGCAAATATTTCCCACGCAGCCCATTCCACGGAGTGGGCGCCGGAAGTGCTGTTCTATTCTCTGCTGGACAGTAACCCGGAGATACGCGAACAACAAATGTTGGCCGTGGCCCGCATAATGGGAGGCGACAGTGAAGCCCAGGTAAGAACACTGCTCAAGGCTGGCGGCTTACCTTCCCCCGAACAACATTTACCCTTACTCGAAATCGCCTTTCCGGCGCTGAAACGACGCCCGCCAGACTTCGTCACCCGGGTTCTCGAGACGGTCAAGGCAATGATCGATGCGGACGGCCGGGTCGATGTGTTCGAATACCTGCTGTCCCGGGTGATTTCAATGCACCTGTGGGAATCGCACAATCCGCACCGTGTCCGTGTGGCTGGCAATAAGGCGTTAAGTGACTGCCGTACGGAAGCACTCGCGCTGCTGGCGGTGCTGGCGCGCCATGGATCATCAGTCCCGGGCGAGGCAGCAGCGGCTTTTGCTTCCAGCCTGCAAGACATTGACTTGAAGCCGGACACGCCGATGCCTGACGCCGATGACTGGAGAGCCGTGCTGGATTCCGCCCTGCCGAAACTCGATCGCTTGAAGTCCGCGGAGAAAGAGAAACTCGTCAGGGCCATGGTCGGCGTCGTGTTGCATGACGGGCGCCTGGCCGCAACGGAAATGGAATTGCTGCGGGTTAGCAGTGAACTGATACATGTTCCTCTGCCCTTGCTTACTGCTCCGCGGCAAATTTCTCCGCAATCATGATGGTCGGGGCATTGGTGTTGCCAGAGACCAGTGAAGGCATTACTGAAGCATCCACAACTGACAAACCCTGGATTCCCCTGACCTTCAGCGACGGGTCGACCACGGCCATCTGATCAGTGCCCATTTTGCACGTTCCGACGGGATGATAGATGCTTTCCGCCTTTTGCCGGATAAACTCGAAAACCGAGTCGTCAGATTGCGCGTCTGAGCCGGGATACAGTTCTTCGCCGGCATACGGCTGAAAGGCCTCCTGGGCAAATATTTCCCGCGCAAGCCTGACACATTCCAACATCACCTTCCGGTCATATTCGGTACTCATGTAACGGGGCTGAAGCGCCGGTGGCTGCAATGGGTCTGCTGACTTCAAAGTCAGTTCGCCTTTGCTTTCGGGCCTCAGGGCACAGGCGTGGATCGTCATTCCGTGCCCGGGCAAAATATTTCTGCCATGGTCATCCAGGAAGGCCGGTACAAAATGCATTTGAATATCCGGACGGTCGTCAGTCGCGTGACGGCTGACAATGAATCCGCCTGCTTCTGCGACATTGGAACTGCCGGGGCCCTTCTTGCCGAAAATATAGCGTAAGCCCACGGCTATATCGTTAACCTGGTCATAGGTGATGGGCTGCTTGCAATGTGCCAGCGTGCAGATATCGAGATGATCCTGCAGGTTCCGGCCGACACCCGGGAGGTCAAGATGTACATCTATGTTCAGTGATTTCAGGTGATCGGCCGGTCCGATGCCCGCAAGCATCAGTAATTGCGGTGAATTGATTGCACCGCCAGCGAGAATCACCTGTCCTGCGTTTGCGGTCAGGGACTTGCCCTTGCGTCGGTAAATTATGCCGTGGGCCCGATTTCTGTCCAGGATGATTTTTTCAGCCTGGGAATGGGTTTTCACAGTCAGGTTTGGACGCTCCCGCACGGGCTTGAGGAAAGCTACGGCGGTACTGCAGCGTTTGCCGTTGTGCTGGGTGACCTGGTAGAAATCGAAACCGCGCTGGCGATCTCCATTGAAATCATCGGTCCTCGCATGTCCGGCCTGACAGGCGGCATCTATGAATACCTGTGACAGGGGATTGGTATGGCGCAGATTCTGGACACTCAGGGGTCCGCCGGTACCATGAAACTCAGATGCGCCGTTTTGCTGGTTTTCAGACTTGATGAAATACGGCAGAACTTTGTCAAATGCCCATCCGGCAGCACCCTCCTGCTCCCAGGAATCATAATCTTTTCTGTGACCCCTGCAGTAGCACATGGCGTTAATGGAGCTTGAGCCGCCCAGGACTTTACCACGCGGCCAATACATTCGACGGCCATTCATTTCCGGTTCGGGTTCTGTTTCGTATGACCAGTTGATGCGTTCAATGTCAATCAACTTGGCAAGCCCGGCCGGCATGTGGATAAACGGGTGCCAGTCCTTGCCGCCGGCTTCCAGCAGAAGAACGCGATTGTTCGGGTTTTCGGTCAGTCGGTTGGCCAGGACACAGCCCGCAGAGCCGGCACCCACGATGATGTAATCAAATTCCATACGTTAGCGTATTGAAGCTGTTCCTGCATGATATCTGATGGAACCCCGTTGACAAGAATTGAATATGAAATCCAGGGGCAAATAGTGTCGATGCCTGACCTTAGTCAAGAAGCTGTATAATTTGCCGTTCCCTTGGGTATTAAGCCGGGATCGTGACCATGACGCTGACAAAAATTTCACTCTCCAACCCGGTAGCTGTCATCGTGGCCTGCATTCTCATAGCTATTTTTGGGATACTGAGCCTTACCCGCCTGCCGATCCAGATGACCCCGGATATCTCCCGGCCCGAAATCACGGTATCTACAGGATGGAGGGCTTCGGCGCCGAATGAAATCGAGTCGGAGATCGTAGAACCGCAGGAGGATGTGCTGCGCAGTATCCCAAGCCTGCTGAAAATGCAGTCAACGGCAAACTTTGGCTGGGGCTCCATTAATCTGCAATTTGTAATCGGCACGGACATGAACCGCGCCCTGATCGAGGTGATGAACCGTCTCAACCAGGTACCGCGATATCCGGTGGATGCTGACGAACCTACCATCATGGTTGGCGGAGAGAATTTCGACAAGATTATTGCCTGGTGGGCAGTGATGCCCAAGCCAGGGAATACGACCCCCATCGAGAGCTATCAGGATTTTATTGACGATACCGTTATTACGCGCCTTGAACGCGTGCCCGGAGTATCACAAGTTGGTTCTTTTGGCGGCCGGGAGCACGAAATCCGGATTACCTTTGACCCTTTCAAAGCTGCCAATATCGGCCTCGATATTACCGGGATCGCCTCCCGGTTGGGTACTAATGCAGATATCTCGGCAGGCCTGAATGAAGTCGGCAGGCGTGAATATACACTTCGTTTCAGCGGCAAGTACGAAATTGACTCCCTCGGCGACCTGGTTCTCGAGTGGCGCAATGGCAAACCCGTCAAGCTGCGCGACGTCGCGCGAGTCGAAAAAGTCATGGTGGATGCGACCAATATTCTGCACCAGAACGGGGGACCATCCATTGCAATCAACGTAATGCCTGAATCAGGTGTCAATGTTTACGAGGTCATGGCCGATCTCAAGGCGGCAGTGGCAGAACTGAAAGCAAATGAACTGGAACGCGCCGGGCTTACGATTGAACAGGATTCTGACGATACAGTGTACATTTCGGCTTCGGTTGGAATGGTGCGGAACAACCTGTTGCTTGGCGTGTCGCTTGCGGTCGCAGTCCTCTGGTGGTTTCTGCGAAAATTCCGCGCGACCGTGATCGTAGCGTTATCCATTCCGTTGTGCTTGCTGATGGCATTCATGGTGCTGGATTTCACCGGGCGGTCCCTGAACATTATTTCCCTGGCCGGACTGGCGTTTGCCACCGGGATGGTACTGGATGCCGCCATCGTAGTGCTGGAGAATATTTTCCGGCAACGCGAAGCGGGTACGCAGGGTAATGAAGCGTCAATGCGGGGCGTGACCCAGGTCTGGGGCGCCCTGCTTGCCTCGACTGCGACCACGGTAGCCATTTTCATGCCAGTAATTTTTCTTGAAAATGAAGCCGGTCAGTTATTCAGTGACCTGGCCGTGACAATTTCTGCAGCAGTGGTCGCTTCCCTGCTCGTTGCGGTAACGGTCTTGCCCACGGCGGCAGCGAACTGGATTAAGGGGGAGGCGATAGACGATCATCACCGCAATTGGTGGCGATGGGTTACCAATCACATCATGAGCTGGACCGGAACGCGCGGAAGGCGATGGACATGGGTCGGACTCCTGACGCTATTGCCGGTTTTGATCGCCCTGGTGCTGATTCCTTCGGCCGATTACCTGCCGGAAGGAAAAAAGAATTTCTTCATGGGGATCCTGATCACTCCGCCCGGGATGGGGGTGCAGACCGCGGGTGCTGAACTGGTTGACGTTATCGACGAACGGCTTGCGCCTTACCTTTCCGGTGAAAAACAACCTCAACTCAGAAATTACTTTCTCGGTAGTGCAAAAGGCTGGGGCACGTTTATCGGCGGTGAGGCAGTAAATGACGACGAAGTAGATGCGATGCTGGCCGTGTTCAACCGGGAAATCGTGACCGGTTTTCCTGACACTTTTGGTTTCGCCAGCCGGGACCCGATTTTTGGAGGCTCCCGGGGCGGACGCACCATTGAGATTGACCTGTCAGCCGGATCATTCCCGTCGCTTCTGGATGCGGGCAGGGCAGGTTTCTTTGCTGTAATGGATGCGTTGCCCGGAAGCAGCGTCAGGCCAGTTCCCGGCCTGGAGCAGGCTGAGCCGGAAATCCGCCTGATTCCAGACGACAGGAAAATCGCCGAAGCCGGCTGGAGCCGTTCGAATCTGGCAACAGTGGTGCGAGCCATGGGTGATGGTGCTTTTCTTGGGGAGTATTTCGATGGAAATCGCCGTTTCAACGTGGTCATGAGGGCTGAAGGCTGGTACTCACCGGAAGAACTGGCTGCTCTGCCGGTAGCAACCGCCAACGGTGAAGTCCTGGCGGTCGGGGAACTTGCCCGTGTGACCCGTACAGCCGGGCCATCTCAAATCCGGCGTATCGATCGCAAAAGGACTCTGACACTGGTAGTGACTCCGCCCCCCGCCATGGCAATGGAAGATGCGCTGGATATCATCAAGGAGAAAGTGACGCCGGTCATCATGGAGAACATGCCCGCAGAAGGAATTATCAAGTACCGCGGTACCGCTGAAGCTCTTGATGAGGCGTTAACCAGTATGACCGGCAGCTTTATTCTGGCCGTGGTCATTCTCTACCTGCTGATTTCGGCTCTGTTCCGATCATTTCGTGATTCTCTCCTGGTCATCACGACCATACCGATGGCAACCGTGGGTGGGATTCTGGCCTTGAGACTCGTCGACCTGGCCACGTTTGCGTCCGGCGGACAGAAAATGGACCTGCTGACCATGATCGGATTCGTGATCCTGCTCGGTCTGGTGGTCAATAATGCAATATTGCTTGTGTATCGTGCTCGTGATGCGGAACGGGAAGGGATGAGCCGCCGCGATGCAGTTGAAAGTGCAGTTCGACTGAGACTGCGCCCCATTTTGATGAGTACGACCACCAGTATCTTTGGAATGTTGCCACTGATGCTGATGCCCGGAGCCGGCACTGAGTTATACCGGGGAATGGCGTCGGTAATCGTGGGTGGTATGCTGGTCAGCACACTGTTTACCCTGATTTTGCTTCCCAGCTTGTTGAGAATGAACGAAGACCTGAAACCAGCGGCCAACCTGGTACCCGAAACTGCGTGAATGATGGAAATGACTAAAAAAACATTATTGGTACTGGTCCTCCTCTGCGGCGGAGTTTCCGGGCAGGTATGGGCCCAGATGGACGGTCCGGCGCTGGTCAGGGTAGCGGAGGCCAGCTATAAGGATATTGCGTCGGTAACCCTGGTTCCGGGTACCGTAGTCAGCCGCAACGACGCCAGGCTGTCGGCAGAAGTAACGGGCCGGCTTGACGCGGTGGCTGACGTTGGAACGATCGTCAGCAAGGGTGAGGTAATCGCCGAAATTGAGGATACCTCGCTGCGTTTGCTCAACGGTGAGTTGACGGCCCAGGTCGCGAGGGCCGAAGCCAGGTTGCGCTTTCTCGAAAACGAGAAAAAGCGATTCGCACAACTGGCAGAATCAAACCTCGCTGCAGCCACCCAGTTGGACCAGACAATATCCGACAGGGACGTTGCCCGTGGTGATCTTGCTGTTGCGCGGTCCCGGTTGGAACAAAATAAAGATCAGCTTGACCGGACCCGCGTCGTCGCCCCTTTTGATGGTATCGTCGCAGAACGGTTGATGACCCCCGGGGAGCGGGTGGAAGAAGGTTCCATAATCGTGCGGCTGGTCAACCCGGACAGCCTGGAAGTCATCGCCAGGGCGCCGCTCGACTATTTCAACTTTGTCCGCACCGGCCAGTCACTTTATCTTCGAACCGAGGCCCGGGAGGCCGTGGGCCTGGTCCGTACCGTCGTGGCGGTTGGCGATGAAAACACCCACCAGTTTGAACTTCGCCTTGACCTCGATGGCAACTCTTTTCCCATCGGTCAGACAGTGCGAATTTCCATTCCCACTTCGGATTCACGCGAGGTCTTGACTGTGCCGAGGGATGCGCTGGTTCTCCGTCCTGAGGGACAGAGTGTATTCATCGTCGATGCGAACAACGAGGCCCAACAGGTACAGGTTACCGTTGGCGTGGGCCAGGGTGACCGCATCGAAGTGATGGGGGCTGTCGCGCCCGGAGATATGGTGGTGATCAGGGGGAACGAACGTCTGCAACCCGGACAGGCGGTCAGTATCATGGACGGTTGATGCAGCCAGTCGCTGACGGCGCAGAACGCGGCAATTTTCTCGAGCGGCTGGTGCAGGTCGAGCGCGGCGAATGGCCGAGGCTTGCAATTGCGTTCCTGTATTTTTTCTTTCTTCTCGGCGGCTATTTCATGCTTCGGCCTTTGCGGGGTGCCGTTGCGGCAAATAACAGCGAGATCCTTCACTGGCTTTATACCGGCACCTTCCTCGCGATGCTCGCCATCGTGCCGTTGTTCGGTTTTCTCGTGTCCAGGTTCCGGCGCGGGCAGTTCATACCGGCTATCTACCTGTTTTTCATATCTCACCTTGTTTTGTTTGCAGTGGGCTTTGAAGGGGATGCAACCCCGCCCTGGATACAACGGGCGTTCTACATCTGGCTGAGTGTGTTCAACCTTTTCGTGGTTTCAATTTTCTGGAGTTTCATGGCGGATATCTTTCGGCCGGGCCAGGCCCAGAGACTGTTTGGATTCATAATGGCCGGCGGCAGTATCGGTGCGATCATTGCACCCTCAGCCACCAAGGGAATTGTAATAGCGTATGGTGCCACGGGGGTCATGTTGACCGCGGCGGTGGCTCTGGTGCTGGCGACCTGCCTGGCGATTTTCCTGGGAAGACATACGCGAAAAGATCGTGAGAACCGGCATACCAAGGTGATTGGCGGAAGTGTCTGGGAAGGTGCAGTCCAGGTATTCCGTTCCGAATACCTGCTTTACGCCTGCCTGCTGATGTTGCTGCACAATCTGACCTCCACTTTCCTGTTCAATGGGCTGGCCGTGCTGGTGAGCGAACAGATTACCGGGTTCGATGAGCGTACGACGTTTTTCAGCCATGTCGACCAGATCGTCCAGGTGTTGGCGTTCCTGTTTCAGTTTTTTATTACTTCACGCCTGGTGCGCTACCTTGGCATGCCGAATACCCTGGTGTTGATACCATCGTTGCTGGCTGGGGGTTTCATCATTCTGGGCAGCTCGCTGGGCATAGTACTGTTCGCTGCCATCCAGGTGGCGCAGCGGTCATTGAACTATGGAGTTCTGGGTCCGACCAAGGAAATGTTGTTCACGGTCGTAGACCGGGAAACCAAGTACAAGAGCAAGAATTTCATCGACACGGCGGTTTACCGCGGTAGTGACGTGACAGCCAGCTGGATTTTCAAGGGCCTGATTTCGGCGGGCCTGTCGATCGCACACATCGCCTGGATCTACGTGCCCATCATGGTCGTCTGGGGCGCAGCCGCCTGGAGACTGGGCAAGCTTTATTCACGGATGAGAACTAACCTGGGGCCGGATGAAAGCGTGGGCCGTTAGGGCCCTCAAGGCGTTCAACAGTGCAGTGGTATAGTTTTTCCAGGCTCGTTTCGTCCAACATTTCGCTGGTGGGTCCGGCACACCAGTTTCCTTCTCCAAACAGCATGACTACGTGACTGCAATAGCTTGCCGCCAGGTTGATGTCGTGCAGCGCAGCAAAAGCGGAATGCCGGCCGCTACGGGTGTGTGACTGGATCATTCCCATGATCTTCACCTGGTGTTTGAGGTCCAGGTGGTTGGTGGGTTCGTCCAGCAACATGATTTCCGGTTGCTGCACTAACAGGGCAGCAAAAGCGAGCCGCCTTGCTTCACCTCCGGACAAGCCTGTAACGCTCCGCGCCTGAAAGTCATTCAAGCCAACTGCATCAAGTGCTGCGCGGGCTTTTTCCAAATCCTCTGCTCCTTCCCGTTCCCAGTACGCCAGGTGCGGATGCCTCCCGGTCAGCGCCGTCTGCAATACGCTGCTATCGAAAACATATACCGTGTGTTGCTGCAGCATGCCGATGTGTCGAGCGAGCAATTTGCGCGGTAATTCATTGATATTGCGGGATTCGAAAAGAACCTGTCCGGTAGCAGGCTGGTCCAGGCCGGCCAGGCACTTGAGCAAGGTTGTCTTGCCAATGCCATTGGGACCCAGCAACCCCCAGAACTGGCCTGGCTGGATTTTTAGATCCAACTCACGGGCTACCTGGATGCCGGCTATTCTTACGTTTACTTTTGAACACTCAAGGACGCTCATTGCTTGACCCTGGCCCGATTGAGCAAGAGGAGAAACAGAGGAACGCCCAACAGGGCAGTGACTACGCCAACGGGCAACTGTCTTGGCGCCAGAATCGTTCGTGCGAGCGTGTCGGAAAAGACCAGGAAAAGGCCTCCGAACATGGCAGCGGCGGGCAGCAGGATACGGTGATCCGAACCGACTAAAAGGCGCATCAGGTGCGGTACGATTAATCCTACAAAACCGATGTTACCGGCAATGGATACCGCCGTTGCCGTGAGAATCGAAGCCAGCAGGTAAACAAACCAAAGTAATTTGCGGGTTGGTTCACCCAGCAAGCGGGCCGTGGTTTCACCCATGGCCAATACATTAAGGCTTCTCGCCATCCCGAGGCAGGCGAGGAAAACCAGTACCAGGATAGCCAGCGCCCAGTAAGGAAGTTTGGCATAGCTCAGATCACCGATGAGCCAGAACAGCATTCCACGCAAGCTGCTGTCCGGGCCGAGTGTCAGCAGCAGGCTGATAAGCGCCGCCCAGCCGGAGGCCGTAACGACGCCTGTCAACAACAGGCGCGTGCCGCTCCAGGGACCTTCGCCGCGAGCCAGGCTGAATACAATCAATATCGATGCCATCGCCCCCGCCCAGGCAAGAGCCGGGATGACGCCCGCCGCAACACCAAGGGTCATGCCGAACAATGCAGCAAACGAGGCGCCGCCGGAGACACCGAGGATGTAAGGGTCGGCGAGCGGATTACGCAGGAGCACCTGCATCAGGCATCCAGAGAGCGAAAGGAGTGCGCCAACGGTCCAGGCAGCTGCGGCCCTTGGCAACCTTAGGCGCCAGAGTAATTCGCCCTGTTCCGACGAAGAATTGCTGATGGCCGCAAACCATTCGCTCCAGTTCATCGTCACAGAGCCCGCAGCGGACGCAATGAGGATGCTGGCCGCGGAGAGCAGCGTAAGGACCAGGAACAACAGGCGGCGGTGTGCTGTTGGCATCATGGGGAAGAAACGATTAACATTCCGGAATCTGGGTTACAAAAGTATCACATGCTCTAATCCGGGCAAACAAGCAGAAGTATGATTGATCCTGACGGCTATAGACCAAACGTTGCCATTGTTCTGATGAACGATGAAGGGCGTGTATTCTGGGCACAAAGGGCCAGCAATGACGGATGGCAGTTTCCCCAGGGTGGCATGAACACAGACGAAACTCCCCTTGAGGCCATGTACCGTGAACTCAGGGAAGAAACCGGTTTACCACCGGAATTGGTCGAAGTGATCGGCTCAACCCCAGGCTGGCTTCGTTACCGCCTGCCACGCAGATACCAGAGGCGATACAGCAAACCTTTGTGTATTGGACAAAAACAGGTCTGGTTTCTGCTGCGCTTTCTTGGTGACGAGTCTGCTTTCAGCCTCGATCTCTGTGAAGAACCGGAATTTTGCACCTACAAGTGGGTGGATTTCTGGTACCCGGTGAAGAATGTGGTCACCTTCAAACGCAAGGTTTACCACGAGGCGCTTTCTTTCCTGGAACCCATGGTGGATTCCTGCCTTATTACCGATTGAGAATTTTGCCTCCTTTTTGTCAGGTGATTTCTTCAATTGACAATAATTCTCATTTGCATTTATGATCTGGGTCAACTTTCATCTAACGGCCTTGAATTAAGCTGCAACCATGTATATTTGTATCTGCAACGCAGTCAATGAATCCGCCATCCAGCAGGCTGTGGACGAAGGAGCGACAAGTTTTCGAGACCTGAGCTTCAGAACCGGCTGCGGAACCCAGTGCGGCAGTTGTATCAAGCTGGCGCGCGAAGTCATGGACAGGGCGTTGGTGGACGCGGGTTCACCAAAGTCCAATGTCAAACTTCAGTTCGTCTCTTCAGGCTGACCAGGTTCTTCTGCGAACGATTCTCATTCCTGCAAGAAAAAGATTCATTTTGTAGAATGATTCCTTTCCCAGGCCGAAAGGCCAATTTCACGAAATCCTGGAGAGTCCTGAATGAAAGGTGACCCGAAAGTCATAAAATTGCTCAATCGCGTTCTGCGCAATGAATTAACTGCTATCAGCCAATATTTCCTGCACTCGAGGATGTTCAAGGACTGGGGTCTGAAAAGCCTCGGCGACTATGAATTTCATGAGTCTGTGGACGAAATGAAACACGCTGATTCACTGATCGAACGCATTCTTTTCCTCGAAGGACTGCCGAATATGCAGGACGTGGGCAAACTCCGAATCGGTGAGCATACCAGGGAGATGCTGGAGTGTGATCTCGCGCTCGAAATGGAGGCAATTCCCGACTTGCGGGAAGCTGTCGAGTATTGTGAATCCTGCAAGGATTTCGTCAGCAGAGACCTCTTCGACAGTATCCTGACATCAGAAGAGGAGCACGTGGACTGGCTGGAGACCCAGCTTGACCTGATTGATCGCGTGGGAATCGAGAATTATCAGCAAAGCCAGATTGGCTGATTTCTTTTCTTGAATATTGGCCTGCTGCTTGAGATATGATGCAGCAGGCCACACTTTTTTGAAACGATGTTTTCCAATACCAGCCAGCCCTGCACTTTCAAGCGTGATTGCGAAGTCGTCATGATTCCGCAGGGCGATGAAGTGACGATCCCCGCAGGGACAGTCGGCTACATTACGCAGGCGCTGGGCGGAAGCTTCACGGTTTTCGTTGATGGCAACCTGTTTCGCATTGCCGGTGTGGATGCGGATGCTATCGGAAGAAAGCCCGTCCTTCCCCCCAGTCTTCCGGAGGGCGCAACGGAAGATGATGTTGAGAACCTGCTCTGGGAGCAAATGAAGACAGTTTATGACCCGGAAATTCCGGTCAACATCGTGGACCTCGGGTTGGTTTATCGTTGTGAAATGCAAACAGGCAAAAACGGCGAGCGCATCGTTGATGTTGAAATGACGCTGACAGCGCCGGGTTGTGGGATGGGTGACATCCTGGTGGACGACGTTCGCTCAAAGTTGAAATTGGTACCCACAATCAGCCAGGTAAACGTGGAACTCACCTTCGAGCCGCCCTGGAACCACAACATGATGTCAGAAGTGGCGCGCCTCGAAACCGGAATGTATTAGGATGGTTCACTGGTCCTCTGAGACCGTGATCTCCACGTCAGCCCCCTCTATGAACTTAACTCTTTCGGCCATCTTTGCTGT
The DNA here is from genome assembly GCA_024640025.1 of Chromatiales bacterium. Classification (GTDB taxonomy): domain Bacteria; phylum Pseudomonadota; class Gammaproteobacteria; order Xanthomonadales; family SZUA-36; genus JAHEFT01. The sequence continues at coordinate 20,774 of JAHEFT010000024.1, forward strand.
CAGATAGGTTTTGCGGTTTTCGTCAATCATCATGACCAGCTCAAGATCCAGGTTACGGGCCACCTCTTTCCAGTCGTCAAGGCCGGCAACGATCAGCGCAGTAGCCGCTGCATCCGCCAGCCATCCTTCTTCCGTGATGACTGTAACCGAGGCGATGTCCCTGACCGGCCATCCGGTTCGGGGGTCCAGGATGTGGGGGTAGCGTATTTCATTGTCCTGCCGGAACCGTTCATAGTTGCCGGAGGTGAATATGGCCTCGTCTGTCCGGGTCTCGAGTGTGCCGATAACACCCCCTTGCGGATCGCGTACGGCAATCCGCCAGGGCCGGTCACCATGTTTTCCGAACGCTCGAAGATCACCCCCGGCATTGACAATGGCATTTTGGATGCCGAGTTCTTTGAGCGTGGCGCAAGCGACATCGATGGCGTAGCCTTTAGCGATACCCCCAAAATCAAGTTGAACCGCCGGGTTTGAGGAAGCCATCGATAAACCATCCCACTCAATGTCCAGGCTGGATGGGTGTTGAGCGACCATGCCGGCTATAACAGACCTGGGAGGGGGCGGGCCTTCAACCGGGTAGTCAGATGTATGAAAGCCCCAAAGCTCTATAAGGCCGCCAATGGCGGGATTGAAACGCCCGCCCGACCGTTCTTCCAGGAGTTGTGACATCTGTGTCATTTCAACTATCGCCGGGCTTGCCAATACGGGCAGGCCGGCAGCAAAGCCGCGATTGATTTCCGTCAGCAGTCCCGGTTCCCACGCATGCCATTCGCGGTGCATTTCCTGGAACTGATCCTGCAGCGTAGAAAACGCCTCCTTCGCTTCATCGCTCCGCGTTCCCCAGACGGTAACTTCCAGAAGTGTTCCAAAAACGAAGAATTCGGCGTGCTGTTCGTCGCGATTATCCGAGCAGGAGGAAAAAACCAGGCAGGCGGTCAGGGCAAAAGCTTTTGCAATTGGATGCGGCATACGTAGTGTCAGGATAGCAAACTCAAGGTTTGCCGGGGACTTGATTCGGGTCAGAATGATGCATGGACAAAGCCTCTATTATGGGGCCATGGGCAGGCTCACCGGCAGATTGAAGCGCGAACACGACACCCTTGTCTGCATGACACGAATTTATTGTGATCATCACCACGGCGATCACGAGGGAGCCCGCCTCTGTCCGGAGTGTGCCCGACTCATGCGTTACGCGGAGAGGCGGCTTGAGAAGTGTCCCTACGGATCTGACAAGCCAACCTGCGCGAATTGTCCGATCCACTGTTATAAGCCAACTGAGCGGCAAATGGCGAAGGACGTGATGCGCTTTGCCGGCCCGAAGATGACTTTTCATCATCCTTTGCGGGCTCTGAATCATCTGTGGGACAAGCTGAGACGAGTGCAGCATCCCCTTAAAATTCGCCGGCAGCGTCAAGCCGCCAGGCGGAAAGAGAGAGGCGCCGAATGATCCCCGTAACCTGGCCTAGCATTTCAGGACCTCTTGGTCAGGGCATCCAGGCCAGGGAAATAAACCAGGATCTCCCCGCCGCATTGAAGCCGTAAGCCGGCTCGTAATGCTCATCTAACAGGTTATCCCCCCTTAGTTCCAGTCGCCATGCCGGCGTAAATACCCAGCCGGCGCGAAGGTTGACCAGGCTGTAGCTATCCAGCGTAATGCCCCCGAAATCCAGCCGTTTGCCTGAATGGAACCATTCCAGTCCCAGCCAGGAACCATTCGAGAAACTGCGATCCACCGTGATGGAGCCTTTCTGATCGGGCCGCCTCAGCAGCGGTTCGCCCGTTGTCTGGTCTTCAGCACTCTGGAAGGTCGCGTTGGCATTCACCAGCCAGGCGCCCCTGGCAAGGGTGTAGTCAAACTCCAGGCCTTCCAGGCGCGCTTGGTCAATATTGATCGCCTGGTAGAACTCGCCGGTAAACGAGATCATGTCTTTGACATCGGTCCGGTAGGCGGAAACCGACAAAGCCCCCAGATTTTCGCTGTGCCAACGCAATCCCAATTCAACCGAATCTGATGACTCCGGGTCCAGGTCGGGATTGCCCGGAAAGAGCCCGCCAAATCCCGGTGAAAACTGTTCATTCAGGTTAGGTCCGCGAAATGCGGAACCGTAGCTGGCCAGAGCCTGCCAGGCGCTGCCAATATCGTAGCCCAGGGCCAGTTGACCGGTGAACTGGCCGCCGAAACGGCTGTTGTCATCGTAGCGCCCGCCGGCCTGGAGGTGGAGCCTTTCCAGGAACAAGTCATAGCTGGCGAAAAATCCCGCGTTGTTGCGGCTTTTGTCCCAGGAATCCTGCGACTTTCCGTTTTCATTGTAATAATCGACACCAAAGCTGAGCTTCCCGTTTTCTCCCTGCTTGTACTGGTTCTGCCAGCTGAATTCCCAGCGCCGGGATTTGAAGCCGGTGGTGAAGTACTCAAAATCCGAGCTCAATTTTTCACGCGTATAACCACCCAGAATCTGGTAGTCCCAGTCGGGAGAAAAATTACCGTGGAGGCCCAGAGATGCGATGTTCTGATTCGTTTCAGACACGCCCTGATCAAACTCAGATTCGCTTTTGAGTCCGAGGAAACTGTATTCCCAGCTGCCGTACCCTGCAAGGGTGGATCCCCTGATGCCAAGATTGGAGTTTTCATAACCATCGTCGTCCGGGTGATAGCTGTATCCGTCGGGATTCTGGGCTGAGAAACCATCTGCCTGCCGATAGCCGGCGTTGACGCTGATTTGGGTCGTTTCGCCCTCGTAGCCAAGCCCGCCCTCTATCTCTGCGGATCCATAGCTGCCACCGGTTATCCGGGCATAGGGTTGCGGGCTGCTGCGGGTGAATATCTGGATGACGCCGCCAATGGAATCGGATCCATACAGGCTGCCGCGCGGACCCCTCACGATTTCAACGCGTTCGACCTGGTTCATCGGCAGCTGTTCCCAAACGTAGCCGCCGGTGTTGGCTGAACTGACCCGCACGCCGTCAATCAGCACCAGGACATGGTTCGAATTGCTGCCGCGCATAAAAATGCTGGTCTGCGAACCTGCTCCGCCGGATCTTACGATGTCGATACCCGGTTGAAGCCGCAGCAGTTCAAACAGGTCTTCAGCGACAGACAGTTCGATGTCCTCACGGCTGATTACACTGATCGAAGCGAGGGAATCGCTTAAAGGCTCGATCATGCGTGATGGCGTGCTGACCAGGATCGGTTTGAGTTCGTAAGTTTCAAGTTCTTCGGCCGCCAGGGGGCCGTGTAAGCTGCCTGCAAGAAGCAGCAGTACCAAGAGGCTTTTTTTGGAATTCATCATTTCTGCGAAGCGCACACCCGCGTCTGTTATGCGCTGCGGGGGAAGGGCCGGGAGAAGTCCACAGACCCAGGTTGCCCTCCGCAACACGGTTACTGCGAACTCTGGGCCGGTCTCCGGACTCGCGATTCATCCAAAAAGTGCTGGATTCTTGCGGCGCCTTCCCACACTTGGTGCAGTGGCATCTGGCCGCAAATGCAGCCCGTTTAGGGCGGGCTGGATCGCTTACCGTTGCGGGGGCAGTGCCGGAATCTAACCGGCTTCCCGTTTCACCCGGCAAGGCACCGACACATCAGTCGGAAGCTTGTTTATCCGGGCACCCAAAGCAATGGCCCCGGGCGGTCCATGCAAAAAAGCAGGAAAGCCGGCCGGGGCCGAAAGTATAGCAGTGAAGTTAAGCTGCGTGTTGTGTATCGATCCGGGTTTCCTTCTTTCTGCCCAGGCGCAGGTCCTCGACATCGAAATCATCAACGGCAATAATTTCCGCCACCATTTCGCGAACACGGACCAGTATCTCGACTTCATCCCTGGTCAGGATCGATTTCTCCAGTGCGTTTTTAACCTGTTCGTCCCAGGTTATTCCACTGATTTCCCCTGCCTTGAGGGCCTTGAGAAGCTTACGCTCCAGGGGCTCAGCCTGGATGACCTGCGGCAAGGCCCTTTCCATGAAGCAGATCGGGTGATTCGACGTTGCGGACTTGAAGACGCCATTGGTCAGACGGTCACGGGTATCGGAAGGAACCAGCAGTAACTGCGCCACCCGGTGTGTCAGGCGGTCACCGGGTTCTTTCTCACGGCGTCCGAAGGGAAATACGATAAATCGAAGCATGAACCTCATGTACTGGTTCGGGAAATTGTCCACGACCAGGCGCAAGGCAATCTGGATCTTGTATATTGCGCTGTGGAAAGCCCATGCCAGTATGGCCTGGTCTGCCACCGGCCGCTCTTCCGATTCATAACGCTTGAGCATGGCCGAACAAATATAGAGGTGGCTGAGCACATCACCCAGGCGTGCAGAAATATGCTCCTTCTGCTTCAGCTTTCCGCCCAGGGTGAGCATCGCGATATCAGAAATGAACGAAAGCGAGGCTGAATACCTGGAGAGCTTTTTGTAGTACTTCGACGTTTTACGATCGTGCGGCACCATTGCAAACTTGCCGAAACTCAGTCCGAGAATCAGGCTCCTGGCCGCATTCCTGATGGAATAGCCCACGTGTGAAAACAGGAGTTCGTCGAATCGCTCGATCCGTTCCCTTGAATTTTCGATCCGTGCAGCTTGCATTTCCTTTAAAACGTACGGATGGCAGCGGATTGCCCCCTGGCCGAATATCATCAGGTTGCGCGTCATGATGTTGGCGCCTTCCACGGTAATGGACACGGGAATCCCCTCCCAGGCCCGGCCCAGGTAGTTTCTCGGGCCGAGAATCGCACCCTTGCCGCCATGCACGTCCATGGCGTCCCGAATGACCTCCCTGGCCATTTCTGTGGTGTGGTACTTGGCAATGGCCGATGGAACCGCCGGCTTCTCGCCCAGATCGACGGCCGTAGCCGTCATCCTGGACAGGGCCGAGGTTGCATAGGCATTGGCGGCTATGCGCGCCAGCGCCGCTTCAATGCCCTCGAAACGGCCGATCGGCATGTTGAATTGCTTGCGGATCCGCGCGTATGCGCCGGTCGCCAACGCCCCCATTTTTGTGCCGCCGGTTGACGTGGAGGGTAGTGATATCGCACGACCGACGGAAAGGCACTCTACCAGCATGCGCCAGCCCTGGCCGGCCATTTCAATGCCGCCAATCAAAGCATCAAGCGGCACGAAAACGTCTTTGCCGCGTACCGGCCCATTCTGGAATGGCAGGTTCATCGGCATATGCCGGCGCCCGACTTCCATGCCTTTGGTTTCGCGGGGAACCAGCGCCAGGCTGATGCCCAGGTCTTCGGTGTCGCCCAGCAGGCCATCGGGATCATACATGCGAAAAGCAATACCGATAATCGTCGCTACTGGCGCCAGTGTGATATAGCGTTTGTCAAAATTCAGCCGAATACCGAGGACTTCCTTACCCTCGAATTTCGACTTGCAGACAATGCCGTAATCCGGGATGGAAGTGGCGTCAGATCCGGCTGTTGGTCCGGTGAGGGCGAAGCAGGGAATTTCTTCTCCGCGAGCCAGGCGGGGCAGAAAATGATTTTTTTGTTCTTCCGTGCCGTAGTGCATCAGGAGTTCGCCCGGGCCAAGCGAATTGGGAACGGCCACGGTTGAGGCGGTCAAAGCACAAACGGAAGAAATTTTCTGCAGAACGGCGCGGTGAGCCATTGCTGAGAAACCCAGTCCGCCATATTGTTTCGGAATGATCATTCCAAAAAAGCGGTTGGCTTTCAAAAACTTCCAGGTTTCCGGGTTCAGATCGGCGTCGTTGTGGGTTATTTCCCAGGTGTTCAGTGAATTGCACAATTCTTCAACGGGGCCGTCGAGAAAAGCCTGCTCTTCGACCGTCAACGCGAGATATGGCTGCTTCTTCAGCAGTTTCCAGTCGGGCTTTCCGGCAAACAATTCGCCTTCCCAACCGACGGTTCCGGCATCCAGCGCCACCTGCTCCGTTTCCGAAATTTCAGGCAGCATGCGGCGGAACTGCACCAGGAAAGGCGCACTGATCAGTTGCTGACGCCAGGGCTTTACATTCAGAGGAATGGCAATAATCGCGAAGATCGCTGCAATGATCAGCAAACTGAGAAACGGTACAGAGCCTGTTGCAGCCAGAACGACAATACCCGCAGCCATGGCCACGGTCCACACCAGCAGGCTGGTTCCATAAAAGGCGCTGGCAAGTGAGATACCAAAAAGCGTTAACAACAATAACCACGTCATAACAATTCTCCTAAACCCGGTGTTTGACATCCGGTGTATTTCATAAGACCGGACATCTTTCCATTACCATACGCTGGAGTATGGTAAACGCGATGAGTCATGTCAATACATGAATTATCTGATAGTAAAAAGCGTTACACTTAGACACTGTTCTGAGCATTAAGATTCAAAGGCAGCTTGAAACCCTTGAAAAAAAGTGAACGAGTCACGCTTTCTGCTGACGATTGGGCACGTGAGGCATTGGAATTGATAGCCGAGCAGGGCGTTCAGGCTCTGGCGGTAGAGCCGCTGGCGCGCCGCATGGGGATCACAAAGGGTAGTTTCTATTGGCACTTTTCGAGTCGCGAGGCCCTGCTTCAGCGGGCATTGAATCGCTGGGAGGAGCACGACAGCCGTAACCTGAACAATGCACTCGGCGAAATCAGCAATCCCCGTGACCGCCTGGTGTCATTTTTCCGGCGCGTCGGCAAGGAAAAACTCACCCACGAGGTTTACAGTGAATTGTGCGCTGCTGCGGGACACGCTCAGGTCGAACCGGTGCTGGAACGGGTGGCGCAAAGGCGGATGACGCACCTGTCGGCGGCCTTCGAGGAACTCGGATTGGACCCGGTTGCAGCCCGCTACCAGGCGCGTCTCACGTATTCGGTATACCTCGGTTTTCTGCAGTTGCAGAGACAGAACCAGACCCCCAGCCTGAGCAGTGAAGAGTTTGATGCTTACATTGAACACGTGATCAATACATTGATCCCCGGTTGATTCAATTATCGTACTCAGGCAATTCAATGATTTGGCTCATTGAAGTGAAAAACCTTACAAACTATGGTTCAGAACTGAAAGCATCAAGCTGGAACCGGCGTCAACTTGCATGAGGAATTGATTGTGACCACCCATAGAGCATTGAAAGACTGGATCGGGAAAGTAGCGGAATTAACCCAACCTGACGACATTTACTGGTGCAACGGCTCGGTTGAAGAATATGATGCCATGGCCGAAAAGCTGGAAGCGGAGGGCGGTTTTTCCCGGCTCAATCCTGAAACCCATCCAAATTGCTGGCTGCACCGGTCCGATCCAACTGACGTTGCTCGTGTTGAGCACCTCACTTTTGTGTGTACTTCCAAACAGGAAGATGCCGGCCCCAACAATAACTGGATGACTCCCGGTAAAGCCCGCGCCAAGATGGAAAGTTTGTACAAAGGTTGTATGAAAGGCAGAACCCTGTATGTGATCCCTTATTGCATGGGTCCGATTGATTCTCCTCTTTCGCGTTGCGGCGTGGAAGTTACTGACAGCACATACGTTGTGTGTAATATGAAGCTGATGACCCGGATGGGCAAACAGGCACTGCAGCGCATTGAAAGGGAGGGTTCTTTTATCAAGGGTCTGCATTCCGTGGGTGACCTTAACCCGGATCGCCGGTTCATCATGCACTTCCCTGAAGACCTGGAGATCCAGAGTTTTGGTTCCGGTTACGGTGGCAATGCATTACTGGGCAAGAAATGTCATGCACTCCGAATCGCGAGTTACCAGGCACGCTCGGAAGGCTGGTTAGCGGAGCATATGTTGATACTCGGGGTGGAGAGCCCTGAGGGAAAAATACATTACATTGCCGGCGCATTCCCGTCGGCATGCGGCAAAACCAACCTGGCCATGTTGATTCCGCCACAAATTTATAAGGGCTGGAAAATCTGGACGATTGGCGATGACATTTGCTGGATGCGTGTGGGCGAAGATGGCCGCATGTGGGCGATCAACCCTGAATCAGGGTTTTTCGGTGTTGCCCCCGGTACAGCTGCAAACACCAACCCGAATGCCCTGGCAATGCTCGATCATGATGCGATTTTCACGAACGTAGCCGTCACCGAAGACAATCAACCGTGGTGGGAAGGTCTGGATGACCGGGTGCCTGCTACGGATTGGAAAGGTAATCCCTATAACCCGGAAAATGGTCCTGCAGCGCATCCCAACTCGCGTTTCACGGTCCATATGTCGCAGTGCCCGTCCTATTCCGACAAAGCCGAAGCACCGGCCGGCGTTCCGATTTCAGCCATCGTTTTCGGCGGCCGCCGTGAACGCCTGGTTCCGTTGGTCATGGAAAGTCATTCCTGGCGGCATGGTGTCCTGATGGGTGCGTCGATGGCGTCAGAAACGACAGCAGCCAATATCGACGAGGTTGGCGTGGTTCGTCGCGACCCAATGGCGATGAAGCCATTCTGCGGTTACAACTTCGGTGATTACTGGAAGCATTGGATGAGCTTTGACGGCGTTTCCGACAAGCTGCCGGAGATTTTCCATGTCAACTGGTTCCGCAAAGACGCCAATGGCAAATTCATGTGGCCGGGGTTTGGCGAAAACATGCGTGTGCTGGACTGGATCATCAAGCGTTGCGAAGGGAAAGTCGGCAGCCTGGATACCCCGATTGGTAATCTGCCTCTGCCCGGCGACCTGAACCTCGAAGGTATTACGGTACCTGCTGCCACCATGGAAGCATTACTGGAAGTGGATACGGCAGCCTGGCGCGAAGAAATTTCGGAAATAGGCAAATACCTCGATTCATTTGGTGCCCGAACACCTGAATCCATCAAGGCAGAACAGAAACGTGTCAGCGAGGCCTTGACCAGAGCCTGAGCGTTCACACGGTATTAGCCCCGGAACAGGGCAGGGCCGAGCAGGCCCTGCCTTTTTTCCAAAAAACACACTTCAACATTTTTCTTCCTCATTTCACGTCACTTTCGGGGTATCTTTAAACCGTTTAAGTCCGGCTTGAGTCTAATTTTTTACAGGAGGAGCACGCGTTGGCATCGTGGGAAGCGAAAACGTCGGATCACGATGACGAATCCGGGCTCGTTGAACGGGCTGTTGGCGGTGATCGCCTGGCTTTTGAAAAGCTGTACCGGATGCACCGCAACCGCATATATGGCCTTGTCTGGCGGCTGTGCGGCGGTGATGGAGCCCTGGCGGAAGACCTGTTGCAGGAGTCTTTCATCAGGGCCTGGCAGAAACTGGACAGTTTCCGGGGTGACAGCAAGTTTGGTACCTGGCTGCACAAATTGTCCGCCAACGTGGCACTGAGTGACCGGCGTTCGCGGATTAAGCGGCTCGAACGTGAAACGGTGTTAGATGGAGCCGCAGACCGCGGTGCAACGGGTGCAAAGGATGTTTACGCGGGACAGCGAATGGACCTGGAAAAGGCAATTTCGCGGTTACCGGAACGGGCACGAACGGTTCTGGTTTTGTATGACATCGAAGGTTACAGCCATGCCGAGATTGCAGAAATTTCCGGAATGGCGGTGGGTTCGTCAAAGGCCCAATTACACCGGGCGCGAAAACTGGTCCGGGAGGAACTGGATAAATGAGTCCCAGAATGAGTGAAAAGGAACTGTTGAGCAATATCGCTGAACTTCCGCGTGAAATCAGCCCGGCCAG
>JAHEFT010000104.1 GCA_024640025.1 Chromatiales bacterium
GAATGCCAGCCGGCATAAACCAGGGCGGCGATAGCCAGACTGACGACCGGGTAGCCCGCCATCCAGCCGACGAACCAGACTATTGCCGCAATCAGAAGCAGCTTTACCGTATGAAATATCCACGTCCTGGAAGGCATCTGGTTTTCAGGATCTGCTTTCAGTCTGTGACCAGGAAACGATAACCGTGACCGCGGACCGTTTGCAAATACTCGCTCGCCCGGGCCGGCTCCAGGGCTTTTCTTAAGCGCCTGATGTGAACATCAACGGTCCGTTCCTCGAGGTAGACGTTGGGTCCCCAAACGTGATCCAGTATTTGTGAGCGGTTATACGCCCTGCCAGCATGGGCCATAAAAAATTCCAGCAAGCGGAATTCCGTGGGTCCGATGGGAATTTCTCTGTTGCTTGCCAGGACCCGCTTTGAAACCGTGTCCAGAGTCAGCACGCCCGCCACCATCCGGCCATCTTCATCGGCGGGATTAGTGCGCCGCGTGACAGCCTGAATCCGGGCCAGTAACTCGCGTGGAGAAAACGGCTTGGTCACATAATCGTCTGTACCGGCTTCCAGTCCTGCGACTTTGTCGTCTTCGGTCACCTTGGCAGTCAGCATGATGATCGGGATATCCTGGGTGAATGGATCCTTGCGAAGGCGCCTCGTCAACTCCAGGCCGCTGACGTTGGGCATCATCCAGTCCAACAGGATGATATCCGGCCGTTTTTCGCTGACGCGAATCAGCGCCTCGTGGGCATTTGCCGCAGTCTGTACGTCCATTTTGTTTTTTTCAAGGGCGAATCGGATCATATCGCGGATGGCGGCTTCATCATCTACGACCAGAACCTTAAGCTGATTTTTATTCACGATGACTCTGCACTCGCTTAGTGAACCCCATTATAAGCATGCATGTGACACGATTATTTCAACTCAGGATTCATCCTGTCCCAGTTTGACAAGTTCCATGCGGAGTTCATTGATGCGGGCTGTGATACGGGCGCGCTGGTAATAGTTGAGATCGCCGCTTTCCGTTAGCACCTGCAACTGCATCGCGGCCTCGTGAATGCTGCCGCGCAGATAGTAGGATTCCGCGATGGCTTCCCGCGCGCGAACGGTTTCACCGGCAATATTGGCGGAGCGCGCGTAGAGTTCATAAATGAGCGGATCATCGGGGCGCGTCTGGAGCTGCCGGCGAAGAATGGTTGCCGCCGTTTTGGCCTGGTCCGGATCCTGGTTCTTCAGCAGCGCCTGTGCGTACTGAAGGGAAATGGCGTGATTCCCTGGAAACGTGCCGTACAGGCCAGCCAGAATATCGATCGCCTGGTTGTCCCGCCCGGCTTCGAGGTCCAGTTCAGCCATTTGTAGCTCATAGGCAATATGAGGCTCGCGATCGCTGAGGCTTTGCAGCAGTTTTCGGGCTTCCTCATAATCCCCCTTTTTCTGGTGAGCGATCGCGCTGCCGTAAAAAAGCGCATCGCTTTCCACCTGCCCGACATCAGCCCGATCGAGGCGGTGTTTGAACCATTCCAGGGCTTCATCCGGCGAGTCTGCTGTCATCGCGCGCAAACGAGCCTGGACAAGGTAGAACTCGCGACCGTCTGACGGTTCCGGCTTGGGCATGCTCTGGGCCCGGTTCATGGCTTCTGATATGCGATTGACCGAAACCGGGTGAGTGCGCAGGTACTCCTCGGGGCCTTCGCCCATGGCGCGTGTAATTCTGCCCATTTTTTCAAAAAACTGGACCATGCCGATGGGGTCATACCCAGCCCTTGAAAGCGTGGAAATGCCGATGCGATCGGCTTCGTATTCGTTCTGACGGGTGAAATTGATCTGTGCCTGAATGGCCGCGGCCTGGCCGCCCATGATTGCTCCCTGTATGGCTTCACCACTACCGCCTCCCACCAGTACCAACGCCAGCATCGCCAGGGCGATGGGGATGGTCATTTCCTGCTGGTTTTCGATTGCGCGATACAAATGTTGCTGCGTGATGTGCGCAATTTCATGGGCAAGAACGCCGGCAACCTCGTTTTCATCATCGGCGGCAAGTATCAGACCGCTGTAAAGGGCAATTACACCGCCGGGAGCGGCAAAAGCATTGACCACGTCCTGGTCGATCACCACGAAGGTAAACGACTTGTTCGGCCGGTCGCTGTGGGCCGCCAGCCGGTAACCCATGTCTTCGAAATAATCACTGATCATGGGGTCTTCGTTGAGCACCTCGTAGGCGCGCATCTGGCGGACCAGGGCCTTTGCATATTCAGCTTCTTCCGCGCGCGAAAGGATGGTGTCCGCGGAAGCGCCCATATCCGGCAGGTTCATGTGCTCATTCTGTGCAACGCTGGCCATGCTGATGGTTGCCGTCAACAGCGCCAGCGCCAGTCGCGTCAGATTTTTCAAAACCTTATCCTTGACCGTGGACATTCTTTCCCCGAGACTTTCCTGTTGCCGGTTCGACAACTCAAACGCAGACTTGTTCTTGCCAACGGACAGTTTAACGTGAAAATCCTGATCATCGTCAATGAGAGTCCCTGGGGCAGTAGCCTGGGGGTCACGGCAATACGCCTGGTTCGCTCCCTGCTGGCGGAAAATGCTCGGATTGCGGCAATATTTTTTCGCGAAGACGGGGTTTACCATGCGCTGCCGGGGCGGGCGGTGGACAGCGGAACCCCCGACCTGGCCGAAGAATGGCAAGCGCTGGCCGGGGCGGCCGGCATCCCCCTGTTGCTCTGCTCATCGGCGGCGCAGAGGCGAATGAAAAGCGTCCCCGGCGGCGCATACCGGGAAGCCGGATTGGTCGAAATGGTCGAAATCATGGCTTCCAGCGACCGGGTAGTCACCTTCTGATGGCTGCAGCACATTCATTCAGCCTCGCGCTCATTATCCAGAGCGCTCCCTATAAAAACCGGGTGGCGCGAGCCGATCTCGACCTGGCGCTGGCTGCGGCCGCGCTTGATTTCGATGTCAGGATCTATTTCCCCGGCCGATCGGCCATACAACTCGTTGAGCAGCGCAATGCCTCGGAAGCACTCCTGCCTGCAGGCTATCGTGCATGGGCGGCCCTGCCTGACCTGGCCAGTACACGGATTTTTGTTGAGCAAAAGTGGTTTGACTTCTTCCTGGAGCGTGGGATGGAACTGGTGATGCCGGTTGAACCCCTTGATATATCCGGATTCAGCCTTTCCTGGCGAAGTTGTGACCACGTGGTGGTGCTTTGATTCGATGAAAGGCGCGGTAAAAAACAAAAAGTGCCTGCACCTGGTGGTGACTTCTTCGGCGGAAGCCCTGGATCGCGCCCGCTCACAATTTGAAAAGGGCGACGCAATGGTGTTCCTTGATGACGGGGTTGTGCACATCGCCGGCGATTTCCAGGGCATCCCATTGCCGCTTTTCACCGAATGCTATTTCGCGGGAGCTGACCTGGCGGCCAGGGGGTTGTCCGGACTCGCGGCGGATTCCGAAATTCCAATAGTGTCCGACCGGGAAATCGCTGAACTGATAAAGGCTTTTGAACTTTGCCTGACCTGGAAATGAACGTGGTCCGATTGGATATTCCGGGTTATGGATCGATATCGGTCGATGAAAAGGGTTACCTGCTGAATTGGCAGGACTGGTCTCCGGAAGTGGCCGGGGCCATGGCGGGCGCCGATGGTGTCGAAATGAGTGAAGACCACTGGGTAGTGCTGGGTATTTTCAGGGCGTATTTTGAACAGTACGAAATCGAACCGCCCATGCGCGCACTGGTGCGGCTGACGCGTGAAGCCCTGGGTGCAGAAAAGGGTTCCAGTCGTTACCTGTACCGGCTTTTCCCTGCTGGCCCGGGAACCCAGGCATGTCGATATGCCGGCTTACCGCGCCCGGTCAGTTGTGTTTAAGAAGTCTCTCTCCCCTCGACCGCAACAGAGAGGATATAATTCCTGCATGTTGCATTCATACAACGGATAGAATAAAGCGGCGTTTTTGCAGCTGAGTTGCAAGGGCTGTATGGACACCGTATGCAGACCAGACAGGTGTTTATAAAACAATAACTTGTCAAGACAGTACGGGGCGTGACGCAGGCAGGTTCGGGAATCGGTTGTTTGCCATTGACACGATGTTGTATTCCTGCCATATTCCACAGTGAATCACTGCATCAATTTGCAGTTTAGGGTGGCCAATTGCGACTAAAAATTGCCAGAACCGTGTTAGCCGTTATGGGATTTATTCCGGGTCTTGCCGGAGCCCAGGGGGTCGGCTTGCCTGCAGTCAGCTTTGCGGCAGGCGGTTCGGGCTTGACGACTTACTACGTGATCGGTTTTGAACTGGGTCCCTGGCAGGAGTACCTGGCGTATGAGCTGACGCCGGTTTACATGCTGCCCGACGATGCGCAACCCATGCACGTTTCATGGTTGAAAAACAGCGAAATCAATCTCATGCCTGATTTTGCGGCCTACATGGAATCGCAACCCAATACACGAGTCAACTTCCAGTTTGAGTGGCAATCGGATTCCGAGTTTCTCTGGCCGGGTTTTGAGCCCGAAGACGTTTTTCAGGGCACCAGCTTTGACCGGCAGTATTTCTCCCCGGGAATCGAACATGAATTTGCCCAGGGCAGTATTCTGGGGGTCTCGGCAGTTGTCGCCTATCAGCGCTACAGCGCCGCCAGCCTGGGCCTTACCGCTGCAAGCTCGCCGAATGAGAGCCCCTGGATTCCCGGCACATTTTCGCCGCAGGAAGAATCCGGTTACGGAACAGGCGTCCGGCTGGCTCTTCGCCAGGAAGTCGTTCGGGGCATAGCGTTTGATGCTGGATTCCAATCACGCATTGATATGGAAGAGTTCGCAGCTTACCGGGGGGTTTATTCACAACCGGCAGACCTGGACATTCCGGCCCGCGCCAGCGTAGGGCTTGCTTTCCAGGCCAGCGAAAAGTCCTGGCTCAATGTCACGATCGAACGGGTGATGTATAGCGAAATCAATGCTTTTCCCAGCCGTTTTCTTCCAACCCGGTTCCTGTCCATGCTGGGTGACTCCACGAGCCCTGCCTTTGACTGGCAAGACCTCACGGTGTACAGCGTGGGCTATACCTGGAGCGACGGGGCTGACCAGCAATGGCATATTGACCTGAGCACCCGCACTCAACCTTCACCATCATCCAAACTGCTGAGTAGGGCACTGGAAGGCGACCTGGCAACCAATGCCATCGTGGTGGGGTATTCCCGCCGCACCAGCTACCGCAGCCGGCTTGCATTTAACGCGGCGTATGCGCCGTCTGAATATGCCTTTGGCGGCAGTGTCCTCGGCGTAACCACGGAAGAGCTTGATCAACAAGTAGAGCTCGAAGCCATGTGGACTTTAAACTTCTGATTTCAGTTCCAGCGCTGGCCGGTAGATTGCAATGGATCTGCTGAAGGACTGGTTCAAGCGGTCGTTTTCCGACCCGCAGGTTGTGTTACTCGGCCTGGTCCTCGTCATCGCATTTGCCATCATCGTTGGCCTGGGCAAATGGCTTGCGCCAATGTTCGCGAGCATCGTGATTGCCTATCTCCTGGAAGCCCTGGTCAGCCGTTTGCAAAAAACCGGACTGCCCCGCCTGGCAGCCGTGATTATCGTTTACCTGCTTTTTATCGCCGTGTTCCTGTTCCTGACATTTGGACTGGTCCCGATTGTCATTCGACAGCTCACCGCGCTGGTGCAGCAGTTCCCGAACTATATATCGCAGGGCCAGGCGTTATTGAAACAGTTGCCCGAGGCCTATCCACAGTTGATCTCCGAAGATCAGATCAAGTTGATCATCAGCCAGATCGGCCAGGAAATGGCGAGTTTGGGCCAGCAGGCTCTAAGCTGGTCCCTGGCTTCAGTGGCCAGCGTGCTCGGGCTGGTCGTCTATCTTGTGCTGGTGCCCGTGCTGGTTTTTTTCCTGCTGAAGGACAAGGACCTGATGACCGGCTGGATCGGAAATTACCTTCCGGCGGAGCGCACGCTGGTGAACCGGGTCTGGACGGAATCGGAGGCGCAAATCGCCAACTACGTCAGGGGCAAGGTGACAGAAATCATTATTGTCGGGGCGGTCACTTACGTCACGTTCAAGATCCTGGGCCTTCAATATTCCGCCCTGCTGGCGACCGTTGTCGGATTTTCGGTGCTGGTGCCCTATATCGGCGCCGCGGTCGCAACCATTCCTATCGCCCTGATTGCCTTCTTCCAGTTCGGCTGGGGCTGGGACTTCGGCCAGGTCATCATCGCTTATGCGATTATCCAGGGACTGGACGGGAATCTCCTGGTGCCGCTGCTGTTCTCCGAGGCCGTCAACCTGCATCCCGTCGCGATCATCCTGGCCATCCTGGTGTTTGGTGGACTCGGAGGCTTCTGGGGCATCTTCTTCGCCATCCCTCTGGCCACCCTGGTCAAAGCGGTTCTGAATGCCTGGCCGCGCAGCCCAACCACTCCACCCGAGTCCGCTGAACCCTCGTAGGAGCGGATTTATCCGCGATTGACTTTAGTGCCAATCTGACGCTGTCACTCGGAACCCGGTGCGGAACTGGGTGCCTGTTGTCAGGACACGCTTATAACGTCCATGTGCGCTAAGCGGCTGTTCCCGACAGCCGATTGTCCTGACAACAGGCACCCGGCTCCACACCTAAGCTGAGGTGGTCAGATCTGAGCTTCATTTATGCGGCTTGAAAGGATTGGGGGATGCCTTCTACAGTTCGGGAGTAGGGAGTGGCCTTGCCCTGTTCAGGACAATAACACGTCGGGAACGTGTTACTAGCGCACACGGACGTCTAGAGCGTGTCCTGAACAGGGCAAGGTCATTCCCGACTCATGGCACGGCGTTGGAGCCTCTGGTGTGGCACGGAGGTCAATCGCCGGCAGAGCCGGCTCCCACCAGATTCGTGGCTGAAGCCGCTCCGATGGGTAGTTCTGTGCCCTCGGACGCTTTCGAATTTACAGCGCCTCGGAGGCGAAATCCGCCAGGCGTGAGCGTTCACCGCGTTTCAGGGTGATGTGGCCCGCATAGGCCCAGTCCTTGAAGCGGTCAACCGCAAAGGTCAGGCCGGAAGTGGTTTCGGTCAGGTAAGGCGTGTCGATCTGCTCCACGTTGCCCATGCAAACCATCTTGGTGCCCGGGCCGGCCCGCGTAATCAACGCCTTCATTTGCTTCGGCGTGATGTTCTGCGCTTCATCGATGATGACGTAGCGATTGAGGAAAGTACGGCCGCGCATGAAATTCAGCGCCCGGACTTTAACCCGGCTGGCCAACAGGTCATTGGTCGCCGCCCGGCCCCATTCACCGCCTTCATGAGGATGAGTGAGCACCTCGAGGTTGTCGGTCAGGGCGCCCATCCAGGGCGTCATTTTTTCCTCTTCAGTGCCCGGCAGGTAACCGATATCCTCACCGATCGAAACCGTGGCCCGGGTGACGATGATTTCGGAGTAGCGTTTTTCATCCATGGTCTGTGAAAGACCCGCCGCGAGCGCCAGAAGTGTTTTGCCCGTTCCGGCGGTACCCATCAGGGTGACGAAATCGATGTCAGGGTCCATCAGCAGGTTCAGCGCAAAATTCTGTTCGCGGTTTCGAGCGTGAATGCCCCAGACGTTTTTTCGGCCGTCGTAGTAGTCATCGACCAGTTTCAGCATGACGCTGTCCTTGTCGCTCTCCTTGACGATGGCTTCGATCCCGCCCTCGTCGCCGATAGCGACGCACTGGTTGGGGTACCAACCGTTCTCATTGCCCACCGGTATCCGGTAGTGCGCATGACCACTGGCGTTCCACGATTCGACCTGCGGATGATCTTCCCAGAAACTCTCATCATGAACACGCAAACCGCGGTACAGGAGACTCAAATCATCGAGGGCCCGGTCATTGTAATAATCTTCCGCCTGGACCCCCAGGATCGCTGCCTTTATCCGCAGGTTGATGTCCTTGGAGACCAGCACGATGTCCTTGTCCGGATGGGTTTCACGCAGGGCGAAAGCCGTGCTCAGAATTTCGTTGTCGGCGAAGGATCCGTCGCGCAACAGGCTGGAATGTGTTTCGGGCATCACGGTCTGGAAATAGAGACGGCCGGTGCCGGCCCGCAACTCCAGCCCCTCGGGTTCTTTCAGTTCCAGGCCATCAACGAGGTCGCTGGCGCCCTGGCGTTGCATCATTTCACCGATAAAGCGGCTGACCTGGCGCACGTTACGGGCAACTTCGGACAGTCCTTTCTTGGCAGCATCCAGTTCTTCAAGCACCATCATGGGCAGGAAAACGTCGTGCTCTTCAAACCGGAAAATCGAGGTGGGGTCGTGCATCAGCACGTTGGTGTCCAGGATATACAGACGTTTTTCACTTCCCATAGGGGAGATGTCCTCAGTACGTTGA
>JAHEFT010000025.1 GCA_024640025.1 Chromatiales bacterium
TGCCTGTGGAGTCACCGGCACGTTCACCTGGACCGGTTGGGCGGTAACGGTCGAGAATTCGCGTGGCGAAGTGTTTTCCGAGGGCTGCGGCCAGTGCCATATCGTCGGCCAGTACGGGCCGGTCTCCGGCGCGATGATGCCGGGCTACACGGCGACCGACGCCGAGTTCGCGGCAACTGACTGCCTCGTTTGCCACGCGGCCGAGTACGACATGAATTCGCGTGAAGTTGTGCAGGATGACAACGGCAAGACTCGCTGGAACCACGATCGTCGCCTTATTGCGGCAATGAGTGTTGGGCGTCCGGGTAATGAAACATGCCTCCGCTGCCATCAGCACAACCTGGGGGGCGACACTTATCTGCCGAATCCTGCCATCGCGGGCATGGGAAGGGACCGGCCGCGCCTGGCACATCGCGGCGCAAAACGTGGAACACCATTCGGTGCTGATTGGGACGTACATGCCGCTGCCGGTCTGCAGTGTCTTGACTGTCACGTCTCTCGCGGTCACAAGATCGCCCGCGGAACGCGGGGCGTGGACCTGGTAGCCAACGACCTTCCAGGTGTGGAAGTCTCATGTGAGAACTGCCATGGGGCGAAGCCGCACTCCAAGGGAAAAAAATCGGCGATGTACAACCGGCATATCGCCAGGATCGCCTGCGAGACTTGCCACATCCGGGAGCTTCACCGCGACAACCTCGTGTTCCGTGACTGGTCACGGCCTGTATTCAACGAGGAACACGGCATTTTCGTTCCCTACAACGCACCATTTTCCGGCCAACCGGGACCAGGACTGAAATATAAATGGTTCAACGGGTATGGGACTTTCATGGCCAATGCCCTGGGCGACAACCCCAATCGCGAAGGTCGCTACAAAGCACTGGCGACAACGCCAAACCAATTTTGGGCCGGCGTCGGATCATTCGACTATGAAGCCGATTACGAGGAAATATTCCGGCCAATCGCCCAACAGGGAACGTCCAAAATCTGGCCTTTCAAGCGCTTCCAGTCAGTCATGTACGAGGATCTTAACAACCAGGGGCCATACGGCGGAATGATCCTGCCGATCGATTACCGGGTTTACTATCAGACCGGCGATGCCGAGGCCGCCGTGGAGACCGCTGCCAACTCACCGATCATGAAGAAGATGTATGGGGTTCTGTTCAAAATGTACCTCATGGACAGGTTCATGGCCTACATGCGGGTGGACGGTTGGAATACAGACTTCGACATGAAGCGAATCGCACCTGTCGCCATGCGCAACGAGGGGGAACTCATGGTGAACCACGCCATCCAGGCGCAGGGCCGGATTTGCAAAGACTGCCATTCGCCTGGCGGCATCCTCGACTTCGCCGTACTGGGCTATTCTCCAAAGCGGGTTGCATCGCTGCAAACCATGAAGCATTAATGGTGCCGAAGGAGAGACTCGAACTCTCACTCTGTTTCCAGAACCGGATTTTGAATCCGGCGCGTCTACCAGTTCCGCCACTTCGGCAAGGGGTGGATTTTTCACGAAGGCGCAAATTATAGCCTTGCCGGTCCAATTGAACCAGCGCGGCTTTTCTTTTCCGCTCCGCAAACTGGCAAAATGTATTTCTGTAGACATCGGACTTGCAGTAGTCGTATCATCCGCCCTTGGCGGAATGGTTAAATTGAACCTATTTAGAAACGGCAGGAGCCCGTTCTGCTCTCTCCTGATTCCTGGCTGTGCGGGATACCCGGTAAAGGTGAAGAAAATACTAAAAACCCTTTCTATTGCATTGTTAGCGCTGAGTCTATCCGGTTCTGTTATTGCCGTGGACAGCGACAATCCCCTGTTGATCGCTGCTGCTGATGAAAAATTGCAGTTGGATCTGGAAAATCTGGTCCGAAACCAGGGACTCTGGCAGGCCGTTGAGCACGGAGAACTTTCACTTTTACTGGCTATTGTGACCGACCCTGAAAACCCCCGCCTGGCGGAATTGAATGGGCACAAAATGATGTACGCCGCCAGCTTGCCGAAAATTGCCATCCTGCTCGGCGCCGCGGTAGCCATTCAAAACGGAAAATTGATCCTGGACAATAAGTTACATGTCGAACTCATCAATATGATCCGGTATTCCTGTAACGATTGTGCAACCCGCGTACTCGAGTTGGTCGGCCGCGAGGAACTGATCAGACTGCTGCAGTCGCCGGACTATGATTTTTATGATGCCAGTGGCGAAGGTGGCCTGTGGGTAGGCAAGGACTATGCGGCCGGCACGGCTTATCACCGCGACCCCCTGTATCACCTGTCGCATGGCGCCACTGCATTCCAGGTTGCCCGTTTCTACTACAAACTGAACTCCGGAACTCTGGTCAGCCCCGAACTGACGGCGCTGATGATGGAGACATTGTCAAAGCCGGGTATCAAGCACAAGTTTGTCAAGGGTTTGCAGGGAGTCAATGGGGTCAAAATCCGCAGAAAATCAGGGACATGGAAGGACTATCATGCCGATAGCGCCCTGGTGCAATACCAAAATGAGACCTACATCATCGTCGGTCTGGCACACAACAGCAATGGCGGAAAATGGCTGACACAGTTGGCCGCGCCACTCAATACCCTGGTCAGTTCACAGTCTCCGGTTCCTGCAATAGCCCGCAATTGATATTGATTTAGCGAAAACAGGATGCGGCCAGCCTACTGGGCCCGAGAGCGTTGCACGGTGAGCCTAACAGCAAGAAAAACAATTACCTGGCTTCTGATCACGGATTGGGCGCTCCATTCAGATCGATCATTTGATCGGGGTTCTGGGCCAGGGAAGCATCCATCATTCGCAGGTAGTCGCTTTGCCTGGCCCCCAGGCTATTCAGGAAAGGCCGGATCTGGAACAGGCGCAGTTTACCGTCGAGAAAACCAAATTCCACGTCCATCGGGGTGACCTCGCCGAACTGATTGACCACGGGAGGAAAAGTCTCAGGCAAATGCTTTGAAAATTCGATCAGTTGGGTGATTTCATCCGCCTCAAGCACAATTTCGCTGCCGCTGGATGGCTCGATTCTCACTCCTCCCGCGGCCAGCAGTACCCGCTGCGTAGGTGCGGTGGCGGTGGCCAACACCTTGATGCGCGATCCGTCCAGTGGTACGCGGAGGGATTCCGCAGCTTGTCCATCGACCGCTCCTCCCGGCCCCTCGTTGACGACGATGGTAAGAACCGAGTTATCGCCTGTGTCGATATCCTGCGTCACCAGTACTCCCGATTTGTCCACCGGGATGGATTCGAGCAGAAGCACGGAAGTATAGACGTGCTCCGGTTGGGTCATCAGGGCCTGCCTCCAGTCAAATGCCCGGGCTGTAAATGGTGACGCCCAGACTCTTGGAATGCCCTCGAGCAAGGCCTCGAATCCAACCACGTTGGGCAGCGTCAGGTTCAGACCGGCGCCTGAAAAGCCCGGCAGGTCCTCCACGTTGGTGTCAGAACGGATAAACATACCTGGTGTTTCACCGGGCCCGAACACGTCTTTGATAGCAACCTGCAACGCCAGTCTCAGTTCGGCGCTGATCGGCGTGCTGACGACAATATCGTACAACTCTTCCCGGAACGCCTCGGTCAGTACGAGCCTTTCCTCACCGCCCAATGCCAGGGTTTCAAACAGCCTGTATTGGCTAACCATCCAGTTCCAGACAGTGGTCTGTCCGCTTGCATCTCCGCGATAGGGCTGTTGCAGAACAAATTGATTGAAAATACCGAAGGGAATGGCGATGCCGTGAGCCGCCGCTCCGGGGTAGTGGCGGCGCAATTCACCGAGTTTGGCTGCCTTGGGCCCCACGATACGTCCCGAATCTCCAGCGCTCAGTTGGCTCAGCGGAATCAAAGAACGTACCGACAGGTCCAGTTTGTCCAGGTCCGGTTGAATGAATCTCTGGTCGTCTGTGACAGCCGGAACGAAAAAAGGGTCCCAGCGAGGCTCATCTGTGGCCAGTTCCACCAGGCCCGCCGGACTGACAGCCAGGACCACCGCGGTGTCGTCCCATTTAGCCAGTTGCGGAATCAGGGCTTCGCTGATGACCACGTTGGGTATGCCCAGGTTGCGGGCGAGTAACTGGATATGGGAAAGCGGGTTTCCCTCGCCGGCGGTTAGTATCCCAGCAATGGGCGGCAGCTCGGCAATGGTCTCGGGCAGCAGGTAAACACCATTGAGGGCCAGCTTTTCGTAAGTTTCAGTTTCCGCGTTGGCGTGCAGGACTCCTCGTGCGATTCCCGGGTTCAGAGCTGTCAGACCGAAACCGACCTCCTCGTCGAACAGTCGGTGCTTGATGCCGAGAAGGCGATTGACATCGCGTATCAAGAGGTCGAGCACATCGGCATAAAAAAGCAGCGGGCTGCCACGCAGTTGGTCCTGGATGAAGAGCTGCGCCATCGGTTCAAGCTCGGCCAACGTGCTCACCGGTTGCTGGAAATGCATGCGCATGGACTGCATGCCCCAACCGGGCGCGCGCGCCAGGTAGTCCAGCAGTGAACGGTAGTCGAGAAGGTTCATCTTTTCGGCGGGATTCCGGGCCAGCAGCGCATCCACTTCACCCATCAAGCGCTTATTGATCAGGCCTGCGCCGCAGGCCGCCTGGGCCGAGGACTGCAACAGGGATATGAGTTCGGTTCGCGGCATGGCGGAAAGCGCTGGGCGCAATTCGGCGCCGGCGCGAAAATGCTCCAGTTCAGTGCGTAGTCCAAGGTCCAGAGTCTGCAGTCGCAGTGCGGACGAATAGACCCGGGGCAGCGCATCCCGCAGTTCAACCATTAGCCTGGCGGTGAGCTTGAATCGCTGAAGGGCAGGCGGATTGCCGGCCAATTCATCGGCAGCTTGAACAAGAATTTGCTGTAGCCAGGGTGCAAGATTGTAAATTGCCGCACGTTCTCTCAACACCTGGTCCAGGGGCAGGGGTTGATAGAGCCTGTCCATTTCAAGCGCCAGTTCCTGGTAAGCGGGCCGCAATGATGCGGGCGCCCGGCTTGAGGCATAGTCACGCACCCGCTGGGCGTCGCTGGCGTCCGGTGCGCCGTGTATCTTGGATCGCAGGCGGCGAAATGCCTTATCCTGGTCGGACAGCGAGGCCGAAAGCTGCCTGACTCTCTCAATGGATGGGTTGTCCGTGCCATGCGGCAGCGTTTTAACTCCGGTGCGCAAACTCAGGTATCCTGCCTCCAGCCACTCCGGTTGGCCGGCCATCGTCAACAGCAGCTTGCGGGCCCCGGCGCGTTCATCCTCCTCCTGAAATGCGCCACGGTAATTCATCGCCCGGCGCAGAATCCAACCGTCGTCAACGCCGACCAGGTATTTTTCAACCAGGATTTGCCCGTAGGTGTCGCGGAAATCAGCTGCACTTATCGCCGCTTCAGCATCGATTCCGGCCAGCACATTGGCAACCTTGTAGCCGTTTTCCCTCAATGCCAGGGTGTTCTGGCTCCATTGCCCGTGCTGATAGCCGCCGCTGTGCTCCCTGCATCCAAAGGCGGTCGGTGGCTGCAGGCTGCCGTCGTTGCAGAACCACAAAATCCGTGAAAACGGACCGCGTTCGGCGAGCTTCATCTGGTTGATCCAGTCCCGGTACTGAGGCAGGTTGTCAGTTTCCGCATACGCATTAAACCAGGCGAAAGCGAAGATCAGAAATATAGCCTTGCGGGGCTTCAAAATTTCAACCGAGATTATCCAGGTAGCTGCCAACGGCCGGGCAGAACCGCTTGTAATCGACCAGGAAGGAATCGTGGCCGTGGATGGAAGGCAGCATCTCGAGATGGCACTTGATGCCATGGCCTGAAAACATCTGGCAGATTTCCCGTTGTTGATGGGGCGGCCACAGGAAGTCGGTGTCCACGCCGATCACCCTGGCGGATTCCAGCCTGATGTCGGCGAATGCGGCTTCCATGTTCTCATACCCTTCGCTGATGTCGTACATGTCAATGGCGCGTGAAAGATAGAGATAACAGCACGGATCGAAGTTGCGGATGAACTTGCGCGCCGCGGATTCCAGGTAGGACTCGACCGAAAAATGCATGCCAAACAGGCGCTCGTTGTAGCGGTTCTGCAGCTCCCGCCCGAAGCGCTTGCGCCATTCGGGCTCGGAGCGGTAGGAGATCATGCCCAGTTTCCGGGCCAGGCGCATGCCGTTTTCCGGCCAGTCGTCGATTGTGTAGGCGCCGTCCTGCCAATGCGGATCGCGCACAATCATTTCCCGCTGCAGTGAGCGTATCGCGATACCAAACGGTTCAGCGCGGGCTGCCGTCGAAATCGCCAGGAAGTGGCGCGATATGTCTGGAATCTGTTTCATCAGCGCCAGGCAGCTCATACCACCCATGGAAGGCCCGACCAGCGCACGCAGCTGTTCGATCCCGAGACTTTTCAGCACCATCTGTGCGGTGGACGCGATGTCCTGGAGCACCAGGTCCGGAAAGGACAGGCGGTATTGGTCACCACTGTCCGGGTTGGTGCAGGATGGCCCGGTTGAACCTTTGCAACTGCCCAGCGAATTCACGCAAATGACAAAGTGACGGTCCGTATCAATGGGCTTGCCCGGCCCGATCATGGGTTCCCACCAGCCGTCTTCGGGATTTTCCTTGCTGCTGGCAGCATGGGCGTCAGGCGACAAACCTGTCAGGATCAGCACCCCGTTGGAACGCTCAGCATTCAAGGTGCCCCATGTCTCGTAGGCCACTTCCACACGCGGGATCTGCCCGCCGCTGGCGAAGCGGAAGGGTTCCTCGGCAACCAGGTACCAGGTTGCGCCTCTGCGGACTGTTGTGGCTTGAATTAACTCGTTCATGGTGTGTAATGATACATTGGGAACCGGATCAGCGCCCCCGATGATTTCCATTTATTGTTTATAGCGATATGAGTAAAAGTGATGGCCATGCCAGGCAGATCCCGAGAGGTCGAAAGCAGTCAGGAAGGTGTTCACCCGCGCCTCGATAGCCTGCTGAAACGGCACATCGACTCGGAATGGTCGCAGCCACTGCACGCGCCGTCCGTGGCGGCTTTCAGGTTGTTGGAAAGCATCATGGATGGTCGCAGCGAGCAAGTCATTCTGGATTCGGGCTGTGGAACCGGCGAGAGCACCCGCTTGATGGCAGAAGCCATGCCGGATTGCATCGTGGTAGGTGTCGACAAATCCTCGGCGAGACTCGCTCGAACGGGCGCAACTTCTTTTCCTCACCGTGAAGGGAACGCCATCTGGTTGCGGGCTGAACTGGCGTCGTTCTGGCGACTGGCGCTGGAGGCCGGCTGGCACCTGCAGCGGCACTACCTTTTATATCCCAATCCCTGGCCCAAACCCGGCGCTTTGCAGCGCCGCTGGCATGCTCATCCGGTTTTTCCGGACATGCTGCGATTGGGCGGGCGGCTCGAGATGCGCTGTAACTGGGAGCCGTATGCCCTTGAATTTGCAGTTGCGGCCAGCCGTCTGCTGGGCGTGCACGTACGGCCCCGCCAACTGGCTGGGCAGGCGGCAGGGCCCAAAGCTGCTGCCCGGGACCCATGCCTGAGCCCCTTTGAGCGCAAATACCGCAACAGCGGCCACCGGCTCTATTCGGTGGTGGTTTCCTGCGACTCCAGTGCGGTGAAGTGATCCACGCCGGTCAGGCTGTTGTAGATAAAAATCACCAGTTGTTCGGGAGTGATCCAGATTTTGCCCAGGGCTTCGTCCCATTCGGCGGTAGGGTTAGCCGCCACGGCCTGTTCCAGGGTCATGCCCCGATCAATCAGCGCCTGGACATTGTCACGTGCTGCCACCAGGAATGCATGATAGGCATTCAGGCCTTCCAGGTTGCTCAACGGGCCGTGGCCCGGAATTACCTGGGTTTCGGCGTCAGCCATGCTCATGCCCAGTTCGACCGCTGCAATCATGCCCTGGACACTGCCGCCGCCATCGAGATCGATGTACGGGTACAGGCCGTTGAAATAGATATCACCCATGTGAAGCACATTGCTGGCCGGAAAATGGACGATGCTGTCGCCGTCGGTGTGTCCGTGCGGGACGTGCGTCACCGATACCGGCTCACCGTTCAGGTGCAGTGTGACCTGGTCGTTGAAGGTAACGACCGGAAGAGAATCCTTCGGCCAGGCCGGTGTGGTATTGCCCATGAAGTTGCTGAACTCGTCGCGGCTCATGCGCACGCGGATATTATCGTGAGCAATGATTACAGCCCCGCCTTTGCCGATGGTTTCGTTTCCGCCGACATGGTCGGCATGGTAATGCGTGTTGATCACGAAGCGGATCGGTTGGTCGCTCACCTGCCTGATGCTGGCCAGCAGCTGGTCAGTCAGCGGCTGCATCTGGTCGTCGATGATGAAAACGCCGTCTTCGCCTGCGGACACGGCGATATTACCGCCGCGTCCCTTGATCATTGTCACCGTGGGGGAAAGCGATGTGGCGATGTACTCGACCGCATTTTCCTGGGCGATGGAAAATGCCGGTATCAGAGTCACGAGTGACGCAAGCGCGAACGCCTGCACGTTGCGGTTTGAACGATTTTGCATAGTGACCTCCTGAAATTTGGAGGTCATTCTACCCGCTGATTGATCACCAACTCCACGGTTTTTGTGGAATCCAGCGGTACGACCACCGGTATGCTCTGCCAGTCACCGGGCTTCGCACCGGGTGATCCGGTCAGTGAAATACGCGCCTGGAATTGCACTTCAGATTCGGCTGATAACTGGCGCTCCTGCAACATGCTGTCCTGGTCGCTGACGGTAATTTCGAGCGGCAGGCTGGGACCAATGATGCGGCGCACCCCGATGGGCGGGCCCATGGCCGGTCCGGGCGAACGGATCATCACGTACAGGACACCGCCAGCGGGTATGCTCGACTGTGAGGATTCGTCAGCTTTGACGGTGACCTTGATACCTTGCCAGGCGCCATCGTCAACTGCAGCGGCGGGTTCGGCTGCAACGGGGTCAGCTATAACGGGATCAGTTGCAATAGTTCTATCCGCAGCAGGCTCAGCGGAAGCGGGGGCTTCAGCAATGCTCATGCCCAGCTGCGCTTTCGCGGCGTTGATCTGCGACTGCAACGAATTTGCCACGCTGCTTCCGGGCTCGACCTGTTCCAGCAATGTCTCCCAGTAGGTTATGGCGGTTGCGTTGTCACCCTCCTGCGAAGAGGCGATACCCAGTAACCAAAGGGCTTTTTGCATGCCCGGCTGAACAGCAAGCACTTGTTTCAGCGTTTCTGTCATCTCGGGCGTAATATTGCCGTCAGGTCTCATGTAAATCTGCGTTTCCACGATATCGACAACGATGTAAGGATTGTCGGGAGAAAGCTGATTGGCTTTTTCGAGTGCAGCCAGGGACCCATCGAACTGCTGGGTTGCCCGCAGTGTGCGGGCCAGCAACATCCAACCATCGAGGTCATCGGGGTTTTGTTCAAGCCGGGTACGCAACCCCTCGATCATTGCATCCATCTGCTGGGAATCCGGCGAGTGGGCTTCGGTGGAAGCGGCGGCCGAAGCAGCAGAGGCCCGCGGAGCGACCAGGTTTATCGCTGCCGGTGTGCCGATTTGCGTGTACATCCAGGCAGCGCCGGCCGGTAACAGGAAAACCAGCGCCAGGGCAATTGGCTGCCAGATGGACTTGGTCCTCAGTAAAGGCGACAGGGTGATTAAAGCGGCTGCAAAAAGCGCCGCTGCGGCAAAGGTCCAGAACACTAGCTTGATCCCTCTTGCTTTTGGGCAGCAAGTTTACGGTTACGGTTGCGAACGGTGAAAAACAGGGCGATGGCGCCAATTCCCAGTAGAACGCCCGGCAGCAGCCAGAGCGCCATGGTATTGCCCTTCATTTCGGGACGGTAGAGGACGAAATCGCCATAGCGTTCGACCAGGAAGGTCTTGATCTGTTCGTTGCTCTGTCCGGCTACCATCATTCCGTAGATTTCCTCGCGCAAATCGTGCGCCAGTTCCGCATCGGAATCAGCAAGGTTCTGGTTTTGGCACACCAGGCAGCGCAGCTCCAATGTCAGCTGCTGGTAACGGGCTTCCATTTCCGGGGTGTCGAATACCAGGGGTTCCTGGGCCAGTACGGATGCTGCAGACAGCGAGAAAAGAATAACGGCCAGATTGATCCACTTTCTAAACATTCGTAGGGCTCCCTTATTGCCGGATTCGCGGCAGGATTTCCTGCTCTATGACTTCATTGGTCATGGCGCCGATCTGTTTGAAAACGACATTGCCCTCGGCGTCCACCAGGAATGACTCAGGCGCTGCATACACGCCAAAGTCAATGCCGGTCCTGCCTGAAACATCAGCCAGGCTGAACTCGTAAGGATCACCAAAGCGCCTCAGCCACTGCTGGGCGTCGCCGGCTTCGTCGCGGTAATTCAGGCCAATAACCCGCACCGCGCCGGATT
The DNA here is from genome assembly GCA_024640025.1 of Chromatiales bacterium. Lineage (GTDB taxonomy): Bacteria > Pseudomonadota > Gammaproteobacteria > Xanthomonadales > SZUA-36 > JAHEFT01. Next base: position 10,352 of record JAHEFT010000025.1, read on the forward strand.
TCGCCAGTTCGGTGATGACCGGATGTTCGTAGCGGCAGGTCGGGCACCAGCTTGCCCAGATATTCAGCAGGAACGGTGCGCCGACGAGATCTTCGGAGCTGACCATCGTGTCCTCCTGCCCCAGCACCGGCAAAGTGAATTCCGGCATTTTTTTACCGATCAGGGGGGAGGGGATTTCGGTCTTGTGGTCCGCGATCTTCAGCCCCACCGCCAGCAGCAGGCCCAGCGCCAGGAACAGGATGACGGGTACAAGCCTTCCGATCATGCCGGCGACTCCGCCATTCCGGAATTGCTGGCGGCCCGGGTTTTTCCGGCTGTTATCTTGCGCCGGTAACGCCGGTCACTGGCTGCCAGAAATCCGCCCGCCATCATGAACAGGGCGCCGATCCAGATAAACCGGATAAACGGCTTGTGGTAAATCCTGATCGCCCATGCGGAGCCGCGGTCGTCGAGGGGTTCGCCCAGCGAAACGTAGAGGTCACGCGTCAGGCCGGGGTCGAGTGCGGCTTCTGTCATCACCTGGCCGCTGGGGTAACGCCTTTTCTGCGGGAACAGGCTGGTGACGCGATCACCATCCCTGTAGACGATGAACTCTCCCTCGTCGGCCGTGTAATTGGGCCCGCGCACGGGGCGTGTGCCCTCGAAGACAAAATTGTAGCCGGCCAGTTCAAAGGAATCGCCCGGCACCATGCGCAGGTGCTTTTCAGAGCTGACCGGGTTGGTCAACGAGGCGCCGATAAGGAAGATGCCGACACCGAGATGGGCCAGGATCATTCCGGTTTCACTACGCGACGGCCTGCGTCCGGCGCCGGCCATAAGGCGTTCACGGTAGTAGCGGATACAAGCGGCAATGATCCAGAAAGCCGCAGCAACTCCGGCGATACCCCAAGCGCCGGCATCAGGCAGGAAGAAGGCGGTGATTGCTGCGCCCAGCAACGCTATGAGCGCCGGGAAGGCGAGCTCTCTGAGCAGGCGCGACAGGCGATCTTCCTGCCACTTGGCATAGAAACCCATGGGCAGAAGGATGGCGATCGGCACCAGCAGCAGTCCGAAAAGGGTGCCGAAGTAGGGCGGTCCAACGGAGATTTTTCCGGCGTCGAGCGCATCCAGCAGTAAGGGATAGAGTGTTCCGGTCAGAACCATCGCGGCAATGACCACCAGCAGCAGGTTGTTCACCAGCAACAGGGTTTCACGTGACAATCCGGCAAAATTGCTCCCCTGCACCATCCCGGGCGCCCGAATGGCGAACAGCAGTAAAGAGCCGCCAACCACGACAAACAGGTAAGTCAGGATAAACACACCACGGGTCGGATCCGAGGCAAAGGCGTGAACCGAGGTCAGCACGCCGGAACGAACCAGGAAAGTGCCCAGCAAGCACAGTGAAAATGCAGTGATGGCCAGGATCAGTGTCCAGTTGCGGAACGCGCCGCGCTTTTCGGTCACGGCCTGCGAATGGATCAATGCTGTGCCGACCAGCCAGGGCATGAACGAAGCGTTTTCTACCGGATCCCAGAACCACCAGCCGCCCCAGCCAAGTTCGTAGTATGCCCACCAGCTTCCCAGTGCGATACCGAGGGTCAGGAAGGCCCAGGCGACGTGAGTCCAGGGACGCGACCAGCGTACCCAGTCCCGGTTGACCTGTTGCCCCAGCAACGCAGCGACGGCAAAGGCAAAGGAAACGGAGAAGCCGACGTAACCCATGTAAAGCATCGGCGGGTGAATGATCAGGCCGGGATCCTGCAACAGCGGATTCAGATCCAGCCCATCGACAGCGGACGGTATCAGCCGCCCGAACGGGTTGGAAGTGAAAATCACGAACATCAGGAAGCCGGCGGAAACCCAGCCGAGCACGGCGAGGGTGCGGGCGCGAAAATCATCCGGCAAATTCTTGCTGAACAGAGCCACTGCAAACGTCCACAGGCAAAGAATCAGCTCCCACAGAAGCAGTGAGCCCTCATGCGAGCCCCAAACTGCTGAAAAGCGGTATTCCATGGGCAACTGCAGATTGCTGTTTCGCGCCACGTACTCAACGGAAAAATCCTGGGTAATGAACGCCCAGGTCAGTGCTACGAAGGCTCCGGCAATGAGCAGGAACTGGGCGGTTGCACCTGTCTGTCCGATCTTCATCAGGCGCTGGTTCCCGGTCGACGCTCCGACCAGGGGGAGGATGCCCATCAGGATGGCGATCAGCAGAGCGCCCATCAGGGTGACTTGTCCGATTTCAGGGATCATTCCGTATCCTTAGCTGTCTTCTTTCGGGTAGGAAACATGGCCGGTTTCTTTCAGTGCATCGGCAACTTCCGGCGGCATATAGTTTTCATCATGCTTGGCGAGGACTTCCGAAGCGGCAAACAAGCCGGTACCGTCGAGTGAACCTCTGGCTATGACACCCTGGCCCTCGCGAAACAGGTCCGGCAGGATGCCGACGTATTCAACCAGCACTTCCTTGGGTCCGTCGGTTACGACGAACTGTGTTGCCAGGCCGCCTTCCTGCCGTTCGACGGTGCCCGGTTTAACCAGCCCGCCCAGGCGGAATTGCCTGCCGGGCGGAATCGGTTGCTGGGCCAGGTCACTGGGGCTCTGGAAGTACAGCATATTCTCTTGCAACGAGTAAAAAGCGATCGTGCTGGCGATTCCCACGCCGGCCAGGATCAGCAATACGGCAATCAGTCTTCTTTTACGAGTTGGAGTCACGTGAACTTTCCTCAATTTGGATCAGGCGCCGGATATCCCGGGTGATGGATTTTTTGTGTACCAGGGGCGCCACGGCGCACCACAGAAGAACGACGGCGCCTATGGAATAGGCCGCCCAGATAAAAGGTGCATGACTCATCAGTTCTTCTCCTTCAGAACGTCCCGCACCCAGCCTTTGCGCATGTCCTGCTCGAGCAGTTTCACGCGGGCGCGGGTCAGCAGGTTGGCTGCATAGAAAAATTTGGCCGCGACAGCCACGATCAGCATCGGCCAAAGTATGCTGGCGTCAATACTGCTGCCCCCCAGCAGGCTGATGCTGCTGCCCTGGTGCAGGGTGTTCCACCACTTGACCGAGTAATGAATGATCGGCAGGTTGACTGCACCCACAAGGGATAACAGGCAGGCGGCACGGGCCGCTTTGCGTGGTTCATCGATGGCGTTGTAAAGGCCGATCACGCCGAGGTAGAGAAACAGCAGGACCAGTTCACTGGTCAGCCTTGCATCCCAGACCCAGTAGGTACCCCAGGTCGGGCGGCCCCAGAGGGAACCGGCCGTCAGCGTAACGATGGTAAAGGCGGCTCCGATGGGCGCGCTGGTCATGGCGAGTATTTCGACGATCCGGATGCGCCAGACCAGGGCGATAAAGGCCATGACAGCCATCGTCGAATAGATCAGCATCGACATCCAGGCTGCAGGCACGTGCAAATAGATAATGCGTACGCTCTCGCCCTGCAGGTAGTCAGCCGGTCCCTTGACCAGGCCCAGGTAGAGCCCCCAGGCGGCCAAAACGCCGAAGATGAGCCAGAGCCACGGGATGAATTTCCCGGTGAAATTATAGAACCAGGGTGGCGAGCCCATCTTGTGAATGAACATGACGAGTGCATTCTTCCTGGGCTTTGCAATTTTTGCAGTTTTTGTATTCATGACAGACTGATTTTAAGCGCTGCGGCGGCTGCGAAAGGCGCAAGCGTCACCGATGTTATAAGGCCTGCCAGCAGCAGGCCCAGGAATTGCGTGTAAGGCAGGCCGTCAGAGGCAGCCATTACCGCGGCGGTTGCGATGATTAAGATGGGGACATACAGCGGAAATACCAGCAGGGACAGCAACTGGCCACCGCGCTTGAGGCTGATCGTCAACCCCACGCCGATCGAGCCGATCAGGCTCAGGATGGGAGTGCCCAGCGCCAGGGTCAGGATCATCACGCCCAGGGATTCGGTTGGCAAATTCATCCACAGCGCCAGCAGTGGGGAAAGCAGCACGATCGGAAGGCCGGCAACCAGCCAGTGGGCGACGATCTTGGCCAGTGAAATCAGGGTCAGTGGATGTCCGCTGATGACGAACTGTTCCAGTGAGCCGTCCTCGAAATCCGAGCGGAACAATGCATCGAGCGAAATAACGGTTGCCAGCAGCGCGGCGATCCAGATCACCCCGGGGGCGATCCTGGCCAGCAATTGCGGCGAAGGCCCGATACCCAGCGGGAACAGGCTGATGACCACCAGCAGGAAAATCACCGGGAACAGCAATTCGGTACGGCGCCGGAAGGCCAGCAGAAGGTCGCGTCTGAGCAAAGCGAAAAAAGCGCCGGAGAGGCTGCCGCCCGCCACTTGCGCGCTCATATCGATGCTCCGGATACCAGGTGGCAGTCGTGGGTGTTTTTCCAGTCGGGCCGGTGTGCACCGTGCGTGGCCAGCACGCATGCGCCGCCCGACTCCAGGTGATGAGTCAACATTCTGTCGACCAGTTCGACACCTTCCAGATCGAGGTTGGAGTAAGGCTCGTCAAGCAGCCACAGCCGCGACTCGCTGACCAGCAAGCGGGCCAGCGCGCAACGCTTGCGCTGTCCGGCCGACAGGGTTCGTGCCTGCTGTTCCGCCACCCGCGACAGCCCTACCAACTCAATGACATCCTTACAGCTGCGCTTCGAAGTGCCCAGAAAATCACGCATGAAGCGAAGATTTTCCAGCACGCTGAGGTCATCCTTGATGCCCAGGTAATGACCGACATAGGCCATTGCGCCAAAACCATTGTCGATCTTCCCCGACGTCGGGTAGAGAATGCCGGCCAGCACCCTGATCAGTGTTGTTTTACCGCATCCGTTGGCGCCGGTTACCAGTAGCAGTTCACCGCCACCGAGACTGAAATTGACGGGGAGAAAGACCGGTTCAAAATAGCGCTCAAATACGATTTGAGAGGCAGATAGCATGAAGCTCCAGGTCATCAATTATCCTTGTGGCGCTATGCTACGGAAACAGGCAGAGCAAGTCCAAGGGATTCTAGTTCTCTAAATGATTCAGATCAACGCATCATTTTTACGAATGCTTTTTTGTTAAATTCCGGTCTTCCAAAGTCAAGTGTTTGATCCGCGGAATGAGGTATAGTTCGCGGAAATTTATAGGAGTCGTAAATCGGCATGAGCCAGTTTGATTTTGACCTTTTTGTGATTGGCGCCGGGTCGGGTGGCGTGCGGGCCGCGCGAATCGCTGCCACGCATGGCGCCCGCGTGGGCATTTGTGAAGAAAGCCGGGTAGGCGGAACCTGCGTTATTCGCGGCTGCGTGCCTAAAAAACTGCTCGTTTACGCTTCCCACTTTGCAGAGGATTTCGAAGACGCCGGCGGATTTGGCTGGGAAACAGGGCCGGCGCGCTTCAGCTGGAAAAAACTGATCCAGGCCAAGGATAAGGAAATCGACCGCCTCAATGGCGTATACCTTGACTTGCTGTCGAACGCGGGCGTGAAGCTTTTCAACGGGCGCGGCGCTTTCATCGATCCGCACACATTGCGGGTCGGCGATGAAACCCTCACGGCCGAGCGAATCCTGATCGCAACGGGCGGTACGCCCTGGGTTCCCGAGATCCCGGGTATCGGGCTGGCGATTACCTCCAACGAGGCATTCGACCTGCAAGAATTGCCGCGCCGGGTTGCGATCGTCGGCGGCGGATTCATCGCCTGTGAATTTGCCGGAATTTTTAACGGGCTGGGTTCATCGGTAACCCAATTGTACCGGGGTGATGCGGTTTTAAGGGGTTTTGACCACGATGTCCGCCGTGTGGTGGGTTCAGAGCTGGTCAAAAAGGGGGTAGACCTTAAACTGGAAGCGGATGTCGCCAGCATCGAAAAAACCCCTTCCGGACTGCTGCTGACCCTGGTCGACGGCGGTAGCCTTGAGGTGGACCAGGTCATGTACGCGACCGGCAGGGTTCCGCTGGTGCGGGACCTGGGCCTGGTCGATATCGGGCTGAACGTCAAGGCGGATGGCCGGGTCGTGGTGGACGACTTCTCACAAACCAGCATTGAACATATCTACGCGGTGGGTGATGTCACCAGCCGGGTGAACCTGACGCCGGTAGCGCTTTATGAAGGCCATTCCTTTGCCGATTCCGTATTCGGAGGCCACGCCCGGCCGGTGAATCATGAATACGTGCCCTCAGCTGTTTTTTCCCAGCCTCCAGTGGGTACTGTTGGCTACAGCGAGGAAGACGCCGTCACCCATTTCGGGCCGATCGACGTTTACCTGTCTGAATTCCGTGCCATGAAGCACACGCTTTCCGGACGTGATGAAAAAACCATGATGAAACTTATCGTGGAACAGAAAGGTCAGAAAGTGGTCGGAATCCATATTGTCGGTCCCGATGCCCCGGAGATTGTCCAGGGATTTGCCGTCGCGGTAAAATCCGGGCTGACCAAAGAACGTTTTGATTGCACCATCGGGATCCATCCGACGGCAGCAGAGGAACTGGTCACGATGAGAAGCCCTGCCAGGAGCCATGGATGACATTTGGAATGAACAAAGGAAACACCAAGGCAATGAATGTAAAGCGGTTTTTCGGATTTATTCTGCTGGCTGTCCTTTTATTGGCCGCATTTCCAGCCGTCGCCAGGGACGACTCGGGCTCTGCCGGTTCCTTGCAGCGCTACATCATCGAACTGCAGGATCCACCGCTGGCCAGCTACCGGGGCCAGAAACTGTCTGCTACCGCTCAAAACGGCCTTGAACGCCTGCAGGCTACCGCTGCCAAAGCCACCGGGAGAGGCCGACTTGACCTGCGTTCGGCCGAGGCCCGCGAGTACCTGGAATTTATTGCTACGCGACACAGCGAATTCAGCCAGGACGCCTCCCTGGAACTGGGCCGGACCATTTCACCCGTTTACAGGTACCGGGTCGCCACCAACGGGATGGCCATCGACATCAGCGCGGCCGAGGCGGCAATTCTTGCAAAGTCGCCCCTGGTCAAGTCGGTTGAGCCCGATAAGCGCTACCGGTTGCATACTTTTGCCGGGCCCAGGTGGATTGGCGCCGGTGAGCTCTGGACCGGCGACGCCGGCTTCCCACCGGCGCGGGGTGAGGGCGTAATCGTCGGCTCGATTGACTCCGGGGTCAACTGGGACCACCCCTCATTCGACAATCCAACGCTTGATGGCTATACGCACACCAATCCACTGGGTGGTGCGCTCGGCCTGTGTAATGATCTCGAGTCCGGCGCCCAGTGCAACGGCAAACTGATCGGTGTCTATGATTTTGTCGAAGACGATCCTGGCACCGAGGACGTCGTGGAAGAGTACACCAATGGCAAGGACAACGACGGTCACGGCAGTCATACGGCTTCAATTGCTGCAGGTAACCGGATCAATACCTTCGCGGCGGGCTTAAACGTCACCGTGAGCGGTGTGGCGGACAGAGCCAATATCATTTCCTACCGGGTTTGCTACATCGGCGAACCGGTCGGGCCGGACAGTGGCGGCTGCATGGGTTCCGCTATCCTTTCCGCCATCGACCAGGCGGTCACGGACGGGGTTGACGTGATCAACTACTCGATCGGTTCCGACGCCAGCGACCCGTGGAGAGAAGGCAGCATTGCCGCGGCGTTCCTGAATGTCCGGGATTCCGGCATCTTTGTCGCAACATCTGCCGGCAATTCCGGGCCTGGTGCCGGGACGGTCGGCTCGCCGGCCAACGCGCCCTGGATCGTCGCCGTCGGCGCGGCCACGCACAACGTGGGCTTTGGTAGCATTCTGCAGAATCTCACTGGTGGCGCCACCACGCCGCCGGGTGACCTGGTCGGCGCCAGCCTCACAAATGGAATTACCCAGAGAACCATCGTTCATGCCCGTGACTTTGGCTTTGCCCTTTGCGGCACCGGCGAGGCGGAACTTGAGGCCAGTTGTGACGACAATGAGGGGCTGAGCAATCCCTGGGACGGCCAGAAACCTTTCAACGGTGAAATCGTCGTCTGCGACCGCGGAACCTACGGCCGGGTGGAAAAGGGCAAAAACGTCTTGCTGGCCGGGGCAGGGGGATACATCCTCGCCAACACGGATGAGCAGGGCGAGGCCATCACCGCGGACGACCATTGCCTTCCGGCGACCCATATTGGTGATGAGGAGGGTAATAAGCTCCGCGACTGGCTGGCCAGCGGCAGCGGTCATAGTGGTTCTATTTCGGGCAATACCCAGGTCGAAAGTGACGGATTTGCAGACCAGGTAACCAGTTTCAGCTCACGTGGGCCAGCTTTGCCGCCGGTTGCGGACACGCTCAAACCCAATGTCATCGCGCCCGGTTACCAGATCTGGGCCGCCGATTACCAGGGGCAATCCTTCAGCCCGCTAAATGGGACGTCATTTTCTTCGCCGCATGTCGCAGGCGCAGCCGCGCTGCTGAAATCGGTGCATCCGGATTGGAGTGTCAGCCAACTTGTTTCGGCCATAGAAACTACTTCCACGGCTGACCTGGCGACCGACCAAAGTGTCGCTGTGGCAACGCCGCAGCAACGCGGTGCGGGCCGTCCTCAGCTGGGTGAAGCGGCCAATGCAGGCCTGTTCCTGGACGTCACGACAGCCCAGTTTTTAACGGCTGATCCCGGTAAGGGCGGGCAACCCCGGGAATTGAACCTGCCTGGCCTGGTGGATTCCAGGTGCCAGGGATTTTGTACGTTCAGTCGCACGGTGACGGATCAGATGGGCGGGGGCGTTTGGAACGCCGTTCCCGTGGGTTTTCCGGCAGGGGTCAGTGTGACAATCACCCCGGCTAATTTCGCGCTGGGTAACGGGGCATCCCAAAACCTGAAAATCGATGTCGATATAGAAGGTTCCGGTATCGTCAGCGACTGGGTATCGGGAACTATCCAGCTCACCGCTGCCGGGTCTTCGGACCAGTTTCTCACCGTTTCGGTCTTTCCCGACGGATGGACTTTAACGGACAACCGCAACGGGGGATGGCAGGAATTCAATCTTTCCAAGCCGTTGGCGATGCCTGATGCCACATTCACCGCCGGAGGGTTAGTGAAGCCATCTCAAACGGTTAAAAATCTGGTTCAGGATCCAACCGATGACAGCCCTTACGATGGCGAAGAAGGTGTATTCACCGTTTGGCATAGTTTGCCGCAGGGCGGTTTGTGGCTTCACGCGGAAACCCTGGCTTCGACCGCGGAAGACCTTGACCTGTTCGTAGGACGTGATGTTAATGGAAACGGTATCGCTGAAGAGTCCGAGGAGTTGTGCAGCAGTACGACTCCGCAAGACCTGGAGGAGTGCAATCTCTATGACCTTACTGCCGGTGATTACTGGATCCTGGTCCAGAATTGGCTGGCCACGCAGCCGGCCGGCGACAATGTAACGCTGGTGCATGCGGCAATCGCGCCGTCGGCTGATAGCCGGTTTGCCGCGAGTGGGCCCGGCATGGTCGGTGCAAACCAGGTGGTTCCCGTTCGCCTCAGTTGGGACAACCTCGATGCGCTGCCCGGCGAACAGGTCCTCGGCGCCGTGGGCGTCGGCAGCAATAGGGCCGCGCCGTATAACATGGGTGTGATCCCGGTGCGCTTCAACCGGAATGGCATCTCGGATGCGGAAACGTTTCCGTTGGTCGACGGCGAGACCCATCGCCTGGCGCTGGATGCCAACGACAGCCACGACCGGTTGTTCATCGATGTTCCGCCAGGCGCCAACAAGCTGACCGTTTATTCGAGCGGGGCAAATTCCGCTCAAAACAATGGACTGACCCTTGAACTGAAACGTCTCGACTTCGACTCAGCATTGAATGAAGCGCCGTTTGCAACGCCGGCGAGCGTTCAGCCCACCCTGGTCTCCGCCAGCGGAGTGGGTGGTGTCGGGCCTTCTATCACGGTCGTTGGTGTGCAGGCAGGTCGCTGGTACGCTGTTTTGACCAATACCAACGGTTTTGCCAGCGCCGTCACGGTCCGGGCCGATGTCGAATTCCAGGGCGAGGCCATCCAGCCTCACCTGGGCTTGTGGTCACCCAGCTCGCGTCCAAATCTCGCCCAGGGTTACGAGTTCAACCAGGGCGGTCAGAGCCGGGCGCTGATCTGGTATACCTACGATGAGGATGGCCAGCCCGCCTGGTACCTGGCCGCGAATCCGGTAGGCACCGGCAATATCTGGACAGCGGATTTATTGAGGTTCACCAATGACGGCGCGCAGCAACACTCAGTGCCGGTGGGCCGGGTGGCGATATCCGTGCTGAATGAAAATGACGCCATGTTCTCCTACACGCTGTTCGGCCGGTCCGGAACGGAACGCATGTGGCCGCTCGCCCTGCAGACCTGCCCGCAAATCAACGGTTCTGAGAGGAGCTATACCGGGTTGTGGTCCCGGGAAGTTAGCGGGTTGGGTGGCGCCAGCGTGCTGGTAAACAACCAGACGCAGTCACAAATTCATTACTTGTACGACGGTTCTGGCGCGCCCCGCTGGCTGCTTGCCCAGGATTTGGCAAATCCGGAGCCGACCAACAGCGAAGTTCCGATTCTGCAATTCAGTGGTTACTGCGCGGTTTGCCAGGTATCGAATATATCGTCACAGACCGCAGGTGTGCTCGAGCGCAGTTTCGAAAGTGAAACGGCTGGGGGCTGGACACTGGACTACCTTTTCGCAGCGCCGCTGAGCGGTTCGGTTGACCGCACGGATGGAGTCGTCAAGGTGACGGACGTGCTGGGCTGCCAGTAATCCGCGCCCATTCAGCCATGTGGTTGAGCAGGGTGTAACCGTCTTCGAACCGGTTGTACAGGGGCACGGGCGCAACCCGGATCACATCGGGTTCGCGCCAGTCCGTGATGACTCCACGTTGCTCGAGGTATTCAAACAGTTGCCGGCCGTCCTCGCGGCCTGAACGGACCCGTGAGGAAATCTGGCAACCCCTTTTTTCCGGGTCGGAAGGCGTCAGGACCTCGAGAAATTCACCCAGGTGCGACTGTATTCCCTCCACCATGAAAGCCGACATGGCCATCGACTTTTGACGGAGTTTCTCCATCCCTGCGGCCTGGAAAATTTCCAATGATGCGCGCAGCGGCGCCATCGCAAGGACCGGTGGATTGGATAGCTGCCAGGCAGCAGCGCCTTTGGAGGGAACGAATTCCGGGGCCATTCTGAACCGGCTTGCCCGGTCGTTGCCCCACCAGCCGTGGAAGCGGGGCAGGTCGTGATCCCGGTGATGGCGTTCATGGACGAAACAGCCGGCCACAGCGCCCGGCCCTGCATTGAGATACTTGTAATGACACCAGGCGGCAAAGTCGCAACCGCTTTCGTGCAGTGACAGCGGCAGGTTGCCGATGTAATGGGCCAGGTCAAAGCCGATCATCGCGCCGGCCCGGTGCGCCGCGTCGGACACTCTGGCCAGGTCGAAAGACTGTCCGCTGATGTACTGAACCCCAGGCCACAACACCAGCGCGATCTCTTTGCCATGCGCTTCCAGGAACTTTTCGATACTGCTTTCTTCTACCAGGTGTTCACCAGGTGCAGGCTCCAGTTCGACCAGGCAGTCCGCCGGATCGAGCCCATGAAAACGCAATTGGGACTCCACCGCGTAGCGGTCGGAAGGAAAAGCGTTTTTTTCCATAAGGATTTTGCGCCGCGCCGGGCCGGGCTGGAAAAAACTGACCATCAGCAGATGCAGGTTCACGGAAAGGGTATTCATGACAACGATTTCGGCCCGGTGAGCCCCGCAAAGGCCGGCCAGCTGCCGGCTTAACGTATCGTTGTAATCCATCCACGGCAGCTTGCCCTCGAAATGTCCGCGAACCGCCAGGCGCCGCCAGGCGTCGAGGTCTTCCTGCAGGGCCGCGGCGGCGGATTTGGGCTGCAATCCCAGCGAGTGACCGCAGAAATAGTGCTGTTCGGTTCCATCCGGGTTAAGCGGAAAGTGGAATTGATCGCGAAATCCGCCCAGTCCATCTTGACGGTCCAGCATTTGCGCCGTTGCCAACAATTTTTTCATCAATTTCGTTCCCCGGTTGATGGGGCATTATAATGCCGCGCATTCCTTTCGGTGATTTACCTTTGAAACGCAGCGATTTTCAATTCGATCTTCCACCTGAACTTATAGCGCAACAGCCGCTGGCGCAGCGTTCGGACAGCCGGCTTTTGCACCTGTCTAAAGACGGCGGGCAGACCAGCGACCGCAACTTCAGCCAATTGCCCGGCTTGCTCAGACAAGGTGATCTGTTGGTATTCAACAACACGCGGGTCATTCCGGCACGGCTGTTCGGGAAGAAAGAGACCGGCGGGCAGGTGGAAATCATGCTGGAAAGAATGGTTAACGAGGTTGAGTGCCTCGCGCAATTGCGCGTCAGTAAAACACCTCGCCCGGGATCCATCATTTTTCTCGAAGATGGCTCCCGGATGGAAGTCGCCGGACGCGAGGGTTCGTTTTTCAGTCTCAGGCTGCTGGATGGTTTGCTGGGTGAAAAACTGGAAAAGCTGGGTCATATGCCTCTCCCGCCCTATATCGAACGCGCCGATACCCTGGCTGATCGTGAACGTTACCAGACGGTCTACGCGCGTCATCCCGGCGCGGTTGCAGCGCCAACTGCCGGGCTGCATTTTGACGACGCCATTTTCTCGGAAATCGAGTCACGGGGAATCGAACGGGCCGAGGTCACGCTGCACGTGGGCGCCGGAACGTTCCAGCCGGTGCGTTGCGAGCGCGTCGAAGACCACCGGATGCATGCGGAACGGCTGGAAGTTTCCGCAGGGGTGTGTGATGCCGTAGAGCAAACCCGGGCGAGGGGAGGGCGGGTTATTGCGGTGGGGACCACCGCCGTTCGCAGCCTGGAGACCGCCGCGGCGGATGGGCGGCTCAAGCCTTATTCAGGCGACAGCCGGATTTTCATCTACCCGGGTTACCGGTTCCAGGTGATTGACGGCCTGGTCACCAATTTTCACCTGCCCGAGTCCACCCTATTAATGCTGGTTTGTGCGCTGGCCGGTATGCAGGAAACCCTGGCGGCTTACCGCCATGCGGTGAGTGAGCGTTACCGTTTCTTCAGCTATGGCGACGCCATGCTGGTTCTCTGAGCCGGCAGTTGTCATAATCCCATCGCAGTATTTTTTGGAGTTTCCCATGTCTACACTGATCGAACAGGCGCATTCCAGGGAATGGTTCTATTCCTATGAATTACCCGACGGCAGTACCACGCCGACTTACCACGGCATCGATATCCAGGCGATCCACGACACTCGCTGGCGAATGCTCGAATCCTGCCTGGACAAGAACCTGGGACATGAACGGAACGGCCTGACCGCACTTGATTTGGCCTCGCACCAGGGCTGGTTTGCCTGGAATATGGCGCGATCGGGCTTTTCCCGCGTAGTGGGACTGGATGCCCGCCAGTCGCACGTCGACGACAGCAGCCTGATCGCGAACATTTACGGCACGGATCACCTGACCTTCCGCCGGGGTGATATCCATGAGCAGAGTCCCGATCAATTGGGTCGGTTCGACGTGGTCCTGATGCTGGGCCTGCTATACCACCTGGAAAACCCGGTTGGTGCGCTGCGCGTCTGCCGTGCGCTGTGCAACCGCCTGTGCATCATCGAAACCCAGATTGTCCCCGGGATGACCGGGTACGTCGATTACGGCAGTTACCAGTATGTTCGTCCATTGAAGGGAAGTTTTGGCATCATCGATGAAACCGGCGAGACCCATGGGCCCGAGGCCAGCATCACCGGCGTTTGCCTGGTGCCCAGCCTGGATGCCCTGATGTGGCTGCTGGAAAAAGTCGGGTTTTCCGGTGCACAGGTGCTCGCCCCACCGGATGATGCCTACGAACAATTGCGCTACCACAAGCGTGTGATGGTTGCGGCCCGGGTCTGACCTGATCTGTTGTCATGAAATTTGAGGTTCACAACACCAGCGGAGCCGCAAGAACCGGCCTGCTGCAGACGCAGCGCGGCGACGTCCGCACACCGGCCTTCATGCCGGTGGGAACCTACGGCACCGTCAAGGCAATGACCCCTGGCGAGGTCCGTGAAACCGGGGCTGACATTATTTTGGGCAATACCTTTCACCTGATGCTGCGCCCCGGAACCACCGTGATCGAAAAGCACGGCGGGTTGCACGGTTTCATGCAGTGGAACAGGCCCATCCTGACCGATTCCGGCGGGTTCCAGGTCTGGAGCCTGGCGGAACGCCGCAAGATTACTGAAAAAGGAGTGACGTTCGCCTCGCCGATTGACGGCTCAAAAGTCTTCATGGGCCCCGAGGAATCAATGGCGGTGCAAAAGGCGCTGGGCTCCGACATCGTGATGATCTTCGATGAATGCACGCCTTATCCCGCGACTACCCAGCAGGCCAGTGAATCGATGGAACTGTCGCTGCGCTGGGCGGAACGCTCGAAACGGGCACACGAGGGTAACCCCTCGGCCCTGTTCGGCATCGTTCAGGGCGGTATGCATGAAGACCTGCGTGTACGATCGGCGCGAAGCCTGGTGGACATTGGCTTCGACGGCTACGCCATCGGTGGATTATCCGTGGGAGAGCCCCATGACGAACGCGACCGGGTGCTCGATTTCACGGTGCCCGAATTGCCCGTGGACCGTCCGCGTTACCTGATGGGCGTCGGCCGGCCACAGGACATCGTCGCGGGGGTATTGCGGGGGATCGACATGTTCGATTGCGTGATGCCGACCCGGAACGCCCGTAACGGCTACCTGTTTACCAGCCGCGGCGTGCTCAAGATACGCAATGCCCGCTATGAACAGGACACTACCCCTATCGACCAGGAATGTGATTGCGAGACTTGCCGGAACTACTCGCGGGCATACATCAAGCACCTGGACCGCTGCAACGAAATCCTGGGTGCACGGCTAATGACCATCCACAACCTGCGTGTCTACCAAAGACTGATGCAGGGCCTGAGGGAGGCGATCGCGTTGGGGAATCTCGATTCATTCGTTTCCGCATTCCTCGAAAAACTGGAGCTTGGTCCGCTTTAGGTTGCGATTTTGCAAAGAAAACGCGTAAATCCATAGGATGACCGCGACCTTTCACTTATAATACCCGGCTGCAAATTGTTCTTTACGAGGATTCTCATGGATATCTTGGACTTCTTCATTGCCAGCGCGTATGCGCAGGACGCGGCGCAACCCGGTGGTTTGATGTCATTCCTGCCGCTGATCATCATTTTTGTTATTTTCTACTTCCTGCTGATACGTCCGCAGATGAAACGGGCCAAAGAGCACAAGAAGCTGGTGGCTGAACTCGGAATCGGGGATGAAGTGGTCACCAATGGCGGGCTGCTCGGCCGAATCACGAAAGTGGGCGAATCGTTCGTAACCATTGAGCTGACGGATAACGTCCAGGTCAAGCTTCAGAAGCATGCCATCGCCAGCGTGATGCCCAAAGGCACAATCAAGTCCGCCTGAGACGGGCTTTTTCAACACCAATAAAACAACCTTCCGAGGCTGAATAATGAATCAATATCCTGCCTGGAAATACCTGCTTATTCTGCTGGTTCTTTCCGTGGGCTTAATTTACGCCCTGCCGAACATGTTTGGCGAAGACCCGGCTCTGCAGGTTACTTCCGCCCGCGGTTTTGCCATTCCACTGGATCTTGAGGCAAATATCGAAGACGCGCTGATCGTCGAAAACCTCGAGTTCAAGAATATGGAGCGGGCCGGCAACAAGGTCCTGTACCGTTTCAATTCGGCCGAAGACCAGTTGCGGGCTTCTGACGTCATCAAGAAAGCACTGGGTGACCAATACGTGGTCGCCCTGAACCTGGCTCACGCCACGCCGACATGGCTGCGTTCAATCGGCGGCAAACCGATGACCCTGGGTCTTGACCTGCAGGGTGGTGTTCACTTCCTGATGCAGGTTGATATGGATACGGCACGCAGCCAGCAGCTCGACCGGTACGTGGATGACTTTCGCGCCGCGATGCGGGATGACCGTATCCGATATGTATCGGTTCGCCGCGAAGGCAAGGGTCTTCTGGCCCTGCTGCGCACCGTTGAGGACCGGAGCAAGGCGCTGGATCTGATACGCCGGGACCAGAGCCTGCAGGGCCTGATCGTCGAAGAGCTGGATACCGAGGAGTATTTCGGTATTTCCGCCACGGTTCAGGAACAGCAACTGCTTGAACTGCAGCAGACGGCCCTGAAGCAGAACATCAACACCCTGCGCAACCGTGTAAACGAAATCGGCGTGGCGGAACCTGTGATCCAGCAACAGGGCGCCGACCGCGTCGTCGTGCAGTTGCCCGGTGTTCAGGACACGGTGGAAGCCAAGAAAATCATCGGTGCGACGGCCACGTTGGAATACCGAGCTGTTGATGAGGCCAATGACGCGTTCACGGCGGCCCAGACCGGACGGGTTCCACCGGAATCCCGTTTGTATACCGACGCCAGTGGCCAGCCCATCCTGTTGAAGAAGCGGCTGATCGTTGCCGGCGACCAGTTGATCGGCGCATCCAGTGGTTTCGACCAGCAGAACGGACAGCCACAGGTCAGCGTGACATTGGATGGTGTTGGCGCCAAGCGCATGCTGGACTTCACCCGCGATAACGTGGGCAACCGCATGGCCGTGGTATACATCGAGCAAAAGCCCGGCGGCCGCAAGACCGAGGAAGTCATCAGCGTGGCCGTGGTGCGTGAACCTTTCGGCAAACGGTTCCAGACCACCGGCCTGGACTCGATGTCTGAAGCCAGCCAGTTGGCTCTGTTGCTGAGAGCCGGTGCACTGGCCGCACCAATGGAAATCGTGGAAGAACGCACCGTTGGCCCAAGCCTGGGCGCGGATAACGTGGAGCAGGGATTCAAATCCGTGCTGATAGGTTTCATCCTGGTGCTGATTTTCATGGCGGCGTATTACCGGGTGTTCGGCCTTGTTGCTGATCTGGCTCTGTTCGCCAACCTGTTTCTGTTGATTGCCTTATTGTCGATGCTGGGCGCCACACTGACGATGCCGGGCATTGCGGGTATTGTTTTGACTGTGGGTATGGCGGTTGACGCCAACGTTTTGATTTTTGAGCGTATCCGTGAGGAGCTGCGCAACGGCAATACACCGCAGGCCAGTATCCGGGCCGGTTATGACAAGGCGTTTTCGACCATCGCCGACGCCAACATCACAACCCTGATTGCCGCGTTTGTGCTGTTCCTGTTCGGCACCGGACCGATCAAGGGCTTCGCGGTCACGCTGTCACTGGGTATCCTGACGTCCATGTTCACGGCGATCATGGGTACAAGGGCAGTCGTCAACCTGATTTACGGCGGCAAGAAGCGCGTCCGTAAGCTGTCCATCTGAGGTGCGGCAATGAAATTTCTGAACAAAAAAACCAATATCGACTTTGTAGGGAAGCGCAAAATAGCATTCGTGTTTTCGCTCAGCCTGATCGTAATCAGCATCATCACGCTGGTTGCGCAGGACCTGAACTATGGCCTGGATTTCACGGGCGGAACACTGATCGAAGTGAGTTACCCGACTGCACCCGAGGTTTCCGATGTAAGGGCGCACCTTGCCGACGCGGGAATGAGTGATTCGATCGTGCAGGTTTTTGGCACGCCGAACGACATTGTCGTGCGCATTCCGCCGCGTGAAAATGAGGAAAGCAACGCCGAAATTTCCACCGTGGTGTTGGCCGCATTGCAAGAGGGTGTGGAAGGTGAAATCGTCATGCGCCGGGTAGAATTCGTGGGCCCGCAGGTGGGCGATGAACTCACGGAGCAGGGCATCCTGGCCGTGGTTTATGCGCTGATCGGCATATTCCTCTACGTCATGATGCGTTTCCAGTGGCGGTTCTCGGTGGGCGCAGTTGCAGCACTGGTTCACGACATCATCATCACGATGGGTATCCTGGCCCTGGTGCAGATCGAGTTTGACCTGACCGTGGTCGCAGCCTTGCTGGCGGTAATCGGTTATTCACTGAATGACACCATCGTTCTTTTTGACCGTATTCGTGAGAATTTCCCCCGCTTGCGTAAATCATCGCCGCTGGAAGTGGTCAATATATCGGTCAACGAAACCCTGTCACGCACCCTGATGACGTCGATGACGACCTTGCTGGTATTGACAGCGCTGTTCATTTTTGGCGGTGAGATCATCCACGCATTCGCGTTTACCCTCATCGTGGGTGTCGTTATCGGCACGTATTCGTCGATCTATGTCGCCAGCACGGTTCTGCTGGAACTCGGCGTGAGCAAATACGACCTGATGGCCGTGGAAAAAGAAGGGGTAGCGGTCGACGCGAACCCCTGAGAGAGAAGGGGTCAGAGTCAAGTGCCAGAGAATTTACCCTGGCACTTGACTCTGACCCCACTTCGAACTGATCAAAGTTCTCAGCGGCGTCATGACCTTGTATGGCGCCGCGATGATGGTCCCGTTTTCCTGGAAGGCATCGTTGCCGTCAAAATCCAGCACCACGCCGCCGGCCTCGCGCACGATCAGCGCGCCGGCAGCCACGTCCCAGGGTTTCAGACCCATTTCGAAATAGCCGTCCATGCGTCCCGCGGCGACCCAGGCCAGGTCCAGGCTGGCCGTGCCGGCGCGACGGAAATCCTCTACCCTGGCAAAAACCGCCTGGAAGATTTTGGCGTAAGCCTGCAGGTTTCCACGCTCCCGGAACGGGAATGCCGTGGCCAGGATGGCGCCTTCAAGGCCATTACGGGCCGAGACCCTCATCCGCTTGTTGTTCATGAAGGCGCCGCCGCCCTTGCTGGCGGCAAACAGCTCTTCACGAATGGGATCATAAACGACAGCGTGCTCAGTGCGGCCATTGACCTGCTGGGCGATGGAAACGGCAAAGTGCGGAAGACCATGAAGGTAATTGCTGGTGCCGTCCAGAGGGTCGATGACCCAAACGTGCTTGTCATTACCCGATTTTCCGCTCTCTTCACACAGGAAAGCGTGGTCAGGGTAATAACGTTTGATTTCCCGTACAATTTCCGCTTCGCAGGCCTTGTCGACTTCACTGACGTAGTCGTGACGGGCCTTGCGCTCTACCGGAATGGCGTCGACGTGTTGGATTTGGCGGCGCATTATGTTGCCGGCGGCGTAGGCGGCTTCAATTGCTACATTGAGTACAGGATGAGTCATGTCAGATAGTCCCGAAAAGGCGGCACAGGATACCAGAAGCGGAGCGGCGATGGCAGGCCCGGACACCGAACCGGTGGAATCCCGGTTGGCCCGAATCCGGATTGTGTTGATCAATACCACCCACCCGGGGAATATCGGCGCCACGGCAAGGGCCATGAAAGTCATGGGCCTTTCGTCCCTGCACCTGGTGACACCAAAAATTTACCCCAGTGCCGACGCCACCGCAATGGCTTCGGGGGCGGATGACGTCCTGCAGAATGCGGTCGTGCATGATTCGCTGGATTCCGCTCTTGATGGCTGCCCCCTGGTGCTCGGGACCAGCGCCAGGATGCGCAGCCTGCCTATGCCGATGATCGATGCACGCCGGGCCGCCAACCAGGCATTAACGGAATCCACGTCGCATGACGTGGCAATCTTGTTCGGAAGGGAACGCTACGGCCTGGTCAACGAAGAAATGCAGCGTTGCCAGTTCCTGGTCAATATCCCCTCCAACCCGGAGTACTCCT
>JAHEFT010000105.1 GCA_024640025.1 Chromatiales bacterium
AAGTTCAGCCCGAACGGGCCGATGAGCAGCCCGAACAGCGTGAATATGATCGGCCCGCTGATCCAGGAACGCTCGACCGCACCGGCAACCGTGCTGTAGGCCAGCACAAAGATCGCCAGTATCGCCAGGGTTTCGTACATGTCTTGCTGCCTCTGGAAGACTATGCAGCTTTGAATATCCGCTGAATGAAATAAAAGATCAACGCTGTGGTCCAGCCAAAAATGATCACGCCGTTCGCCGCCTGGATCGCTGAGAGCACCCGCCAATCACCGGTCAGCACAATATCGCCGTAACCCAGAGAGGTGTAAGTCACCAAAGAGAAATAAAACGCCGTCTGGGCGTCAGGGAATGCCGTGATTGTGGGGTTGAACATGTACAGGAGCGCCCAGATCGAGGCTTCTACGCCAATCCCGAGGAACATCCACATGATAACCAGCCAGATGAGAACTGAGCTGTGGAACAGACCGATTTTGTAGCTGCGGTTTTTCAAACGTCGATTGAGGGCTTGCTGGCCGACGATCATGAACAGGGCATGCACCAACGTGCACAGAAACATCACTGACATGGCGATGGCGAGTTTCTCAAGCATGGCGGGCAGCAATCCTCATGGGTCGAGTTAAGCACAACATGTCCGAACCGGGCAAGTCGGGCGTCCGGGATCCGTGTCCGGTGCGTCTTTTTCGTGGAACGGTTAAACTGTGGTCTGGTCAATCTGAATGCCGACAAACCGGGATTTTCTAATCACTATGCAGACTACGCTTCTTCTCGCAGACGACGATACTGAACTCAGCGGCTTGTTGAAAGAATATTTTGAGTCCGAGGGCTTCCAGGTGCGCCTGGCGCCGGACGGGATTTCGGCCCTGGAAGAGGCTCGCAAGCCGGGTCTGGATCTGATTGTGCTGGATGTGATGATGCCCGGAATGAATGGCATGGATGTATTGAAGGCGTTGCGCCAGGAAAGCAAGCTGCCGGTCATCATGCTAACCGCCCGGGGCGACGACATGGACCGCATCCTGGGATTGGAACTGGGCGCAGACGATTACGTTCCCAAGCCCTGCAACCCACGGGAACTGCTGGCCCGGATTCGGGCCGTGATGCGACGCGGCCAGGCGCCGGAGGAACATGGCGTCATCAAGCTGGATGACCTCGAATTGAACCAGGGCAGCAGAACCTTGCAGAAGTCCGGAGAACCCGTCGAACTGACCAGTACCGAATTCAGTATTCTGTTCGCTTTGTTGCAGAGCCGGGGTGAAGTCGTCAGCAAGCGTGACCTTTACATTTCCGCGCTCGGTCGTGAGCCGGTTCCGCATGACCGCAGCGTGGACATGCACGTCAGCAATTTGCGCCGTAAGCTCGGGCCGGACCCGCGCGGAGACAACCGGATCGAAACCATTCGCGGCATCGGCTACCAGTACCGGGTAGCTTGACGCGCTGATGCTTTCCCTTTTCTGGAAGCTGTTTCTGACGATGTGGCTCAGCATCGTAGGCTTTTCGGCCACTATTGGCTGGCTTAACGACAAGCTGGCCAGGGAGCAATGGGCCGAGGAGCCGGCAAATACGTTTTCCAGGGGCATCATCCGGATTACCCAGCGGGCCCAGCAAGCGCTCCTGATGGAGGGCAGAAAAGGACTCCGTGACGAACTGTTGAACATCCCCCGGATGACCCGGAGCCATATCTACATCGTGGACGGCGAGGGCAGCGAAATGCTGGGCCGGGACGGAGCCCTGGAGCAGCTCGTGGACCGGGGCACCGCAATGGATACGGTTGACTTCCAGGACGCGGAAGGCAGGAACTACACGATTTTCACCGTCAACCGGACCCCGCCCGCCACGCTGCTGGCGCCCGGGCCGCAAGGTACGGCGCTGAGGCTGGTGGCGGCGGCGGTTATCAGCGCCCTGATCAGCTATTTCCTGGCGCGTTCCCTGGTTACGCCGCTGGAAGAACTGCGCCGGGCCAGCCGAAAGATCGCGGCGGGCGATCTGGCGACGCGTGTGAGCAAAACCATGCCCGGTCGCCAGGATGAAATCGGCCAGTTGGCGACCGATTTCGATGTCATGACGTCCAGGCTCCAGGCGATGCAGCAAGCGAACCAGAGGCTGATGCAGGATGTGAGTCACGAGCTGCGTTCTCCGCTGGCAAGGCTCAGTGTCGCGCTGGAAATCGCCCGGAAAAAAGGCGCCGGGGAAATACAGTCCGAAATCGACCGGATTGCGCTGGAAAGCGAACGCCTGGAGTCACTGGTAAACGACGTGCTCGGAATGCTGCGTGAATCTTCGGAAACCGTGGCCAAATCGGATGAAAAACTCGATCTGTCGGTGCTATTGAGCGACCTGGTTGAAGTGGTGAATTACGAAGTTCCGGAAGGAAAGCCGGGCATATCCTGGCAGCCACCGGCAGCGTGCGAATTTCAGGGCGACCGGGAACTGTTGTGGCGGGCGATGGAAAACCTGTTGCGCAATGCGCTGCGTTACACCGACCCGGATAAGGGCGTAAAGCTGGACCTGGTCGTCAACAGGCGAAAATCCAGCGTGCTGTTGCGGGTTCGGGATTTCGGATGCGGTGTGCCGGAAGCTGAGCTCGAAAAGATTTTTGAACCGTTCTACCGCGTGCAGGAGTCCCGCGACCGGGGCACCGGCGGGCACGGGCTGGGCCTGTCCATTGCCGCCAATGCGGTGCAGCGTCACGGGGGCAGTATCGCGGCCGAAAATGCCGAGGGGGGCGGTCTTGTCGTCAGCATCAATCTGCCTCTTGACCAGGCCCCTGTCTGAGATTCTTTTGTCAGACCCTTTCGGAGCTGAACGCCAGTACCGCGTCCATGTGTTCCAGCTTGAGCAGGGACATCAGTAACCTGTCCACGCCCAGGGCCACACCGCTGCATTCCGGAAGACCGCTGCGCATTGCATTGATCAGGCCGTGGTCCAGCGGTGCCGTTTCTTCGCCCCTGGCTTTTTTAAGCGTGCATTCCCGTTCAAAGCGCTCCAACTGTTCCCGGCTGTCGGTCAGTTCCTGGTAGCCGTTGGCAAGTTCCAACTGCCCAAGGTAGACCTCGAACCGTTCGGCGACCGGCGGGTCGCCGGGCCGGATGCGGGCGAGGGCGGCCTGTTCCGGCAGAAAGTCGTGGATGATGGTGATGGTTTCGCCGGGCAGCGCCGGTTCGACCACCTGGCTGAGTAACAGGTCAAGCCACTCCTGCTGCCCCAGGGCACCGGCCCGGATTCCCTTTTCCGCAGCGGCGGTGGAGAGATCCGATTCCGTGCAGTGGAAAGGATCAAGGCCCGTGTGGGTCGTAAAAACTTCCCGGTAGGTCATACGGTGTACCGGCCAGTCGTCGAACTGGCCCTTGCCGCAATACCGGATCAATTCACTCACCTCGGTTGCAAGGTCGAGGTAGGTCCAGCCGCAACGGTACCATTCGAGCAGGGTAAATTCGGGATTGTGAAAACGCCCTTTCTCGCCCGCCCGGAATACCCGGCCGAGTTCATAGATATCCCGGAAGCCCGCGGCCAGCATTCGCTTCATTGCATACTCCGGCGACGTCCGCAGAAAGCGCCTGGAGGCGCTGTCGGTGGCGATGCTGCGGATATTGGGGTCGCTGTTACCGGCGCGCGACAGGATCGGCGTTTCCACTTCCAGTACTTTTCGTTCCGAAAACCAGGCCCTGATGTTGCTCAACAGGGAGGCGCGCTTCTCCACGGCCAGGCGTGATGCTCCCGGGCGCCAGTCGATCGTACCGGGACCGGGGGTCACGCGGGTCCGGGGCTGCTGACCCGGAACTGCAAGCCGATGGATGCCAGGTCCTTCGACTCCTGTTGCAGGTCGAATATCGTCAGCGGGTGTTTTTCCCGCCATTGTTCCGGGAAACTGACCGTGATCATAGTGTCGCTGCCGCTAAGCCGGAACGTGGGAATGGCATCGTCTTCGCGGCTGCGGCATAAAATGCAGGCAAAACGCAGGCAAAACAGCGTCATCCTGAGCGGTTCGTGCAGCCGTGCTGGCAGCTTGTCGGCAAAACCCGTCGAAATGGCGCGGCGGTGGTTCTGAACCAGGGCCGCCAGGAACAACTGCTCCTGGCGGGTGAATCCCGCCATGTCGGAATTTTCAACCAGGTATCCCGAATGCAGCTGGTATCGGCTGTGGGAAACACCCAGCCCTGTTTCGTGCAGGTCGGAGGCCCAGCCAAGCAACTGGCGGTGGACGGGACGAAGGTACATCCCTTCGGAAATTTTGTCGAAGGCGGTGAGTGCGGCGGATTTGACACGTTCTACCTGCTCGAGGTCGACACTGTAACGCGACAGAAAAGCCTCCACGGTCTTGCTACGGGGGTCCTGGTCGTCCATCCGCCCCAGCAGGTCGTGCAGTACGCCTTCACGTAACGCGTACGGGGAAACTTTCAGCGACTCGATTTCAAGCGCCTTGAAACAGGCGCACAGCATCACGAGTCCGCCGATCAGCACGGGGTGGCGCCGCTCGGTCAGGCCGGGCAGACGCACTGAGTCGATCGTATCGAATTCAAGCATTCGATCCCGCAGCATATGAAGGGCGTCGGCGTTGATGTCTTTTTCAATCCAACCTTGTTGCCGGCAGATTTCCTCCACCGCCTTGATGGTTCCGGATGAACCGATTGCTATATCCCAACCCGTTCTCAGGTAACGCAACCGCAATTCCTGCAGATCGGCCATGATGGAACTTTCCGCCTTTTTCCAGCGTTCCGCCGAAATGAGCCCATCCCGGAAAAATCGTCGCGTCAGCGAGACGCAGCCATACTGGAGGCTTTCCATTTCCAGTGGCTTCAGGCCCTCGCCGATGACCAACTCGGTACTCCCGCCGCCGATGTCGATCACCAGGCGGCGGTCTTCGTGTCCGGAAACACCTTGCGAAACGCCGAGGTAAATCAGCCGTGCTTCTTCCCGTCCGGCGATAATGTCGATGCTGCAGCCAAGCGCGGTTTCCGCGATCATCAGGAAAGCGTTGGCGTTTTTCATGCGGCGAAAGGTTTGGGTGCCCACAGCCCTCAGATTATCCACAGGGATTCCGCGAAGCCTCTGGCCGAAACGAGCCAGGCAGGCGAAAGCGCGGTCCTGGATGACCGGGTCGAGTTGGCCCTCTTCATCCAGGCCGCCCCCCAGGCGCACCATTTCCTTGATCCGGTCGATGACACGAAGCTCTCCGTGTTCACGGCGGGCTACCAGCAGGTGAAAACTGTTGCTGCCGAGATCAACGGCGGCGTAGGTGTCTATTCGAATGGATTCGCTCATGAGGCGCCTAGAATATACGTTTCCGGCTCATTAAGAAAACGGGCCGGAAATCCGGCCCGTCTGCTGGGAATCCTGGCAGTTTCCGCCAGGATTTGACAGCCTTATTTGAACTTGAAGTTCAGATCCATTTGTAAGCGGTTGTAGTCCTGCGGGTCGTCCGTGTTGATCAGGATCTTGTTCAGGAAATACGTCGCCTTGAAATTCCAGTTCGGGCTGAACGCATAAGTTCCGGAAAAGACGCTGCCCTTTGCGTTGGTGCCGCCGTCGCCGAAATCTGAATCGGACAACAGGCCAACCACCGCATCGGCCTCGAGCTTCTCGTAGAAATACATCAGCTCCCAATCCCCCTTGTTCTTGGTGCTGCCGTACTTGGCGCCGAACAGGTAGCCGGTCTTGTCGTCATCGGCTTCGGCGTTGTGGGTGTAATCGCCGAACAGCGTCATCGAACGCCCACCCAGTTTGAAGCTGTACTCTGCGAACGCCTCGAAGACATGGTAGTCATATCTGTAGACCAGGTCGCGGGTAAACGGATCTATGGTGAAGCTATTGCCATAGAAATTCTCCGGATCGCCGTAAACCGGCTGCAGCCCGGCAATGTCGAACTCCGCGTATCCGCCGCCGACTTTGAGTTTGCCCGATTCGCCGATACTCAGGTTGACGCCTGCCTGTGCTACCCAGGCAAAAGTGGTGCCATTCCTGCTGTCTCCCTCGAGCCAGGTGCCGAGCCCCTGGGCGAAAAACGTGCCGTTGTCCCAGATGCCGCCCAGGCCTTCCGGCCTCCAGTCACCGTCCCACTGCAGGCCGGTTTTCGCCGGGCGGACCAGGAAGTTCTTCATTTTACCGCCGATGAGATGGGTGTCGGTCAGCCCGGACCAGTCGAAGTAGGCCAGGTCAAGCTTGATATCCTTGCTCGATCCGCCGCCGCCGATGGTCTGGTTTGAAGAAACCGGGTCATCACCGCCCGTCGCTAGCCCAAAGCCAACCTTGAGTGTGGGCATCAGGTCTGCCTCAAGGGCGGTGCGTGCCCGGATTCGGCTGCGGTTGCGGTCGTCCTTGTTTTCGTAGTCGATGTTTTCGTACCGGTAACGGAAGTCGCCCGACCAGCGGATGCGCTCGGCCCAGGACACGGCAGCCATCTGTTCGCCCACCTTTTCGGCAACGGCTTCATCGACTTTGGCATCGACCGTGGTTTCGACCACGGCTTCAGTCCTGGCGGCCGCTTGTTGATTGGACTTTTCCAGGGACTGAGCAAGATCCTGGTTTTGTTTTTCCAGTTGATCCAGCCGCTTGGTCAGCATCTCGATTTGCTGGCGAAGCAACTGGATCTCGTCCTCGCTGACCTGGGCAAGAACGGTTGTGCTGAAAACAATGAGGCTCAGCCCCAACAGGACTGCGAGCTTTTTCATATCATGATCTCCGGTAAGTTTGACAACAGGCCTCTCTGGAGCAGGCCCTTGAAAACCAGTGTATTTCAGGTCTGTGACACTATTGTTACGATTCAGCCAGATAGTTGATGACGGTCAGTTTCCCGGAGCGGGGCCGTCTCGGCATGGCGGTGTCCCGCTATTGCCCAGAGTGTTGGATCTTTGAGCGTTCGCCGGGAAAGTCGCAGGTAAATTCGCTGCCCAGACCCAGTTCGCTTTTGATGGTCAGCCGCGCCTGGTGTTCATAGAGCACGTGTTTGACGATGGCCAGGCCAAGACCAGTGCCGCCCGTTTGCCGCGCGCGGTCTGACCCAACGCGGTAGAAACGCTCTGTTACCCGGGGAATATCCCGGCTGGGGATACCGATCCCGGTATCACGAACTTGCAATCGTGGACCTTGAGCTCCCTGTTCCCAGGTTACCGTAATACTCCCGCCTTCCGGTGTGTACTTGATGGCATTCGTGACCAGATTGCTGAATGCACTTTCAAGATCAGAAGGAATACCCGTTATGAAAAGCTGCGGATTCACGTCAAACCGGATCTGATGATTGCCGCGGCTAAGGTCTTCCGCCTGTTTCCTGATGCGCGCCATCATTCGCGGAATATCGATCAGTTCGTCCTCCCCCCGCAGGTCCAGACTCTGCAAGCGTGACAGCTCAAGCAAGTCGTCGAGCAAGGTTTGCATCTGTAGCGCCTGGACGAGCATCCGGTCCACCGCCTCGTGCACTTCGGTAGCGGGATGGTCGTCAAGTAACTCCAGGTAGCCTCTTAGCACCGTCAGCGGGGTCCTGAGTTCGTGGGAAACATTCGCCACGAAATCCCGCCTGATCTGTTCCAGGTTCTGGATTCCGGTGATATTGCGCAGAACAATCAATTGCTGATTTGCCGCGAGGGTGAATGCGCTAACCGTCAACCAGCGCCCGCCGCCCTGTGGGGAGGGGATGTCCAGAGGGCTTTTTACTTTTGCCTGCACGGCTAGCCATTGGCCAAATTCCGGATCGCGCAAAAGGCTGAATATGGAACTGCCGATCCCTTCAGGAATCTTCAGATTGAGCATGCGCTCCGCAGAGGCGTTGCACCAGGAGATAGCGCCATCCCCGGTGACCACCAACATCGCGTCCGGGAGGGCATCGGTCAGGCTCCTTAGTTCATTGAGAGCAGCCTGGAGATTCTTCCGGTTGCTCAGATGGTTTTTCTGAATGGAGTTGATGCTGTTGAATATGTCAGCCCAGAAGCCAAAACTTTCCGGCGTTTCACTGCCGGGATTCGTTGTCCACTGATGCAGCCGTATCAGGTTAACGGAATGCCAGCCGGCATAAACCAGGGCGGCGATAGCCAGACTGACGACCGGGTAGCCCGCCATCCAGCCGACGAACCAGACTATTGCCGCAATCAGAAGCAGCTTTACCGTATGAAATATCC
>JAHEFT010000026.1 GCA_024640025.1 Chromatiales bacterium
CCATTGTTCAAATATTTGCTGGTATCCGCGCTCGAGGCTGCGAATCTTCAACCACCCCGGTTTGACACTGTAGCCATCCACCCTGCCGCGGGCGATGGTAATGGAACGATCAGGATCCTCGCTTGGGCTGACGGTAAATTTCTGGATTTCCGTCTTGTACAGCAATTCCGCGGTCCAGTATTGCTGACCGGAAACCTTGCGCGGCTGGCGGTAAGTGGTGCGTAAAGAGAATTGATTATCCTGCTCCTTCCAGCCGACGCCGACATCAAGGCTGTCACCCCTTCGGGAGAGCAGGTGACGGTTCCACACCGCCTGTACCCGTGGTCCTGTGTCACTGCCGTAGCCAAGGCTTCCCTGGTAGGTATTGCGGTTCCGGGCGTCCATGTTGACAACCAGGTTGACACGCGGCGGGCTTTCTTCGAGCCTGCGTTCCTCCACCACTTCAATATTGCTGAAGTAGCCGGTTTTCCACAGGTCCAGCCGGAATTGTTCCATTAACCATTGATCATAGGGCTGTCCCTCGCTGAACCTGGGCATGGATTCAAGAACGCCATTGTCAACCATATCCTGGTTGTAGGTGACCGAACCCATAATGGACTGTTCACCGGTCTCCAGGATAAGGGACAGTTCGGCCGTGTTGTTTACCAGGTCCAGGCGAATGATCTGCTCACTGAAACGGGCGCCAAGGTATCCGTGGATCTCGGCCAGGTCGAGCGCCTTCGTTTTTTGATCTTCCCAGATGGCCTGGTTCAGCACGGTTCCGGTGGTCAATGGCCAGCCTGCCTGCCAGTTCATCAAACCTTCGTCGCTGCTTCCCGGTCCGTCAACGTTAACGTGGAAATCTGAAATGACGACAGGCGGGCCTTTTTCGACTTTCAGGGTCAATTTCCAGGCTCCTTCCCCGGTGGATTGCATTTCGCTTTGAACCACCGCGTGGTAATAGCCATAGGGACGGAGGGCGGAGCTTGCGCGGCGCTCTGCGTCAGCTCTTATTCTTGCCCGGTGTTTGCGGGAAAAGCGCGTGTTGCCGGTAACCTCGAAGGACTGGGTGCGGGCCAGGACGTTGCCAAGCATGGGTTCTTCCAACCCCTGTACAACGATTTCCAGCTGGTCACCATAGGCCGGCGATGCCAGGAAACCTAACGCCAGCGCCAGGAAAAGCGGCAATCCTCGCCTTAAAACACCATAGATTGGAGAATGCACCATTGCTTTATCCTGCCCGATCAGCCGAGAATGTACACCCTTTCAATCAGGAAGTCCGTTGGGAGTTTGTATGGCCGGAAACATCACGGCACTGGAATATGAAGGGGGCGTCGTTGCGATCGATAGTGGCATGGTACGCCCACAGATGGCCGCATGCTACCTGCTGGAAACCGATACAGCAGTCGCTGTGGTCGAAGCAGGGAACAATGATAGCGCTGGCCGGATTCTCAAAGTACTCACAAGCCGGGGGCGGCAGCCTGAGGAGGTCAGTCACGTTATCGTTACGCATGTTCACCTGGACCACGCTGGAGGCGCCGGCAAGCTGATGCAGAAACTGCCCAATGCCAGGCTTGTCGTCCACCCGCGCGGGGTCCGGCACATGACCGATCCGTCCCGGCTGGAGGCCAGCGCCAGGACAGTCTACGGCGATGAAAAATTCGACGAAATGTATGGAACACTGTTGCCGGTGCCCGAGGACCGCGTGCTGGTCATGGAAGAAGGCAGCAGCCTCACGGTAGGGAAACGGGAGCTGTCGTTTATCGATACTCCGGGACATGCGCGCCATCATTTCTGTGTCTGGGACGAACAGACG
Source organism: Chromatiales bacterium (assembly GCA_024640025.1). GTDB lineage: Bacteria > Pseudomonadota > Gammaproteobacteria > Xanthomonadales > SZUA-36 > JAHEFT01. Next base: position 1,796 of record JAHEFT010000026.1, read on the forward strand.
GCCGGCTGGTTTACGGGTGATACCTTTGGTATCTCGTATCGCGAACTGGACACTGAAAACGGCCCATTCATTTTCCCGACCTCCACGCCGATCCAGTTCGACCCCCCGGCGCTGGTATCGTCTGTGCGGCGCATGATGGAGAAAGCGCCCCGCAACATGTATCTCACACACTTCGGAAGGGTCCAGGATGTGCAGCGCCTTTCGAAAGAGCTGATCAACGGCGTCGAGCACTTTGCCGTGCTGGGCGAACGCTTCGATGCCCATGAAAACCGCCAGCAGGAAATCCAGACCGCCATGATGAAATGGCTGATGGAAAGAGCGCGTGGACACGGCGTAACGTGCTCAGACGATACCCTGCGTGAAATTTTCATGGGTGACGTGGTGCTCAACACACAGGGTATCGAGTTCTGGCTGGATCGTGGGCGGCAGAGGGATACCTGAAGGGGCTTAGCTGAAAAACCTCAGTTTGTCCTTGTAGGTGCGGGACATTTTAACGGTGTGTCCGCCTCGCAGGGTCAGAAAATACTCGCCGTTGATGTGGGCCTGCAATTCCCTGACCTGGTTGACGTTGACGATGGTGGAGCGGTGAACCCGTTGCAGGTAGTCGACATTGAGGGACTCTTCCAGTTTCTTCATCGTCATGCGCAAGATGTGAGTTTGCCCGCCGGAGTGGATGCACATATAGTCGCCCGCAGCATCGATCCAGTCGATTTTTTCCTGGGGAATCCAGGTCGTTTGGCCGCCATCCCTGATTTCCAGTGTAGGTGCCTGGTCCCGGGCGGTGATGGTTTTGCGCTTGTTCGTCATTGCCATCCTCAAGCATATCACTCCAGATTTTAACCGCAATCAAATCCTCCATACGCCAGAGCTTCGGCGCGGTGGCAGTTGCTCAAAACATCCTTACTCGCTGCCGGCAGTCTCTTTCTGAATCGTGATTTGTGGTACTGAATTGATGTCCAGCGTGGTCGTCACATCAGTGCTGAAGGTCATGCCTGCTTCGCGCAGGGAACGCCAGCACTGAATCATCACGTCATTCGTAATGCCTACAAGATCACGGTGGCTAATGTTGATATCGACCCAGAAAAACGCTTCATACACGATCCAGCTGTCGGCAAACTGTTTGATTGTGACAAAAGCCGCTGGTTCGGGCAGGATATCTTCGGACTTTCGAATCACACCCTGCAGCAACGAAATCACGGCTTCAGGTTCGTCGTGGTAGGCGACACCAATGCTGAAGCTGGGCCTGCGTATTCCGTCTCGAGTGTAGTTGTAAAGCTCCTGCCTGAAGATTTGTGCGCTGGGCACAAAAACATCACACGCGTCAAAAGTGCGGATGTGAACGGACCGGATATCGATGGCCCTGACGGTCCCGGTCAACTCTCCTGATTTGATCAGGTCGCCTACTTCGAAAGGCCGGCTGAAGCTGAGGAAAAGCCCGGCCAGTAAATTCTCACCAATTTCGCGAAAGGCAAAACCCAGAACGATTGCGACCACTCCACCAGTAGCCAGCATGCTGGCCGCAACCCCTTTAAACCCAAGGACGCTCAGTGCAAACAACAGGCCGATCACCCGGACGGCCCAAATGACCAGCCGCCTGACATAGCGTTCGTCGGTCCGCAGCCGGTCACTGCGCCGCATGACGCGGCCCAGCAAGTTACTCACGAGATGTGCGACCAGGGAAAAAACGAGAAGCACAAAGCCGGCATAGATCAGGCGAGGCGAAAAGCTGAGGAAGGTCTGCCAGTCAGCGCGCAGGCTCTCGATAAAATAATCCATACGGTTTGAACTCCCGCTGTTTGATGTGGAGAGGGAAAAGTCCGCTCTGCCGCACCCCGATTTTACCGCTCTCGCGGCCGGCGTGTTTCTCTAACGCACTTGCGCCAACTTCGCATTAGTCATTCGGCCCAGAATCAATGAAAATTGCTATTCTAGGATTGACCTGACAGCTTTTTGAACCAGGGTGGATATTTCCCGGTAGTTTTTACGGGCTAATAATACGAAAAAATCCAACAAGGAGAAGCCGCTTGTCCAGTAAACCAACAGCAAACACACAGGACGATCAGGCGCGTTCACGCTCCCTGCCTGATAGCGCGCACCGGCCACTCAAGGAAGGGGAAACCTATCATCCGTACGTGGCGGCGACTGAAGTCATTCCGGAATTTACACTGAAGGCCATTGGTTTCGGCATCATGTTCGGCATTCTGTTTGGTGCCGCCAATGCTTACCTCGGCCTGCGTGCCGGTCTGACCATCAGCACTTCAATCCCTGTGGCCGTGATGACGGTTGCTGCCTTTCACGCACTGCGCCGCATGGGTGGTTCGGCCAATATTCTTGAAGCCAACCTGGCCCAAACGGTTGGGTCGGCGTCGAGTTCCGTCGCCAGCGGCGTGATTTTCACACTGCCGGCTCTGTTCCTGTGGGGTCTGTCGCCGACGCTGTTGCAGATGACCCTGCTGGCAATGGCGGGTGGCATGCTCGGTGTGCTGTTCATGATTCCCTTGCGCAAGTTCCTGATTGAACGGGAACACGGTGTATTGCCGTATCCGGAGGGCACCGCATGCGCCCACGTGCTGGTGGCAAATGAAAGCCGTGGCGGACACGCGCGTAATGTTTTTATCGGCCTCGGCGCCGGCGCGGCCTACAAGGCGATTACCGGTTGGTTGCAGGTGCTTCCTGCAGAGGCACACCTGAGGTTACCGTTTCTGAAGAAGGGTGAACTGGGAATGGACCTCTCTCCCGCCCTGTTCGGCGTGGGTTACATTCTGGGACCACGCATTGCCACCACTATGGTCAGCGGCGGCTTGCTGTCGTCCTTGCTGATCATTCCCCTGATTGCCTGGTGGGGCGAGGGTCAGCCTCCGTTGTATCCGGAAACCATCATGACCATCAGTGAAATGTCGACCAGCCAGATTTGGAGCCGCTACGTGCGTTATATCGGTGCTGGTGCAGTGGCAGCAGCCGGAATTATTACCCTGGTGCGCAGCATCCCGGTCATGATCGAGTCTTTCCGGCTGGGCGCACAGGAGTTACGCGGCCAGGTGGATGTTGAGGTTGGCCTAAAGCAGGGTTCAGAAACAGATACCGCTTCGGCGGATGGCACAGTAGCGCGCACCGCACGCGACCTTCCGTTGAAAGTCGTGGGTATCGGAATTTTGTTGATTGGTCTCGTCCTGGTTTTCGTCGAGGCGCCGTTCGGTGCGCTTAATGACATCATACATCGACTGGTGGCTGCGGTCTGCGTGGTGATTTTTTCTTTCTTTTTTGTGACGGTTGCCTCACGCATCGTAGGCCTCGTGGGTGTGACCAGTAATCCCACCAGCGGCATGACCATTGCGGCCCTGCTGGGGACAGCGGGTGTTTTTCTTGTCATGGGCTGGACGGATATGGCAGGAAAAGCTGCTGCCCTGACCGTCGGTTGCGTGGTGGCGATTGCGGCCAGTATTGCCGGTGATACATCGCAGGACCTGAAGACAGGCTATCTGCTGGGCGCCACACCGCGTTCGCAGCAGATCGGTGAGTTGATTGGTGTGCTTACATCAGCCACGTTTGTTTGCTTGTCTGTCCTGTTGCTGGCCAGTACGTTCGGCTTTGGCAGCAGCGAGCTGCCTGCACCGCAGGCGACCCTGATGAAGCTGGTCATCGACGGGGTGTTGGAGCAAAGCCTGCCGTGGACACTGGTGGGCATCGGTGTGGCAATCGCCATCGTGGCCGAGTTGTTTCGAATACCATCACTGCCGTTCGCCGTGGGTGTGTACCTGCCGGTTTCGACCATGACGCCCATTTTCCTTGGAGGCATGCTGAAACTCTGGCTGGAACGTAAATCGCGCACCCAGGAGGAGGCCGTAGAACGGCGTGACAAGGGCGTACTGCTGGGTTCAGGTTTTGTTGGCGGCGAAGGTCTGCTGGGTGTGGCCATTGCCGGGGCGGCATTTGCCATCGGCACGCGACCGGCTGGTATCGGTACGGACTGGTTGGGCCCCGAGTGGCTTGCCAACATCGTTGGTTTCGCCGTGTTCATGCTGTTCGCTGCCTGGTTCGTGATGCGTATCCGAAAAACCTGACCTGCACGCTGAAATGTGGAATCCGATCTCAATGCACGCTCATCGGACCTCTGCATTCATATCACTGCTGGTTCTTACCGCCATCAAACCCCCGGTAAGCAAGCGCCTCGGCCAGGTGGTGCTCGCGGATCTCGCCAACGTTTTCCAGGTCGGCCAGCGTGCGTGAGACTTTGAGAATCCGTTGGCAGGCCCGGGGTGAGAGATTCATTTGTTCCGCTGCATCCTCGAGAATTTTTTGCATTTGCCGGCCCGGTTTGCAATGAAGTCTGACGCCTGCCGTGTCGAGTTGTGCGTTGGGTATGCCGGCGCGAACCAGCTGTCGTTCACGAGCAGCTATCACCCGTTCGCGCACTGACTCACTATTTTCAGGTTGCGTCCCGCGCCCGTCATACGGGATGTGGCCGGGTCGGGCCACCTCTACGTGCAGATCGATTCGATCCAACAGCGGGCCGGAAATTCTGGCCCGGTAACGCTGAATCTGTTCAGCCGTGCACATGCAACGCCCGGTCCGGTCTCCGGCAAAGCCGCAAGGGCAGGGGTTCATGGCTGCAACCAACTGGAAGCGGGCAGGGAAGTCAGCCTGGCTGGTCGCCCTGGAAATAGTAATATGTCCTGATTCCATCGGCTCCCGTAAAACCTCCAGCACGTTGCGGTTGAATTCTGGCAGCTCATCGAGGAAAAGCACGCCGTGATGCGCCAGTGAGATTTCACCCGGGCGGGGTTTCGAACCCCCACCGACCAGCGCGGCGCTACTGGCCGTGTGGTGCGGTGCACGGAAATTCCGGACTCGCCACTGGTGGATTTCAAAGCCCGGCCGGCTGATCGAGGCGACTGCGGCGCTATCGAGGGCTTCCTCCTCGGTCATCGGCGGCAGGATACCCGGAAGGCGGGAAGCCAGCATGGTTTTGCCGGTACCCGGCGGCCCGGTGAAAATCAGGTTATGCGCTCCGGCCGCCGCAATCTCCAGTGCCCGTCTTGCTCGTAGCTGTCCGTATACATCACGCAAGTCCCGGACATTTCCGGCTGGCCTGGTTTCGGAAACAGCGACAGGCGGTAATGAGTCGCGACCTTCCAGCCAGGCAACCACCGCGAGCAGGCTGCCGGCACAAAACTGTCGTTGCCCGCCTGAAAGAGCAGCTTCGGGTCCGTTGGCGATCGGCACCACCAGGCCGCGGCCGGAGGCATGTGCCTGTATCGCCACCGGCAGAACACCCTTTACCGGACTCAGGCCACCCCCCAGCGATAACTCTCCGATAAATTCGAACGCTTCAAATTTCCGGTCGTCGACCTGCGCGGATGCCGCCAGGATTCCCAGGGCAATCGGCAGATCAAAGCGGCCGCCTTCCTTTGGCAGATCGGCCGGAGCGAGGGAAATCGTGATGTGGCTGGGCGGAAATTCGAAGCCGGCGTTGAGCAGCGCAGCCTTGACGCGATCCTTGGCCTCGCGGACAGCCGTCTCTGGAAGACCGACCATCGATACCCGCGGCAATCCTCCGCCTACGTGCACCTCGACGACGACCTCCGGGGCGTTGACGCCCACGCTGGCGCGGGTGAAGACTTGGGCCAGTGCCATCGCAGACCTTTTGATTGTTCGCAGAGTGGGACTTGATGATGGCAATAAATCAGCCAAATGGCATGGAGCGAAATCTTAAAGTATTGTCAGAAATCTTCCCGAAAGAATCAATTTTGGCCTTGACCGGTTCATGACGTCGGGTTCGAAGCTCGATTCAGCCAATGGGTATAAGCGGAGAAAACCTCGGCTCCGCGAATAATTCCTTCAAGTGTGGGTTCTTCGTCCCCAAAATCTTTGCCCAGTGCTTCCGATGGCGGAAATCCAAATTGCTGGCGGATTCAGTCGTCGACATCATCAACATTCAACTGGCCGGTAATGCGCCGCTTGACGTGTGACCATGCCATGCCGACAGCCAGAATCAGGGAGATGACCACCAGAGCCAGCCAGGTCATGATTCCAGTTGACTCCAGGCTCAACCAGCCGATATCCACCAACAGCCAGATGATCGCCGCAAACAGCGCGGCGCCCAGCGTTACGCCAAGCCAGCCGATCGCGTCGAAAGTCGTCTTGACGCAGAATATCCAGCCTATCAGCAACAACAATCCGATGATGACGACAACCGGTCCAAATGAAGTGTCCCCATCCAGTATCCAGGTTATATAGGAATATCCGCTGGGATTATAAGTGCCCAGCACCAAAACGAGCGCAAAAACCCAGCGCGCCAAAAATCCATCTACCCCAACTTTCTGACCCATTCACTCTTACTCCTTCACAATGTAAACTTGGGTTTTGTTCTCTTCTTCGAAGTGCTGGTAAGCGCCCCAAAGCATAATCGCCTTGAGCCCTTCGAGCAGCGTAACGCGTTCTGCCGGCTGTGATCAGTGCGGCCATTACCGGCGCATTCCTTAGATCCATAGATTGGATCCTCATGCTGCTGAGGTGCCCGCATTGACTGGTCCGGATGTTAAGTTAGTTTAAGCGGCTATTTGGCCGGATTCCAATATTCCGTTCATTTCTCTTGGCAGCACCACTTCGGTGCGGGTGGGCGATAGCCCAGTGCACTGTGCGTTCGCTTGGTATTGCAAGCTAATAGGTGATCCGGGTGATTATCGCTGGTCAAGTTTCCATGCCCCCTTTTTAGTCCGTCCTTTTACTCTGACCCCAAAACTTCGTCCGTGCGAATCAACCCTGCATCAAGGGTCGTGAATCGAAGATTGTTCGAATGCGTGCGGTCTGATCATTTTCGAAATCCATGAAATCGCATCCTTCGAAGGTCACGCCGTTGATCCCTTAGTATTGAACCAAAACACCAGGGTGAACAAATCCGCCTCGGCGTTCGATGCCCGCAGCCGTCGTACCAGGTGGTACAGCAGGTTCTGGTAGACGATGGAAGATTTCGATCTGGTCCAGCTCGATTTGAGGCATCAGGTGGGTCTCCAGGCAGTCTGACCAAATTATCAGGCACCTGGGTCACAGGCCGTTAGGTAGTGAGTCTCAAAATTGCTTGACCGGGTGTCTCAGGATGGTCCAGGGCGCCGCGTCCGATGGTATGAAAACCAGGTCAAGTGGATGACAGCTTGTTCAGCCTCTCCTCCAGCGCTTCAAGTTTTGCCCGGGTTTCTTCGAGGATGGCGCACTGGGCGTCATATTCCTCGCGCCCGACCAGGTTCATGCGCTCGAAGGCGCCGGTCAGAACCTTGCGGAAACGGCTCTCGAGATCGTCTTTGGTCTGTGCCACACCGGGCGGCAAAGCGTCACCCAACTTGCGTGTTAGTTCGTCAATCGTTCGAAGATCAATCATTGGTAATTTCCCTACTATGACTATTGCCGCTTGCGGCTTGATTATGCCCGCATTAAAGTCAATTGATCTACTGCTTCAAGAGAATTCGCCATGAAAATGATCACTGCTATTATCAAACCGTTCAAACTGGATGATGTCCGTGACGCGATCGCAGAAACCGGTATCCAGGGCATGACCGTCACCGAAGTGCGGGGTTTCGGGCGCCAGAAAGGACATACGGAACTTTACCGCGGCGCCGAATACGTCGTTGACTTTCTGCCAAAACTCAAGCTCGAGGTTGCGGTACCGGACGACCGGGTTGATGCTGTGGTGGAGGCAATCGCCGATGCCGCGGCTTCGGGCCGTATCGGTGATGGAAAGATCTTTGTGCACTCGCTGGAGCAGGCTGTCAGAATCCGGACCGGGGAAGAGGGTGACAAGGCGCTCTGAGCGGATTCTGCGACAGACCGACAAAAATCCGGGAAACCAAATGGTGACTTGGAACGTCTATTATCTAAAGGCCTAGACCCATAAGGCAAGACGAATGACAGAAAGCCACTCTTTCATATCGGCCACGCTGGCGGAACTCAACCGGAGAAAAGTATTGCGTACGGTTGGCGCTTATGCCGTTGCCGTATTTGTCCTGTTGCAGTTGATGGATGCCGCGGTAGAGCCGTTACGACTACCCGAGTGGGTGCCCACGCTGGTCGTTATTGTTGTCATTCTCGGATTTCCGCTGGTGTTCCTGTTGGCCTGGCACCTGGAAATCCGGCCTGACGGAATCCACCGGACTGTCCGCGCGGGCTTGTTGAGCCGGTCCCAGAGCGCCGTCCTGTTCAGTTTCATGTTGTTCGCGATGGGCGGGCTGGCCTATGGGTTCTACCAGTATTACTCGGGCCTGTTCGAATCGGGTGCGCAGCCCCAGCAACTTGCGGAGCGGGCATTTACCGCTCCGGAAAATTCGATCGCGGTGTTGCCCTTTACCGACCTGTCGCAGAATGATGATCAGCGCTACCTTGCGGATGGCATGTCCGAAGAAATTCTAAACTTGCTGACCCAGGTCGAAGGTCTCAACGTGGCTGCGAGAACCTCGTCGTTCGCTTTTCGGGAAAGCAAGGAGAACATTCGCGAGATAGGACGTCTGCTCAATGTCAGGACCGTGCTGGAAGGCAGCGTGCGAACATCGGGTGACCAGATCCGGTTGACTGCGCAGTTGATCAACGTGGAAGACGGCTATCACATCTGGTCCAAAGTCTACGACCGGCAGCTAACGGACATTTTCGAGATCCAGGATGAAGTGGCCAGCAGCATCGCTTTGTCACTGGTCGACTCTTTCACCGGACTGGCTAAAAAGCCCGAGTCGAGAACGGATAGCCTGGCCGCCTCCCAGGCATACCGCACGGGGCGCCTGCACTGGTGGCGGCGCACTCCCGCGGAAATGCAGAAAGCCATTGAAATGTTTGCCACCGCACTGGAACACGATGCCGGATTCGCACCGGCATATGCCGCGATGGCGGACACCTGGCTGCTGTTGTCATTGTACGGCAATGTCACCACAGTGAAAGCGACGGAGAAGGCACAGGCAATGATCGAAAAGGCCCTGGAGCTCGACCCGGAATCGGCCGAGGCATTTGCGGCGCTTGGGCTTGCGCGTTGGCAAATCGGACAAATGGACGCTGCCGAATCGGCGTTGCGGCAAGCGGTGGAACTGAACGAAGACTATATCCCGGCCCAGTTGTGGCTCGCTGGCGTATTGGGTCAGCAGGGCAGGTATCCTGAAGAGCACATGGTGCTTGAGCAGGCGATGCAGCGTGATCCCCTCAACGAGTTGCTGATGGTCAACTACGCCAACAACCTGGCTACGCGAGGTGACTGGCAGGCCGGTAGGGACATGCTTGAAGACCTCTTGAGCCTGCGGCCCGATTCGACACTTCTGTTGCGTTTCATGTCGAAGATGGAGCTCTACAACGGCAACCTGGTGCAGGGGTGGGAACTGGCAAACCGCGCCTACGAACTGGGGCCGGATAATCCTGAGGACATTGCCGCCCTGGCCAGGACCTGGGTACTGCTGGGCGATACCGAAGAAGCCGAGCGCCTTTTATTGAAGGGCCTGGAAAAATCAGATCAAAATGCCTCCCTGCTGATGGCCCGCTGGACGACCTTGATGGTCGCACAGCGGTATGAAGAGGCCGAGTTGATGCTGCGCAAACAGATGGCGGAATTTGGTGACGGTCTGCCCGAAGCACTGCAGCGCAGATTCGACTTCCAGCTGGGCATGATCGCAATGGTGCGGGGGGATCATGCGCGAGCCCGGGATCTTTTTACGTCCGCAATGAGCGAAGAGGATGATCCAGCTTATAGTGGAGACGAAATCATGACGGTCACCATGGCGGCCCTTGAGACAGAATTGTTGGGGGATTCCCAAACGGCGACTGCGCTGCTGGACATGGTAGAGCGTAAAATCAAACGCGCCCGGTTGAACGGTGTCGACAACCAGGACATTTACTACAATGAGGCCGTCCTGCTGACCATGCGGCACGAACCCGACAAGGCCATGCAAAAGCTCAGGGAAGCCTATGATCGTGGTTTTCGCGAAACGTGGGTAATCGACATTGACACCCGGCTGGCTCCTTTACGGGACAAGCCGGAATTCATTGTTCTGATGGATCAGATTCGTGACGATGTCAGCCAGGCCCGGGCGGAAATCAACGCACTTTTCCTGGCGGCTCTTTAAACCCCTGCAAAGCGGGCCGCATCCCCGATCCAGCGCCGGATGAGCTTGCTGACACGCTCCGGACTTTCGTTCATCAGGCGCTCGGCGACCGCTGGTATGGTCTCCAGTAATTGCTGGTCCCTTGTGAGGTCAGCCACGCGGAATTGCAGCAGACCTGTTTGACGAGTCCCCAATACTTCACCAGGTCCACGCAGTTCCAGGTCCTTTTCAGCGATACGGAATCCATCGGAAGTTTGCCGGAGAATGTTAAGCCGCTCTTTGGCGAGCGTTCCTATCGGCGAGCTGTAAAGGAGCACACAGGATGCTTGTAGATCGCCCCTGCCGACGCGGCCGCGCAGTTGGTGCAACTGCGCCAGACCGAGCCGTTCCGCATTTTCAATAATCATCAGCGAGGCGTTAGGCACGTCAACGCCCACCTCGATAACGGTGGTTGCGACCAGCAACTGGACAGCGCCCCGTTTGAACCCGTCCATGATCTCCTGCTTCTCGGCCGGCTTCATGCGGCCATGCACGAGCCCCACATTCACGCCGGAGAGTCTTGACTGCAGCTCTCTGGCGACTTCTTCCGCCGCCTGTGCCTGCACGGCATCAGACTCTTCGATCAGTGTACAGACCCAGTAGGCCTGCCTGCCGTCAGAGCAGGCAGCGGCAACGCGGGAAATGACCTCGGCGCGCCGCTCGTTGGATATGGCTGCGGTCGTAACCGGTTTTCTGCCTGGAGGCAACTCATCAATCACCGAGGTTTCAAGGCCCGCATAGGCTGTCATCGCCAGGGTTCTTGGAATCGGCGTGGCGGTCATGATCAGTTGATGGGCGTGGAGTGACTCAACCCCCGCCTTGTCCAGCAGCGCCAGTCGCTGGTGCACGCCAAATCGGTGCTGTTCGTCCACCACCACGAGGCCGAGCCGGCCGAAACTGACACCCTCCTGCATCAGCGCATGGGTGCCAATCACCAGCGGCGCCCCTTGTTCAATCGCTACCAGCGTGGATTTTCTTGCCTTGCCGGTGACTTTGCTGCTCAGCCAGACCGGCTCAACGCCGAAGGGTTTCAGCCAGTCCCTGAAACTGCGCAAATGCTGTTCCGCCAATAATTCTGTCGGCGCCATGATGGCTGCCTGGAAGCCGTTTCCCATGGTCCTCAGGGCTGCCATCGCGGCCACCACGGTTTTTCCCGATCCGACATCGCCCTGGACAAGCCTCTGCATCGGGTGGCTTTTAGCCAGGTCCGACTGTATTTCGTGAATGACGCGCTCTTGAGCCCCGGTAAGCCTGAATGGAAGCTGTTTGATAAATTTGCGTTCGAGGTCGGTTGACAGGGATAGAGCGGGCGCTCTGAGCTGACGTTGTCTGCGGTGCAATTGCTGCATGCTGAGGTTGTGGGCCAGCAATTCCTCCAATGCGAGCCGTTGTTGCGCCGGGTGGCGGCGCTCGACCAGGGCCGCCACATCCGCTCCGGCCGGTGGCCGGTGGATATAGATCAGCGCGCTGGCTAGTGAGGGGATCTGCAGGTTGCCCTGAAGATCGTCCGGAAGCAGTTCCTCAAGCTCCAGTTGATGGCTTTGCAACAAAGAAAGCGCCTGGTCGCTCAATTTTAACCAACTTGCCTGACCCAGCCCTTCCACCGAGGGATAGACTGGAGTGAGCCGGTCGGAAACCTTTTCATCCTGTTTGCTGAGGATGCGTTTATAGCTGGGATGGACCATATCGAGGCCCTGGAACCCTCCCCTGACTTCGCCATAACAGCGCAGGCGTGTGCCTTTGGATAACTGTTTTTGCTGTGCTGCGCGAAAATGGAAGAAACGCAGAGTGATTCGCCCTGTTCCGTCTGAGATGACAACCACGAGGGTGGCGCGCCGGCCACGAACGATAGCCGTATGTTCGACCTCTCCCTCTACCAGTGCCCGCACCCCGGGGTAAAGTGTCCCGATCGGGTACACCCTTGTGCGGTCTTCATAGCGCAGGGGCAGGTGAAAAAGCAGGTCCTGGACGCAGTGAATGCCCAGCTGGTGCAGTAGTGTTTCAAGTTGCGGGCCTATGCCCCGCAGGTCTCGAAGCTCAGAGGCCAAGAACCGCTTCCACTTCAACCTCTACGCCAAGGGGCAGGGCGGAGACTTCGATCGTCGCCCGCGCCGGGAAGGGTTCGGAAAAATACTCGGCCATGATCTGGTTTACCGTCGCAAAGTTTCCGAGGTCAGTCATGTAAATGTTCACTTTGACGATGCCGTCGAGGCTGCTGCCGGCTGCTTCGCATACGGCGCGAAGATTCAGGAAGACCCTGTGGGCCTGTTCGCTGATGCCGCCCGGAACGACTTTCTGGGTTGCAGGGTCAAGAGCAATCTGGCCTGAAAGATAAACCGTGTCACCATGCCTGACAGCTTGTGAATACGGCCCGAGTGCTGCGGGAGCTTGTTCAGTCTTGATGACGTGTTTGGTCATGGCGGTTCCTTTGGGTCTGGAGTTTCAGCCCACGCGGTGGACCCTGATGATATTGCTGTTTCTGCGCAACCGGCGCATCACACGTGCCATGTGGTCACGGTTCTTGACGCTGATATTGAACAACAGGGTTGCGGTCTCCGGGTTGGCGTCCGGCTGAGCCACGGTTTCAATATTACTGCCGGCTTCACCAATGCTGGTAGAGATATTGGCCAGCACCCCTGGCGTATTCCGGGCGACGATGCGGAGTGCAACGGGGAACATTCCCCGGGTTATCGGCGCCCAGATAACGTCCACGCAACGGTCCGGATGCTTGCGAAACTCGCGGACATTGCTGCAGGTGACGCGGTGAACCACCAGCCCTTTGTCGGTGGAAACGTAAGCCATGATGCTGTCACCGGGAACGGGCAGGCAACAGGCGCCAAAGCTCAGGGCATTGCCCTCGGAGCCTTCTATGGTGATGGCCTCGCCACTGTCCGTCCGGTCAGAGAAAAGGCTGGCATCAGGCGCCAGCTTTCCGGCAACGATGTTGGCGAGGGTCGATCCCAGCGCCAGTTCGTGAAACAGCTCCTCCTGGCGGTTGAAATGGTTTTCCTTCAGAAACTGGCTCCAGCGTTCTTCCGAAACCCTCTCGACCGAGCTGCCCCGCGCGTTGAGCGCTTTTTCGAGCAACCTCAGGCCCAGGGCCACCGTATCTTCCTGGCGCAGGCTCTTCAGGTAATGCCGGATAGCGGTGCGGGCCCGAGCACTGGCCGCGAATTCAAGCCACTCCGGTTTCGGCTGCACGTCGGGATCCGTGATGATTTTCACGGTCTGTCCGTTTGCCAACCGGGTTGAAAGCGGCACCTCAATGTTGTCGACCAATGCCCGCGCCGTGTGGTTGCCCACTCCGGTATGTATGGCGTAAGCAAAGTCAAGCGCCGTCGAGTTCAGGCGCAGGTCGATGATTTTTCCCTTGGGTGTGAAAACGAAAATTTCATCCGGGAACAGATCGGCCTTGGCGTGGTCCAGAAATTCCAGGGAATCTCCGGTGTGTCGTTGCACATCCACCAGCCGCATCAGCCACTCCCGGGCCCGTACCTCGGCAGAAGCCGGAGGAGAACCGGCAGGTGAGACACCGGTTTTATATTGCCAGTGCGCCGCGGCGCCCTTACTCGCCATGACATCCATGTCCTCGGTGCGGATCTGGATCTCAACCGGCAGTCCATAGGGGCTGTTCAGAATCGTATGGAGTGACTGGTAGCCATTGGCCTTCGGAAGTGCAATAAAATCCTTGAAACGGCCGGGCTTCGGTTGGTAAAGACTGTGAACAACGCCCAGGGCCTGGTAACAGTGGGCTTCGGTCTCTGTGATGATCCTGAAAGCGAAAAAGTCGGTGACTTCCGAAAATGAAAGGTCTTTCGACAGCATTTTCTTGTAAATACTGTACGGGGATTTTTTTCTGCCTGTAATCCTGCACGGCACACCGGCATCGGCCATTTTCCCGCGCAGGGCTTCCAGGATGTTCTGGACGATTTCCAGGCGGTGTCCGGTCATGGTATCGAGGTGTTCGGTTATGGTCCGGTAACGCCAGGGGTAGAGGTTGGCAAACCCCATATCTTCCAGTTCATGCTTCATGCTGTTCATGCCCAGCCGGTCAGCGATGGGGGCATAAATATCAAGGGTTTCGCGTGAAATTCGTCGCCGGGAACCGGGCGCCATGCTGCCAAGGGTGCGCATGTTGTGCAAGCGATCAGCGAGCTTGATGAAGATAACCCGCAAGTCGCGCGACATCGCTAGCATGAGTTTCCGGAAACTCTCCGCATCCGCCTGGACACGCGTGCGGAATTTCATCTTGTCCAGCTTGGTGACACCATCCACCAGGTCAGCGATTTCAGGCCCGAATTGTTCCTCGATGTCCTTCCAGCCTAATGCCGTGTCTTCGATGGTGTCATGCAGGATAGCGGCCGCAATACTGACATGGTCCATTCGCATTGAGGCCAGAATCTGTGCCACAGCGACAGGATGGAGGATATAGGGTTCACCGGTTTTGCGGGTCTGCCCCCGGTGTGCGGATTCGCCCAGGTCATAAGCGCGCAACACGATGGCCACGTTTTTCGGGTCGAGATAAGTATTGAGCAGGTCCCTGAGCTTCAGGACGGGTTCGGGGTATCCTGTTGCTGCCTGCATTGGACGGTGTCCTGGCGTATAGCTGTCCTTCGTCCAGACTTACGGCGCGAAGTCATCATCCTCGATTCGCGTATCGAATACTTCAGCAGCCTCAATTTCCGCCTGCATCATATTGACGCGTTCGGGGTCGACCAGACCATCGGCAATTTCTCTGAGTGCGATTACCGTTGGCTTATCGTTCTGCTCTTCAACCAGGGGGTCGGCGCCGTTTGCAATCTGACGTGCCCGCTTGGTCGCCGTGAGTACCATCTCAAAACGATTGTCAATTCTGTTGAGACAATCTTCTACAGTAATTCTTGCCATGTTGTGTTTCCAAAAATTCGTGTTTGATGCGTTTCCCCGAAACGGTGCTGCCTCGAGGCTGAACTTACCATTTTATCCCGTTCCAAGCAGTTCCGCCAGAATTTCCCTGCGCTGGCGATTATCCACGGGGCGGCTCAATTCGCCGTCGCGGATAATGGAGCGGAGATCAGAGAGCGCTTCATCGAAATTATCATTAATGATCAGAAAGTCAAATTCGCTCCAGTGTGAAATCTCGGTGCGAGCATCACGCATTCGCCGCTGGATGACGGCCTCGCTGTCCTGCCCGCGGGTAGTCAGCCGCTGGCGTAAAACCTTGAGAGAAGGCGGCACAATGAAAACGGTGCAGCAGGAAGGGAATGAGTCCCTGATCTGACGGGCGCCCTGCCAGTCGATGTCCAGGATTACATCGTATCCTGACGCCAGTTGCCGCTCCACGGCCTCCCGGCCGGTGCCGTAGTAATGATCGAAAACCCGGGCGTGCTCCAGGAAAGCATCCCGGTCGGCGAGATGCTGGAAAGATGCTTCATCGATGAAATGGTAATGCACTCCATCCCGTTCGCCAGGTCTTGGCGGCCGGGTCGTATGAGAGACCGACAGGCGAACCTGTTTGTCCCGGTCAAGCAAGGCGTTGATCAGGCTGGTCTTTCCTCCTCCCGATGGCGCCGCGACCACGAAAAGGTTTGGGTCATTCAATATTCTGAACCTGTTCCCGCATCTGCTCGATAGCTACTTTCAGCTCCACAGCCACCTGGGTAGTGCGGTTGTCCACCGACTTTGAACTGAGTGTGTTGGACTCTCGATTGAACTCCTGCATGAGGAAATCCAGTCTGCGCCCGACCGGATCGTCGCGTTCCAGTATCAGACGGGCTTCTTTCACATGAGCATCCAGTCTGTCCAGTTCTTCATCGACATCGATCTTCTGCGAGAGAAAAGCCACTTCCTGCTCCAGTCGGCCGGGCTCCAGCGGTTGTTGCAGATCCGCAATCCGGGAGAGCATTTTTTGCCTTAGCCCTTCCCTGATTTCCGGCAACCAGCCTCTAACGTCCACGACACATTGCTCGATATTTTCCAGGCGCTCGCGGATCGCGGCAGCCATCTGCTCACCTTCTCGCCCCCGGGCTGACTGCAGTCCGGCCGCCGCTTCGGCCAGCAGTTCCAGGGCGGCCTCGTGTAACGGCTGCGGGTCCGGAGCGCGTTCCGAGATCACTCCCGGCCAGCGCATGAAGGCTCTGAGATCTGCATCCTGTTCAAGGCCGCTCAATTCCTGCATTTCTGCATGCAGCTCCAGCAAGCGGGCCGCCAGCACGCTGTTCAATTCCAGGCTGGCGCTCGCCATCGTGGCAGCCGGAACGAACTTGAGGGTGGCGTCCACCTTGCCGCGGCTGAGAAATTCTCCAAGGATTCGTCTGATCTCGGGCTCGAGCATCCGGAACTCCTCCGGAACCCGGAAGCCGATTTCGAGATAACGGTGATTGACCGATCGTAGTTCCCAGGTGAGGCGTCCGAAAGCACATTGCCGCTCGGCACCGGCAAATCCTGTCATACTGCGGATCATGAATTGTTGTCCATCGATTTGATTGGCACAATAGTAACGGCAAATGCGGGCTGCGTCAGCGTGAACCGGCATGAGTCAACCATCTGAAGACGTCAGGATTCCAACATGAGACCAAGTGGCAGAGCGCCCGAAGAGTTGCGCGATATTGTTATCAAGCGAAATTACACTCGTCATGCCGAGGGATCGGTATTGATCTGTTGCGGGCACACCCAGGTGTTGTGCACCGCTTCGGTTGAGGAGCGGGTGCCGCCCTTTCTTCGAGGAAAAGGCGAGGGTTGGGTGACCGCGGAATACGGCATGTTGCCGAGATCGACCGGCAGCCGCATGTTTCGGGAGGCTGCCCGCGGCAAGCAGGGCGGGCGCACCCTGGAAATTCAGCGCTTGATCGGTCGTTCGCTCAGAGCTGTAGTCGACCGGGCTGCCCTGGGGGAAAGGACAATCACCCTTGACTGTGACGTCCTGCAGGCCGATGGCGGCACGCGCACGGCTTCTATCACGGGGGCTTACGTGGCTCTGGTAGATGCCTGCCGGTGGTTGCTGTCTCGCGGGCTGATTAAAAAGAACCCCGTTCATGGTCAGGTGGCGGCGGTTTCGGTTGGCATTTTCGGGGATACACCCGTTCTTGACCTGGACTATCCTGAAGACTCTGTTGCTGAAACAGACCTGAACGTGGTGATGAACGATGGCGGCGCGTTTATCGAGATCCAGGGAACGGCTGAAGGCCATGCGTTTCGGCGTGATGAGCTGGACGCGATGCTGGAACTCGCGGATTCAGGAATCCGGCGGTTGATCGAGTTCCAGGATCGAGCGCTCGGAGACTGAGATGTCAGCCCCCATCCAGGACCTGGTGCTGGCCAGTGGCAATCCAGGCAAACTCAGGGAACTGAGCGCCATGCTTGAGCCGCTCGGTTGGAATGTGAAACCGCAGAGCGATTGGAAAATATCTGAGGCCGTCGAGGACGGTCTGAGTTTCATCGAAAACGCCCTGATCAAGGCGCGTCACGCATCGAGATATACGGGATTACCGGCGCTTGGGGATGACTCCGGCCTGGTAGTCGACGCCCTGAACGGTGCCCCGGGAATTTACTCGTCGCGATTTGCCGGAGCGGGAGCCGATGACCAATCCAATATCCGCAAGCTCCTGGAAACTATGGAAGGAATCGCAGAGCCGGCCCGGAAAGCTCATTTCTACTGCGCAATGGTGGTGGTGCGTCAAGCGCAGGACCCGGCGCCGCTGCTGGCCATAGGCAAATGGGACGGTCGGATACTAATGAAGCCTGTGGGATCGGGCGGATTCGGCTACGACCCGGTGTTCTGGGTGCCGGGTGAGAAATGTTCTTCCGCAGAATTACCCGCGACCGTCAAGAATCGAATCAGCCACCGCGGCCAGGCGTTGTCTGCATTGAAAGGGCAGTTGGCCGCGTTCTGATCCATGGAGCTCCCCCCGCTTTCTCTTTACGTCCACCTTCCATGGTGTGTCCGAAAGTGCCCGTATTGTGATTTCAATTCACACGCGGCCGGTGTGGATATGCCGGCCGAGGAATATGTCCATGCACTGCTCGTGGATCTCGAGGAGGAGCTGCCGCTGGTCTGGGGGCGGCCTGTGCACAGCATCTTTTTCGGAGGCGGAACGCCCAGTCTTTTCAGTGCGAAGCAAATTGGATTCCTGCTGTCCGGCTTTCGAAGCCTGTTGCCCGTAAGCCCGGAGGCCGAGGTGACCCTCGAAGCCAACCCGGGCACGATCGAACATGACAGCTTTTCTGCCTATCGCGATGCAGGAGTCAACCGGATTTCACTGGGTGTTCAAAGTTTTGACGACCGTCTCCTGCAAGACATCGGCCGGATACATGGCCGCAGAGAAGTCGACCTGGCGGTAGCGGCGATCCGCGGTTCCGGAATTAAAAACTACAATATTGACCTGATGTATTCTCTACCGGGCCAATCCCTGGAGGCCGCGTTGCAGGATGTGCGCGCCGCCGTTGCGTGTGAGCCCACCCATATCTCACATTACCAGCTCACTATCGAGCCGAACACGGCGTTTCACGCCAACCCGCCGGAGCTACCGGACGATGACTCTGCGTGGGAAATGCAGCAGGAATGTGGGGTGGTTTTGTCACGGGCTGGATTTGAACAGTACGAGATTTCAGCCTGGTCACGCCCCGGATATCAATGCCGTCACAATCTCAACTATTGGCGCTACGGCGATTTTTTGGGGATCGGGGCAGGGGCTCATGGAAAAATCACTCTGCCCGCGGAAGAGTCCGCCAGGCGCAGGATCAGACAGCGCCACCCCAGGTCCTGGATGAACGGTGTAAGTGAGGGAAGCGGCGTGATTGAGAGCCGTGATCTCACTCCTGAAGAGCGTGTTTTCGAGTTTTTTCTGAACCAGTTGAGGTTGCGCGAAGGAGTGAATAAATCGCAGATGGATCCAAGGACCGGTGTCGCCTGGGACAAGGTGGAAGCCAGGGTGCAAATCGCGGTTGATAAAGGGCTGTTGAAGGATGAAAATGGAGTTCTGTCACCGACAGAGCTGGGTTGGCGTTTCAGCAATGAAATCCAGGCGCTTTTTTTGCCGTGAAAGGTCTTGCAATCGGCTGCGCAGCTCAGTAAACTGGCCGGTCTTCCGCGTATGCGTACCGAGATTTTACAGGAATTGTCATGAAGCCAGGCATTCACCCCGAATATAAGGAAGTCGTGTTCCAGGACATGTCTTCAGATTTTGCGATACTGACCCGATCAACGATCGACAGTAAGGAAACCATCAAGTGGGAAGATGGAAACGAGTACCCGCTGGTTAAAGTTGAAGTTTCCAGTGCATCTCACCCGTTTTATACCGGCAAGCACAAGGTGCTTGATTCCGGCGGACGCGTAGACCGTTTCAAGAAACGCTACGGAAAGTAAGGGTTGCAATAAATAAGCAGAAACCCCGCCTTGTGCGGGGTTTTTTTTGCCTGGTTTTGGCCTGTATCATTATCGATAACAACTTGAATATTAACATTTTTAATGTTATCCGGATTTTATAGGCTGTGCTATATTCAGACATTCTTTTCTGGTTTTATTAGGAGACTTCAGTGGCCGAAAAAAAAGTATTTATAACAGATGAGTCAACAGGAAAAAAACTGGAGTTGCCGGTCATTGTCGGAACCGAGGGCGAGCCGACACTTGACATAAAGTCTCTTCCATCTGAACTGGGGTACTTCACATACGACCCCGGATTCAGTGCGACCGCGGCTTGTACCAGCAAAATCACATTCATTGACGGTGACAAAGGAATTCTCCGTTACCGGGGTTACCCGATTGAACAGCTTGCGGAGCGCAGCACGTTTGTCGAAGTGGCTTATCTCCTGCTAAACGGCGATTTGCCGAATGAAAAGAATCTCAACCAGTTTCGCGACGAGTTGACCTATCACACGATGGTGCATGAGCAGCTGAACCTCTTCATTTCAGGGTTCCATTACGATGCCCATCCGATGGCAATGATGGCGGGAGTTGTGGGGTCCCTGGCAGCCTTCTATCACAATCGGCTGGACATGAAAAACCCGGAACACCGGATGCTGTCCGCCAAGCGCATGATCGCAAAAATGCCGACCATCGCTGCAGCCTGCTACCGGCACCATATGGGTTGGCCGGCTGCCTACCCGCAGAACTCGCTCCGTTTCTGCGAGCGCTTCCTGAACATGATGTTCTCCGTACCTTCTGAACATTACGAGGGAAGCGAAGTAGCCGCCAAGGCCCTTGATCTGCTGTTTATCCTGCACGCTGATCACGAACAGAATGCGAGTACTTCGACGGTACGGCTGGTGGGCTCGACCGGGGCTAATCCTTATGCCTGCGTGGCAGCTGGCATATCCGCTTTGTGGGGGCCCGCACACGGCGGCGCCAACGAAGCGGTGCTTGAAATGCTTTCCGAAATCGGGACCAAGGCCAACGTTCCCAAGTATGTTAAACGGGCCAAAGACAAGGATGACCCGTTCCGCCTGATGGGCTTTGGACATCGCGTCTACAAGAATTACGACCCGAGGGCGACCATTATCAGGGCTGCCTGTTACGAGGTACTGGATGAACTCGGCAAGGACGACCCGATGATGGACCTGGCCATGGAGCTGGAACGCATTGCACTGGAAGACGACTATTTCGTTGAAAAGAAGCTCTATCCTAACGTCGATTTCTATTCCGGCATCATTTACAAGGCGCTTGGGATCCCGGTCAGCATGTTCACGGTGATGTTCGCCATCGCCCGAACCGTGGGCTGGGTGGCGCAGTGGCTTGAGCAATGCGGGGAACCGACCAAGATCGGACGGCCCCGCCAGGTTTATGCCGGCCAGCAGGAACGGCGTTACCGGGCGCTGCACCGGAGAAAGTAAAAAGCGGGTCTTGTTTTATCCTGCCGAATTGGCGGGCTCGGCCAGCAGGTCCGGGGGATGCGATTCCATTAGCAGGCACTCCGTGTCAGTTAGTGTCGCCCGGCGTTGTG
Source organism: Chromatiales bacterium (assembly GCA_024640025.1). GTDB lineage: Bacteria > Pseudomonadota > Gammaproteobacteria > Xanthomonadales > SZUA-36 > JAHEFT01. Next base: position 22,818 of record JAHEFT010000026.1, read on the forward strand.
GTTTTCCATCGATCGGGCTGGGTGGCGGCTGCCTGATGTGCACCGGGTCAAAAATCATTAGTTCGACAGTGGCGTCCTGCACTTCAAAAACGACCAGCGGTACCGTCAGGTAAGACCCGTCGTACCATCGTATTTGGCGTTCCTCCTGGCTGAAAGGGGCGCCCTTTTCCAGGAAATGGATAATCACTGACTCTGTCGATTCGGCAAAAATGTGCAGTGTAATTCTTGAATGCTCGTTGGCGGTGCCCTCGAGGACCGTACCGACCAGCCGCGGATTGTAAATTTCAAGGTAACTCATCGCCTCAACCGCGATGCCGCGGAGGCGCCCCAGGTTTTCAGTGTGCGCCAGACCGCCATAAAGCCCCTGGTAACGCCGAAGCGCGTCTTCCACTTCAACGTTGCTGGGAAGCGCAAGCCGCTCAGTGGCGCCGAGCCTCTCAGCCGCCTTTTTTTTCGCCGCGTGGTAGTTGTGCTGACCCTCGGTTGCAATTATGCGCGCCGCTTCGGCAGCGACTTCCAGCCTCATCTGCCGAAAGCGCCGTTCATGGCGCGGCAGGCCACCCTCAATAGATCTCGTAGGGGTCTTCTTCGAGCGGGTCATCCTGATCGCCTCCCTGATCGGTTTCCTGCATTGGCGGTAATCTTCCTGCCTGGAATATTTCCATGATTCCGTCCGGATTATCAAGCGCAGCGAGCATTCCGGTTTCCGGATCGATCCGGGCTTGTGCAAGACCATCCGGCATGACCGGCGGCTTGTCTTCAATGCCCTCGAGTGCCACGGCCATGAATTCAATCCATACAGGCAGGGCCGCGCGCCCGCCCAGTTCGCGTCTGCCCAAAGGCTCGTGGTTATCGAAACCAACCCAGACTGACGTTACCAGGTAATCGTTGTATCCGGAGAACCAGGCATCCCTTTGCTCATTGGTTGTGCCGGTCTTTCCGGCCAGGTCTCTGCGGCCCAGCTCCATGGCTCTAACCCCGGTACCGCGCCGAACGACGTCCATCATCATGGATCGCACCAGGTAGGCATTTTGGGGTGAAATTGTCCGTTGAGCAAAATTATCTTCGGGTGTCTTCGCTTCTACAGCCAGACTGGAGCTGTTCGCAACGTCCTCCAATCCGGTGGCTTCCGTTGTAATTTCCAGTGTCCTGAGTTCAGGTGCGAGCTTCTCAATTTCGGGCTGGCCAGTACCGGGCGCTTGAGCTTCCGCTTTGCAGTCATCGCAGATCACCGAAGGAAGAGTCTGAAAAACTATCCGACCCTTTGAATCAGTGATGGTACGTATGTACTGGGGCGTGACCAGGTATCCGCCGTTGGCGAACACGGCATAAGCCCTGGCCATCGATAGCGGTGTCAGTGAGGCACTCCCCAGCGCCATGGTGAGGTTGGCGGGCAATTCCTCTTTTTTAAAGCCAAAATTCTGGTCATAGTCCCGGGCATATTCGACGCCGATGTCCCGAAGCAGACGAATGGAAACCAGGTTGCGGGAATTCACCATGGCCTCGCGCAGTCGCGTTGGGCCAAAGAATTTCTCGCTGAAATTCTCTGGTTTCCAGGTTCGTTCCAGTTCCGAGTCTTCAAAAACGATCGGCGCGTCGTTGACCAGGCTGGCGACGGTAAAACCTTTCTCCAGAGCGGCGGAGTAGATAAACGGCTTGAAACTCGAACCGGGCTGTCTCCGGCTTTGGGTGACCCGGTTGAATTTGCTGCGGGCAAAATCATAACCGCCAACAAGTGCCTTGATGTCACCACTGTGCGGGTCCAGTGAGACCAGGGCGGATTCCACCTCCGGCAATTGACCCAGCTTCCAGCGGCCGTCGTTGTGCAATCGGGCCCTGATGATGTCTCCCTTGACCATGATGTCTTCAATGGATTTGGGTTCCTTGCCTTTCCGATCCCGGTCAACAAACGGCGCCGCCCATTTCATGTCCTCCAGCGACAGGGCCACGGTCTGGCCATTTCGCAAGTAAACCAGCGCGAGTCCTTCCCCGGTTTCGATTACCAGCCCGGGTTCCAGCCCCGAAATTGCCCGGTGTGGCAGAAGTATTTCAGCCCAGTCTGATGTGGAAGCGTCTTCCTCCAGGTCCACATGGGCTTCCGGACCGCGAAAGCCATGCCGCTGATCATATTCCTCAAGCCCGTTCGATACAGCCAGGTTAGCGGCCGTCTGAAGACGGCTGTCGATGGTGGTTTTCACCACGAAGCCGCCGGTGTATGCCTGTGACCCAAGAATTTCAAGAGCCTTGACCCTGACCATTTCCGCCATGTAGGGCGCAGATATTTCCGCAATCGCCCCGTGGTAATACGCCCGGTCCGGATCATTAATGGCGTCCGAAAATTGCAATTCATCGATGTATCCCAGTTCAAGCATCCGGTTCAGAACGTAGTCACGCCGCTCCAGCGCGCGATCCGGCGAGGTGATCGGGTTAATCCGGGACGGTGCTTTTGGCAAAGCAGCGATCATGGCGCATTGGGCGAGAGAAAGCTGACTGGTCGACTTTCCGTAATAAACTTCGGCTGCGGCGCCCACTCCATAGGCGCGGTAACCCAGGAAAATCTTGTTGAGATACAGTTCGAGAATTTCATTCTTATCGAGTTGCTGCTCGATTTTCAGAGCCAGGAAAGCCTCCTTGATCTTGCGGTTCCAGGTTTTTTCTGAAGTCAGAAAAAAGTTCCTGGCAAGCTGTTGCGTGATGGTGCTACCCCCAATGGTTTTTTCTCCTGTCGTCAGCAGAGACAGAACGGCCCGGGTTATTCCCTGGTAATCGATTCCCGGATGCTCGTAGAATCGTGCGTCTTCGCCCGCCAGAAACGCCTGTTTCAAATAATCGGGCATTTCATCGACCGTTACCGGGATCCGGCGTTTTTCGCCAAAAATTCCGATTAATTTACCGTCCTCACTGAAAACCCTGAGCGGTACTTGCAGTTGAACATCACGCAGCGTCTCGACATCCGGCAGGTCTGGTTCGAGAACCACGTAAGTAATTCCAACGACTCCAACACCCAGGAGTGAAGAAACCAGTAAAAATATTATTATCCTTCTCAACAATTTCTTCACACGTGAGCCCTGCTATGGTATTTTCGAACGGTCGGATCTGGCAAAATGCAGTTTGTAAGATACGATAGTTTGCGGCAAGCATGGAAGCGGCCATTCTTCAAAAAAGCGTTGATTGACGCCCTTTTCAGTCCGTTTCCGTACCCCCCGCAGAAAAAAAATCACTATTCACCATTGAGAAACTGTTCAATATCTGTTAAAAACTAGTTCAGGAAGTGTCAGTAAACCATTGTCGAACAAAGGATTGAGGGCAATTTGAAACTCTTCGGCGCCAAATCACCACCCTTAATGGGTCTGGATATCGGGTCTTCAAGCATACGCTTGTTGCAGCTTTCCCGGCATGGTAACTCTTACCGAATCGATCACTTTGCGATCGAGTCGCTGCCTCCTGGCGTGATTGTTGAAAAATCCGTCCAGGATATTGAAGCCATCTCTGATGCGATTCAAACAGCAGTGCGAAATTCGGGTTCGAGTTCCAAGTACTGCGCAGTTGCGGTATCGGGTTCCGCTGTCTTCACGAAGACCATCAGCCTTCCTTCTAATCTGGCCGAAGCAGACATCGAAAGCCAGGTGCAGATCGAAGCCAATCAATATATTCCCTATCCGCTGGATGAAATCAGCCTGGATTTCGAGGTTCTCGGACCTTCGGCCAGGAATGCGGACATGGTGGATATTCTGCTCGCGGCCAGCAAGAACGAAAACGTTGAAAGCAGGCAGGACGCGCTTGACTCGCTCGGGCTGAAAACCAGGGTTGTAGACGTTGAGTCGTTCGCCATGGCGAATGCGTTCGAACTGATCAGGGAGCGCGAAGGAATCAGGAGTACCGAGACCATTGGTATTTTTGATATCGGGTACGACCTGTCCAGTTTGCTGATCCTGAGAAACGGACGTGTCGTGTATACGCGCGACCATCCTTTCGGCGGCAACCAGTTAATTGAAGAAATCATGCGCCGCTACGATATGACGGCCGAACAGGCGAGTTTCTTCAGGCGCGGGGAACCCGGCCCGGAGAATTTCGAAGAGGAAGTTCTGGAACCGTTTATGCTGAACGTAGTACACCAGATCAGCCGTGCGCTACAGTTCTTCAGTTCCAGTGCCGAATTTTCCAACATCAGGACCATTTTCCTTGCAGGAAGCATGGCTTCCATCAAGGGTCTTGCGGAAGTCGTTGAGCAGGAATTGGGCATCAAGACAGGCGTGGCCGATCCGGTCAGCGGACTAGACCTGGCGCCTTCAGTCGCGGTTGCCGCGCTAAAAAGGAATGCGCCCAACCTGATGATTGCGATGGGGCTTGCGCTGAGAGGGTTTGACTGATGGCCAGAATCAATCTCCTTCCATGGCGCGAAGAAGCGCGCAGGGAACGCCAGCGGCAATTCCTGTATTCCCTGATCGGCACACTGGTGCTGGGCGCAGTCCTGGTCTTGATTGTAGGGCTGTTTTTTGACCAGCGCATCAGTCACCAGGAGGCCCGCAACCAGCAGATCCAGGTTGAAATCAACCGGCTGGAGCAGCGGATAGCACGTATCCGGGAACTCGAGAATACGCGAAACCGACTTCTTTCCCGTAAACAGATCATCGAATCGCTGCAGGCCAGCCGCTCACTCACGGTGGAACTGCTGGACAAACTTGCAAAGACGATTCCGGTTGGTATTACGCTCACCAATGTCCGGCAGCAGGGTCCAAACCTGACGCTGCTGGGCACCAGTCAGTCCAACGCCAGGGTATCCGCTTATCTGCAAAGCCTCGATGGGATGGATCTTTTCGTCAGGCCTGAACTGCAATATGTGCGGGCAGCGGAAAAGCCTGCAAGCCGTGTTGAAACCTATGAGTTTGCAATCCGAGTCAGGCTGGATAACACGCAAAAAGATGAAGAAAGCGGCGAAGAGCCGGTGGGAGCAGGCTGATGCTCAACGAATTACGCGATCTTGATTTCAATGACATTGGCAGTGCACCGACATCGGTTCGCTACATCATCCTGAGTTTCCTGCTGATCATTATCCTGGTCATCGGTTATTTCCTTCTGATCAAGGCCAAAACCGAACAGTTGGAACTGGTTCAAAACCTGGAGAACTCGCTCAGGGTAGATTTTGAAGCGAAGCAGGCCAAGGCGGCAAATCTCGAGTCCTACGAGTTGCAATTGGCCGAGATGCAGGAACTGCTGGAAACCATGTTCAGGCAATTGCCCAGCAAGACGGAAATGGACAAGCTACTGGTCGACGTGTCCCAGACCGCGCTCGGGGCCGGAATCGATGTTCAGTTGTTCCAGCCCAATGCCGAGGCTTTCCACGACTTTTATGCTGAACGACCCATATCCGTGAGAATGCTGGGTGATTATCACCAGTTTGGCGAATTTGTCAGCGGCGTGGCCTCGCTTCCCCGGGTGGTCATTCTAACCATGCATGACATAGCGCTGCGTCGCGCCACTGACCGTGACGTTGGCGCCAATGCGGGCGATGGACGCCTGATACTGGAAGGTACGGTTAAAACCTATCGTTATATTGATGAGGAAGAGGCTGAGCAGCGTGCCGATGCTGAAGTGGGTGCGCAATGATGAAACCTAACACCGTCAATAAACTTCTGGTGGCCATTTTGATCGCCCTGTCGACATTACTGACCGCCTGTTCCGGTCGCGAAGATGACCTCAACCGTTATATTGCCGAAGTCAAGGCGAGACCGGCGACGCCGATTCCGCCGATACCACCGGTGCGTACCTACACACCTTATGTTTATGAAGGTTTGATGGGTAGGGATCCGTTCCGCCAGTCAACCAGCGAGGGTAGCGACCAGGTTGCACAAAGCGGTGCCGGCAAGGGACCAAGGCCGGATTTACAACGGCCGAGAGAGTACCTGGAAAGGTACGAACTCGACACTTTGTCCATGGTCGGAACATTTTCCAAAGAATCATCTGAGTGGGCTCTGATAAGGGATCCGGACGGCGTCATTCACCGGGTCGCCATTGGAAACTACATTGGCAAGAATCACGGCAAAGTCAACAACATTTCAAACAACGAAGTGCAGTTGAGCGAGTTTATTGCCGATGGTATCGGCGGCTGGCTGGTCAGGGAAGCATCAGTCGCCCTGGGTGGAAGCTAGGAATGGCAAAGCTCAAGCGACGAAATCGAGAGGCATC
>JAHEFT010000027.1 GCA_024640025.1 Chromatiales bacterium
GGATCCAGTCCTCCAGCGCCAGCCCGGGTGAATCATTGATCCTGAACCTGCGCTGCTCGCGCGTGCCGACCAGGGCCATGCCGCCGAAAGCCCAGAGCGCCAGCCCGCCAAAACGCTCTTCGCTGTCGCGGTCGAGCAAAAGCACCGAACGCCCGCCATCCAGCAACTCGAGCGCCGTGACGATGCCGGCGATGCCGCCACCGATCACCAGGTTTTGGCAGCGGTATTTTTGTATATTTATTTGATTCACGGAACCCGCAGAGCATGGCAAAGTCTACAGTCAAGTATAACGGCAAATTGTTTTGCCTCTCTCACGGTGTTTCCGGCACAATTGAAGCGGACGGAGGCCTTGATGTGTTTGGATCTTCGAGACAATGGACAGTGATCAGCCCCCTGATACGTTGGGGTTGTTTCCTGCTGCTCGTTCTTTCCCTGGCCTCTTGCGTCTCAACCCCGTTACGCGGCCTGCCGGCCATTCCGGAACTGGTTGACCAACCGCAGTACGATATCCCCGATGTCGACCTGTTGACCCTGTCTCCAGGCATGAAAGAATTTACTTTGCGCTACTCCGAAAGCACTGGCCGCCGGCACGGCGGGGCCTGGACACTGGTCTATGCGGTGATGGATCGCTATATATTCGATTTCGATTATGATCCCCAGCTCACGTTGCCAGCAGATAAAACCTTTGAGCGTCGAACTGGAAACTGCCTTTCCTTTTCCAGCATGCTGGTAGCGATGGCGCGCGAAGCCGGCATGACTGCTTACTTCCAGGAGGTAGAAATTCCTCCGACCTGGCAGAACGTCGACGACAATATGCTGGTCGCCAAACATGTCAACGCCGTAATCGTCGACGATGGAAACAGCTTCACGGTGGACGTTAGCGGCAGGGTAACACGCGGAGTAGAGCGGACCCGGCGTCTGCGTGATGCCGAGGCCAAAGCGCAGTTTTACAACAACCTGGGGGTAGACGCCCTGATCGCGAAAGACATGGCCCTGGCCTACGCCTACTTCCGCAAGGGGCTGGAAATCGATCGGCGTCAGGAATATCTCTGGGCTAACATGGCGGTGGTCCTGAGGCGGAACGGGCAGACCAGTGATGCCATCACTGCCTATCGCACGGTGCTTGAACTGGAGCCAAACGACAGCGTTGCACTGAATAATTTGTACGTCATACATTCCGAGGACGGAAACCTGCAGGCTGCGGAGGAGATCAGGGGGCGGGTGGAAAGAAACCGGCAGAAGAATCCTTACTATATTCAGCTGCTCGCCGAAGAGGCGATTGAGGAACTGCTCTATTCCGATGCCATTGAACTTGCCAGGAAAGCGATTAGCATGGAAGCCAACGAATACCGCTTTTATTACACGCTGGCCCGGGCCCAATACCTGGCCGGTAAAACCGATGCGGCCCGCGACAGCCTGGATCAGGCGCGGCAGCTGGCCCCGGACCAGAAAGCCCGGGATTCGCTGGTGCCGCCCGGAGAAACCTGAGCAGCTATTTGCGCCGCTATTCTTCGCCTCCGCAGATAGCAGCTTCGAAGCAAAGGTTTTCTCCGCCGGCCGGAATCCTGCCGCTCTTGTCAAAGATACCCGACAGGCGCAGGTTGGCGATATCCACACCGGTCTCCGACACGGTCACAAGGGTTACATGGTCGACAGCCATCTCCTTTCCAGCGTCCTGGACACCGCCGGTGGTCGCGAGGCGGATGTAGTCACGCCCATGTCGCTGCACATATTGGTAGGAATGGACGTGTCCGTAGAACACGGTATATGGGCGCCCTTCCAGGGCGGCTTCAACGGTTGAGAAGTTCTCCTCGTCCGGTCGCTCCCAGGCCGGCTTGTGCATCAGGACAAAGGTCCAGCGCACTTGTGGATTTTGAGCAACCACTTCACGGAAATAAGCGGCCTGCTCGGGGCTGATGCGCCCGCTTTTGCGTTCGACCATCCTGCCGTATTCAGTACCCGGTAACGCGTCCCAGCCTTCTCGCTCAATTACCTCGATGGCTTCAGCGCGGATACGGAAAAAATCCCGCTGAAACTCAGGCGGATTGTCTTCAGTGTCCAGCACCAGGAACAACACGTCTTTATAGATGAAATGGTAGTATCGACGGCCGTAGCGTTCTTCAAAGACCTGCCACATGTCCGGGTTGGTCAGGTCGTGGTTACCGCCGGTATAGAAAACCGGGGCGCGTGCCTCGCCGGCCCGTTCATCGAATGAACCCCATTCCCTGGCCAACCGTGCTTCGTCAGTTGTCCCGCCTTCGATCAGGTCGCCCACGTTGACAATCAATTCGGGGCGCAGCAGGTTCAGCTGGGCTATCGCCACATTGAAGACGCCTTCGCGCTCACCGCCGGTCAGGTCGGAAAAAAGGGCGAACGTAAATTTTTCTCGTTCGTCATCGAACGTTTTATGTGTCCAGGGCGTGGCCTCGCCCTCAATATCATGCCTGAATGTCTGTGAAGCCTGCTCAACGGGCGTGCTCGAAGCACAGGCCGCGAGGAAAAGAAGCAAATACCCCAGCAGGCTTGTTCTTATTATAACATTCATCGTTACCCTTTCAGTATTTTCAGGCGCCAGGTCTCCGGTCCGGACTTATGCACGGAGTCGCCCCTGGAGTCGACCGCAACGGTGACCGGCATGTCTTTCACATCGAATTCGTAAATCGCCTCCATGCCCAATTCGGGAAACCCCAGCACTTTGGATGTTTTAATGGCCTGCGCCACCAGGTAAGCAGCGCCGCCCACGGCCATCAGGTAGACCGCCTTGTTGTCACGAATCGCATCGATCGCCGCCGGGCCGCGTTCGGCCTTGCCGATCATGCCCATCAGGCCGGTCTGTTCCAGCATGGTACGAGTGAACTTGTCCATGCGCGTGGCCGTGGTCGGGCCGGCTGGACCCACCACCTCGTCGCGCACCGGGTCGACCGGGCCGACGTAGTAAATAAACCGGCCGGTGAGATCCACCGGCAGCTTTTCACCCGCCGCCAGCATGTCCACCATCTTCTTGTGCGCCGCATCACGGCCGGTCAACATTTTGCCATTGAGCAGCAGGGTGTCACCGGGCTTCCAGCCCTGGATTTCCTCGCGGGTAACGGTATCAAGATTGACCTGCCGGACGTTTCCGCCGGCTTCGCGGGCCACTTGCGGCCAGTCAGCCAGGCTGGGCGCCTCGATCCGAGCCGGGCCGCTGCCATCGAGCGTGAAATGCGTATGCCGGGTGGCGGCGCAGTTCGGAATGATAGCGACGGCCTTGTTGGCGGCATGCGTCGGAAAATCTTTTACCTTTACATCGAGCACCGTGGTCAGTCCGCCCAGGCCCTGGGCGCCGATGCCCAGCCGGTTGATCTTGTCGAACAGTTCCAGGCGAAGTTCCTCGCCCCGGTTCTCCGCGCCCTTTTCCTGCAGTTCGTGGATGTTGATTGGATCGAGCAGGGCCTCCTTGGCCAGGATCATTGCCTTTTCCGCCGTGCCTCCGACACCGATCCCAAGCATGCCGGGCGGGCACCAGCCGGCGCCCATCAGGGGCACCATACTCAGCACCCAGTCGACCAGGGAATCGGAAGGATTGAGCATGGCGAACTTGGTCTTGGCCTCCGAGCCGCCGCCCTTGGCGGCCACGTGCACTTCCAGTTTATCCCCCGGCACGATTTCGTAGTGCACCACGCAGGGCGTGTTGTCGCCGGTATTGCGGCGCGCACCGTCCGGGTCTTCCAGGATCGAGGCGCGCAACACATTGTCTGGATTCATGTAAGCGCGGCGCACGCCCTCGTTGACCATTTCGGTCACGCTCAGCTCGCCCTCCCATTTCACGTCCATCCCTACCTTCAGGAACACGGTGACAATACCGGTGTCCTGGCAGATGGGCCGCTTGCCCTCGGCGCACATGCGCGAGTTGATCAGGATCTGGGCCATCGCGTCTTTCGCGGCGGGGTTGGCCTCCCGCTCATAAGCCTGGTTCATGGCCTGGATAAAATCTACCGGGTGGTAGTAAGAGATGTACTGAAGCGCGTCGGCTACGCTCCCAACGAGGTCGTTCTGACGAATCACGGTGGTCATGGTGAAATGTCCCTGTTTGATGGCGGATTGCGAGGATTCAATAGCACAATTTTACACCATTCAGTGCCACATAATCGCCGGCAAGGCCGGCTCCCACAGGTTGTTACCAGCCCTTGAGAGGGAAATTGATGGGTGACGGCTGCGGCCAGGAATGTCCGGTTTCAGCCACCATCGCGGCAAAATTCGGTGTGGCCTCGATTTCCCAGGGTCCGCCACAGGTGCACCACCAGCTAATGACCGAAAGCGCCACCGGTCCGAAAGGTTTTTGGTCGATTTCCGCGGCCAGGCGATTAGCCTCCCCCCGGTCGCCCCGCCAGGCGCTGGCTATCAAACCGAAATACCTGCTCTGATCGAGCTTTTCCATCGCCTGCTGATACCACTCATCCGAAGCCGGCCCGTCCCCGCGCATGGCGGAATTCAGTACCCGGGCCAGTAGCGCATTCGCTTCCGACTGGAACCGCGTATCGATTTCGATATCCGCCTGTTCGAACTGGCCCACTGAGGCCAGGGACATGACCAGGTTCAGGTAGACCCAGTCATGCTGGACAACTTCCACGGCCTGGTTAGCGGTCTCCAGCGCCTGCTCGGGTCGGCTTGCCCATAATAGCGCCCTGACTTCCGACCACCAGGACGACGCGGACAGGGGATCGCACATGCGCAATTCAGATTCACGGGATAACAGCGCTTCACTGTATCCCAGGTTGATGGCCACAGGATCAATCCACGTGAACGACTCGCAGCCGGTAGCCGCCAGGAACCGCTCGATGCGTGTCGGCACCCCGCGCCAGTTGCCGGTGATGAACGCCAGGTCGATTTCCAGGTTGTTTCGCTCAGTGGGTGAACGCGCGTGTTCGATCGCCTCCCGGTAGTCCGACACGGCCAATGCGTGGATTTGTGAAATTTCCTCCGGGGTGGCTTCCGGTTCGTGCTCGGTTGCGTCATCCATCAGCAGATGAACATAAACGTCTGAATGCATGGCAAGCGCCGGCGAGTAACCGGGAACCCTGGCCGTGACCTGTTCCAGGTAGCGGTTAGCTTCCCGCAACATCCCGATCTGGTCACTCGAACCATGGGCTTTTTCATACAGGGATGCGCCTTTCTGAAAGGCGATGAACGCTTCGACATCGCGTAGGCCTGCCTTGCGCATCAACTCGCGCTTCTCCTCGTCCATCACCACGTCCATCGCCAGCGCGATTTTCTCGGCGATATCTTCCTGCACGGCGATAGTGTCCTCGGAGGTGCTGTCGTAGTTCTCCGACCACAGGTGGAAGCCGTCTTTGGCGCGGATCAACTGCGCCGTGACCCGGAGCCGGTCGCCGGAACGACGCACGGAACCTTCCACGATATGCCTCACACCCAGTGCTTCAGCGATCTCCTGCACCGGGACTTCCTGGCCCTTGAATGAAAAAGCGGAGGTTCGCGCGGTCACCAGCAATTCCGGTAATTGTGCCAGGGAGTTGAGGATTTCCTCGGTCAGTCCATCAGCAAAATACTCGTCATCCATGCCCTGACTCATCGCGATGAAGGGAAGAACTGCGATCGACTTGGCGGCCAGGGCGACCATGGACGGGGTTTGGTTCTGGGCGCCAGGTGGAGACGTGCGAACGGGCTGCTGGGTTACTGTCCTGGGAATGTCGCCCTGCTCGATGCCCGGCGACAGCACGAACTTGTCCACCAGCAGGAAAACCACTGCCAACCCCAGCGTGACGATAATGACCCGGTCCAGCTTCTGGCCGGTTTGAGGGGTAATCGACTGCGTCCGGTCGATCTGGGATTCGCGCTTGATCCCTTCGGGCGTCATCTCGAATACCCAGGCGAAGACCACGGCAATCGGAAGGCCAATGGCCGCGGCCAGAACGAACACCTGCAGGATCCAGTCCGGCGCCGTAATCACTTCCAGAACAAAATCCACAATCTGCAGAAGCACCCAGGCGGCCAGCAAATACGCGAGGCCGACGCGAATGACGTTACGGCGTTTGAGTTCCTGGAAAATGGTCATTTTGGCAACAAGGCGATCCATCGTGCATCGAGGTGCGCCTATTCTGCCACAGGACCCGGCTTGTCGTAGTCTTTAACGGGGCAAGCCGGGCGAAGGCGGATTTTTTCTATTCGGCCGGAGCTTCGGCCTTGCCATGCATTTCGGCCTCGTGCTTCGCAAACTCGTCGGCGTTGATGCAGCCGTCGCCGTTCAGGTCAAGATCCATGAAAGTAGGCATGTTCATACCTTTGCCATGATGCTTGCCCATACCATGATGGCCTTCCATGCCGTGCTGCTCGTGCATCGCTCTGCGGTGCGCCTGGTGGGCAGCGGTCAGTTCGGCTTCGTTAAGCTGGCCGTCGCCATCGGTATCGATGTCGCTGAAGGCGGGAGCGGTTGCAGCGCCTTTCATCGGCCTGCCGGCTTCCGCCATGGCGGCCATGCGGGCTGCCCGGAATGTGGTGAATTCTTCCTCGCTCACAAAACCGTCACCGTCCACGTCAATTTCAATGAAAGCCGGCGGTCCATGCGGCTTGCCCTGTTCTGCCTTTGCAACCACGGGCAGCAGGACGACAGCAATTATCATGGCGATAACGAGGATGGCCTTGAACGCGGCCTGGTCTGGACTTTTCATATGGGTTCTCACACGGTTAAGCAAACTATATTGACAAGGTTAACGTTGCCGTTCATTGACCTGGGACAATCATCATTGCCTGCCCGCCCCGGCCAGGTCTTTCAGGTTAATCTTTTTCCACCGGGTCGTATCGTAACGGAATGCCCCTTTGGAGGTCGCCGTGACCAGGAAGTTCCCATCCGGACTGAATTGCATGTCGCACACCGCGATATCCGCTGTCCACTTTTCGATCACCTTGTTCGATGGGCGGTCGATGACGGCCATGACATTGTGGGTAGGCCCCAGGGTGGTGCTGACGATGGTGCGGCCGTCGGGTGAGATGGCCACTGAGCGCGAGCAGGCGTGCCGGATGAAAGCGGCAGGCGGTATGATCAAAGCCGTATTCCATGCGGAATCCGCGAATGAGAGCGGTGTCAAGGCGCCCAGCGAAAGGGAAGCCACCGAAACCACCACGATTGTCCCCAGGCCTATGGCCTGCAGGACCATGTTCGGGTCACTGATCTGCTCCGCTTGCAGCCGGGTCAGGAATTCCCAGACCTTTACCTGTTCGCCCGCCGTGAGAAGGGTTGGTTCCCCCGGCATCAACTCCATCCTGAATACCCGCGTGGCGCCCTCCAGGACGCCCAACTTTTCCCGGCGCTCGGCGTCCCAGATAACGACGTTCGACTGCTCAGCCTGATCACTGACGCCATCGTAGGTCCCGTCGTTTTCGGATTCTTGTGTTTTCACGTGATGCGCTGTCATATCAGCTTCATCTGTCGATGCACTCCGCCGGGCCGCTTTGGGCGCAATGAAAGCAGCGGCGAAATAGCGGCCACCACGACTCAGTTGCAGGTCCAGTACATATCCTTCCACGCTGGCGATCGGTACCGGATTTCGCACCCTGTCTGCGCTGATGTCCGCGAGCAGGATCTGGCCATTGCTGGTGCCGATGACCAGGCGGTTGGCCTCCGCGGAGTAATCCAGGGTGGAAGCGAATTCCTCTTTGGACAACGGGTCCACCGCCGAGAGGCGGCTGCCGTCGCTTACGTCCCAGACCGATACCAGTCCGCCCATTCCGGTGGTCAGGATCCGGTCATTGTCCAGAAACACCATGCTGCCGCCCACGCCGTGACGAAACCGTTGAGGGTCGGCGTCTTTCGGGTCCTGCGGCACTTCGCGCAGAGTCCTGAGCAGTTTTCCGGTACCGGCTTCAAGCACCCGGATCTCTTCCGCATTGGCCACGGCCAGCAGCCGGCCGTCAGGCGAAAAATCAAGCGCTGTAACAGATTTTTCAGTTTGATAGGGTTGTGTCGAAGCGCAACCCACGAGCGCGACGAGCGGAACCAGCAAGAGGGCCGACAGAAAGGAGCATCTCTTCAATACAGCCGGTCTCCAGGCGTTGGGTATTCACATTCGGCGGATAGTGAGCCTCACCGGGATTGCCGTCAAGCGGAGTTTTCCGGTCATCACGGCAATGAACCCTCTAGACCGGAGTCCCGTGCGGTGACACCGGCATAGTAGAGCTGCTGCTGTCTCGCAACCTGCTCGGCATTCCGGACCAGCACTTCTTCGTACTCCGGGCGATCAGACCACTCGGCCAGGATGGGATCTGCGTTTAACCAGGCGAAAGAATCTCCGCCGTCGAGCCATTCTGCGGCGCGACCGACCGCATCGTCGGTTCGGCCATCCAGGGATGCAAACAGCACCAGGTCATAGAATGAACAGGGACACAGAAAGCCTGCTTTCAAGCGCTCTTCGGTCCGCGTGCGGCATTCCGCCATCATTTCGGCTACGCCGTCTTCAATGCCCGTCTCCCGCATATCATAGATCAGGTAGGGGTAGCAGCGCTCCCGCCACGGTACATTCTGTTCATCCAGCCAGGCCAGGTTCCGGGCCACCGCGGCTTTCCACGGCTCTATGCCGAACTCATCGCGCATCAGCTGGTGATAAACACGGGCGCTTTCCAGCCAGAAATCATCCGGATCTTCATCCAGGTTTTTCTGCAACAGCTCCCGGGCCTCTTCAAAGCGGTCTTCGGCCATCAGGACCCACATGGTGATTTTGTCCAGGTTTTGCGCCTCGGCTTCTTCGTACAAACCCATCGTGAAAAGGGTCCAGGCATGCCAGAGGGCGAACTCCGGGTGTTCCGGATACTCGGCTTTCGCTTCTTCCAGTAACAGGGCGGTCTCTGCGTAGCGCCCATGGGCGGAGAGATTGGCCCCCAGCGCCCGGTAAGCCCTGGGATGTCCGGGGTGCAGTTCAAACATGCGGGCGATAATGCGGTCCGCATCCCGCGGGCGCCAGAATGCACCGTAGTCGTAGGCCAGTTGGGAACTGATATCCAGCGACATCGGATCCAGCGAATAGGCTTTTTCCTTGTCCGCCAGCATGTTCAGGTACTGTTCCTTCTCGTAGTACGTTTCCGAGCGCCACAGGTAGGCCATGGCGTAGTTTGGGCTCAGGTGAATCGCGCGGTTGAGGTCGTTTTGCGCTTCGTCATAGCGGTAGCGCTGCAAATGATACAAGCCGCGAACCGCGAGCGCCTCGGGCAGATCAGGCGACAGCTCAAGCGCCTTTGCCAACTGGGGTTCGACGACCGCATCGACTTCCTGCTTGTCCAGTTTGCCGAACTCTCTGAGCTCCAGCAGCAGCATGGCCTGCGCCAGGGCAACCCGTGCCGGGGCGTATTCCGGATCAATCCCGATCGATTGTTCGAACTTGGCGCGTGCGGCCTCGATGTCCTTGCGGGTGGCCAGCGCCAGGCGTTCCTTGCCGATCAGGTAGTCACTGTATGCATCCAGGTCGTTGGCCCGCTCCGCTGCAACCTGGTGTTCCTGGTCACCCAATAGATGAACCTTGAGAGAAGCCAGGATGGACGCGGCGATTTCATCCTGGATCTTGAAAATATCGTCGAAGTCGCGGTCATAGGTTTCCGACCACAAATGATAACCATCCTCGATATTAATGAGCTGGGCAGTAATTCGGATCATATTGCCGGCCTTGCGGATCGATCCTTCCAGCACGGTTTCAACGTCCAGTTTTTCCCCGATCTCCCGAATGTCGTGGTCGCCGGTGGCGAAAGCGAAAGAAGAGGTCCGGGCAGCCACCCGCAGACCATGTGTCTTGGCCAGCAGGTTGAGAATTTCCTCGGCTATCCCGCGCGAAAAATATGCCTGGTCCGCGTCCTGGCTGAAATCTTCAAAGGGCAGCACGGCAATCGACGCCGGAAGGGGCTGACCCGATTGTGAAGATTCTCCGGGGACTGTTGCGGTTTCCGTGAGCAAAAATTCCTTGACCAGGAAAAACACCACGACCAGGGACAATACACCGATCGTGAAATGTTCGAGCTTTTTTCCGGTGCGGGGTGTGATGGACTGTGTGCGGTCGACGTCTTTTTCTTTCTTGATGCCCTCGGGCGTCATCTCAAAAGCCCAGGCAAACAGCAGCGCGACCGGGAAGCCCAGTCCAAGCACCAGCAGGATGGCTTTAAACAACCACTCCGGCGAACCGATATTGCCCAGCACCACGTCGGCCAGCTGCAGCAACAGCCACGAAGTCACCGCGTAGGCCATACCTACACGAAAGACATTCCGGCGCTTTAACTCCGAAAAAAAGCTCATTATTGTTTACGTCTCTCCAGGACTCACGCCGGCTTACTTATACGCCTGGCGTGTATATATTGCCACAGGGCGACTGATAGTGCTGATTCGGCGGCTTATTATCGCGGGCGTGGCCCGCTCCCACAAAGTAAACTGGGTGGCGATGCAAACCTTTGACACCATTATCCTGGGGGCGGGTGCAGCCGGCCTGATGTGCGCCATCACGGCCGCACAGCGCGGCCGCAAGGTGCTGGTGCTGGAGCGCTCCAACAAGGTGGGCAAGAAAATCCTGATGTCGGGCGGCGGACGCTGTAATTTTACCAACCTGCATACCAGCCCGGAACGGTTTCTCTCGGCCAACCCCCATTTCTGCAAGAGCGCGCTCAGCCGCTACACGCAGTGGGACTTCATCGGGATGGTGAGGCGGCACGGCATCGATTACTTCGAGAAAGAGACGGTCAACGGGCTCAGCGGGCAACTATTTTGCAGGGAGTCTTCGAAACAGATCGTTGCGATGCTGCTGGCTGAGTGCGGGAAGGCCGGCGTGGACATACGTTCCCGGTGCGAAACCGGAGTGGTGGCGCATCGCGAGGGGTTTCACCTGTCCACTGATCAGGGTGATTTTGCATCCGAAGCGCTGGTCGTGGCTTGCGGCGGCCTTTCCATCCCCAGCCTCGGCGGTTCGGGATTCGGCTACCAGCTGGCGGAACAGTTCGGCCTGCGCCTGCTACCCACCACGGCAGGGCTGGTGCCATTTACTTTTTCGGACGCAAGGAAAGACCTGTTCGCGCGCTTGTCCGGATTATCCTGCGAAGTCACTATCGCCAACCGGCGCACCTCGTTTCGCGAAGACCTTTTGTTCACCCACCGCGGCCTCAGTGGTCCGGCCGTGCTGCAGATTTCCAGCTACTGGAAGCCGGGAGAAACGGTCGAGGTGGATTTCCTGCCCGGTGAAAATGCCGGAAAGTTACTGGCGGAATGGAAACAGGACCACCCCCGCTCCCTGCTGCGTACACAACTCTCATACCTTCTTCCCGGCAAACTCGTGCATGAATTCGAAGCGCTGCATTGGGCGGAAAACAGCGAGAAACCCCTGGCCGACTGGCCCGACAGGCGGTTGGAGCACGTGGCGCGCCAACTCCAGGCCTGGGAACTGAAGCCCGCCGGCACCGAAGGCTACCGGACGGCAGAGGTCACGCTGGGCGGCGTGGACACCCGGGACCTGTCCTCGAAAACCATGGAATCGAGCATCCCGGGCCTGTTTTTCATCGGCGAAGTCGTCGATGTCACCGGCCATCTGGGCGGATTCAATTTTCAGTGGGCGTGGTCTTCGGGATACGCCGCGGGGCTGGAAGTGTAGGGGCTGGTCTACTACCGGGGTAGGCCGGCTCGCACAGGTCGACCAGCCCCTACGAGAACTTCTTACTAGTTAAATGTTGTGGCTCTCACCCGGGCGTCTGCGCCGTCCAGGGGAATCTTGATCAGCTCGGTTACCTCGGCCTTCCTGTTGACCACGCAATCCATCCGCGCCACGATTTCGTCGCCTTCCGGATCGAATGCATCCAGGTGGAAGACCTCCTGCCTGGCCATCCCCCCGTTCCCCGCTTTACTGGCTGGATCCAGGTTGTAAACCATGGGCGCGCCCTGGTTTTCGGCAAGGTCATTTACCAACGCCTCTGCACAGGCTTTTAAACCAGCATCCCGCGTCAGGGCACTTGCGTGAAAAGGAACCGCCGTCATGGCGAGCACAAATCCAACTTCTATCATCTTACGTTTGTTCATCACACCTCTCCTTGTCTGTTTAGGCAGATCTCAGGTACGAAGACTAGAGATCGCGGCGTATCCGGACAAACGGGTTTTTTTGGCTCATGGAATAGTTTTTTTCACTCGTTCGACTGAAATTCCTCGACAATCCAATTCGTGAGCGTGACGACTTTCTTATCTTCAGACTCTCCAGCCCGATAGGCCAGGTAAAACTTTTCTCCCGATTCCACTTCATCATTCAGCGCCCGCACCAGGGCGCCGGATTTGAACCAGCCTCCACTCAATGGCCAGGAAACGAGCGCCACGCCGTGTCCCTGCGCCGCTGCCTGCACAACGGCCGCCATGGAGTCGAACCGGTAGACTTTTCCCGGCCGGGGCGGCGGGATGCCCAGGGACTTTGCCCAGTTCTCCCACGACCGCGGTCGGTTCTCGTGCACGATAAGGGTCCGCCCGTCGAGATCCGCAAACGATGTAAACCCGAACTTCTCTTTGAGTGCCGGGGAGCAGGCCGTCATGATACGGCGTGAAAACAGGGGAACCGTCTCCAGTTCCGGCCAGTCGCCGGAACCGAGCAGGATCGAAAGATCTGCATCCGCCGGGTGCACTTTCATCATGCTGGGCTGGGTCATGACGCGAATATCAGTATCCGGCATCAGGGATTTGAATTTACTCAATTTCGGCAACAGCAGTTCGCTGGCAAAAAAGGGCGGCACGCACAATCGTATGACGCGGCGGCCGAATTCCGCCCGTAGTTGGTGCGTTTCCGCTTCCAGGCGGGCAAAGAAACCGTCCAGGAACTCGAAATAGGTACGTCCCGGGGCCGTAAATTCGAGCGCCCGCGTCCTTCGCACAAACAGTTCGATGCCCAGGAACTCCTCCAGGTTCTTGACCTGGTGGCTGACTGCCGATGCGGTGATACACAGCTCGTCGGCCGCCAGTTTGAAACTGAGGTGCTGTCCCGCCGCCCGGAAGGTGCGTAAAGCCTTCAGCGGGGGAATACGTCTTGCGGTGTTCATGGTCACCTCGCAACAGGTGTAATAAAGGAATAATAGATGCAATTAACGTGCCGCTATGGGAGCCGGCTTCGCCGACGAATGAACTCCGTGCAACGGGTCGGGAGCAGCCTTCCCCTGTTCAGGACACGTTCAAGCCATCCCTGGGCACTAATAACGCGTTCCCGACGCGCTATTGTCCTGAACAGGGGAAGGCTGCTCCCTCCCTGCCGGACCAGGATGTCATTCGCCGGCAAAGCCGGCTCTCACCTGCCGCTCCTACAAGTAGCCGGCAGCCTGGAGGGAGAACAGGCGGGCATAGTGACCGTCCAGCTTCATCAGTTCCTCGTGGCTGCCGCGCTCGATGATGCGGCCGTTTTCTATCACGACGATCTGGCTGGCCATGCGCACAGTCGAGAAACGGTGTGAAATGAGGATGGCGATGCGGTTTTGCGTGAGTTTTTGGAAGTGTTCGAAGATCGTGGCTTCGGCAGCAGCATCCATCGCGGCGGTGGGTTCGTCGAGCACCAGGATGTCAGCTTCGCTGCGCATGAAGGCGCGTGACAGGGCGATTTTCTGCCATTGGCCGCCGGACAGTTCCTGGCCGCCCTTGAACCACTTGCCGAGCTGGGTTTCATAACGCTGCGGGAGGCCGGCGATGATGTCGTCGGCCATGCCCTTGGCGGCCGCTTCCTGCCAACGGTCATGTTCTGCGAAATACCGGACATCCCCCACGCCGATGTTTTCGCCTACCAGGAACTGGTAGCGGGCAAAATCCTGGAAGATGACGCCGATTCTCTGGCGCAACGCATCTTCTTCCCAGAACTCGAGGTCCGTGCCGTCCAGCAGGATTCGGCCCTGGTCAGGCCGGTACAGGCGGGTCAGCAACTTGATCAGGGTGGTCTTGCCCGAACCGTTCTCTCCAACCAGCGCCAATGACTCACCGGGGCGGATATGAAGATTGATATCACGCAAGGCCGGCTCGCTGGCGCCCGGGTAAGAAAAAGACACGCCTTCGAAACGGATACCATCACCGGGAAGAATTCCCTGGACGGCTATTTTTCCTGTTCCGGACCCGGTAGTCCGCGAAGGGGTTTCCAGGTACTCGTAAAGCGTGGACAGATAGAGATTATCTTCATACATACCGCCGATAGCGCTGAGAATCGCTGAAACGGCCGCTTGCCCCTGGCGGAACAGCATCAGGTACATGGTCATCTGACCGAGCGTGATGCGGCTCATCACCGCCGTGGCGGCAATCCAGCCATAGGCTCCATACAAGGCGGTCGTTCCGATCAGCCCAAGCAGGAAGCCCCAGCCGTCGCGCCGGATGGCCAGTGAGCGGTCGCGTGCATAGAGGCGGTGATAAATGTCACGGTAACGCTGCAGTAACAATGGCCCCAGGCCAAACAGTTTCACCTCTTTGACATTGTCCTCGCGCGCCAGCACGGTTTCCAGGTAGATCTGCTTGCGCGTGTCGGGCGAGCGCCAGCGGAAAAGCGTGAACGCTTCACCGGAAAAACGGGTTTCCGCGATGAAACTGGGCAAGCCGGCCACGATCAAAACCACGACGGCCCACGGCGAAAACTGCACCAGCAGCACGCCGTAACTGATCAGGGACACCAGGTTCTGCGCCAGGCCAAAAGTACGGTTGACCAATGAAAGCGGCCTGCTCGAAGCCTCGCGCCGGGCGCGCGTGAGCTTGTCATAAAACTCGGAGTCCTCGAACTGGGCCAGTTCCAGCGTGATGGCTTTCTCCAGGATCATCACGTTGACGCGTTGTCCGAGCTGCGCCCGCAGCAGGGCCTGGCACAGTGAAATTCCGCGCTGCGCGCCGGCCAGCAGCGCCACGATCAACGCCTCCAGCGCAACCAGGCTGAAGACCGGCATGAACTGAGCGGTTCCGGTTTCTTTATAGACGCCGGTTGCCGCCACTACCGCATCGATGATCAATGCACCCACCCAGGCCATTGCCGCAGGCAGCACACCGGCCACCAGTGTCAGGACTCCCAGCACCAGGGTCAGGTGGCGGCTGGTCGTCCATACCAATCCGAGCGCCCGGCGGCTGTAACGGAATACGCCCAGGAAGCTGCGACGCTGGGGATCGGTTGCCTGTTCTTCGGATGGTTTTTGATGCGGGGTAGACATTGGCTAACAACATGAGGCCTTGGGAGTGATGTGGCAAGTGGGACATGGGCAGGCGGGTGTAGAAGATCGCCGGCAAGGCCGGCTCCTACGAATGAAGGTAGATATGGCCGTTGTCCCGAAGGTGAGCTTTTGCTTCGCGCCAGCCGGGGTAGAGTTGCTCCTGAAGCGCGTAGAAGCCCCTGCCGTGGTTGTGCTCCTTGAGGTGGCAGATTTCGTGTGCGATGACGTAATCGATGCATCGCGGTGGCGCTTTTACCAGGTGCGGGTTTAACGTGATCACACCCTTCGATGAACAACTGCCCCAGGTTCTTTTCATCAGGCGCAATCGCATCGGGGGCGATTCCCCGCGGGTCCACGGCGCGGTCCGGCTGAAAAAGACCAGCCGGTCGGAGAAAAGATGCGCGGCTTGCTTGCGATACCAGTTCACCAATCCGCCCTGGATACCTTCGCCATCAGCACGGGGCGTGAGTATTTGCAGGCCGTCAGCAGACAGTTCAATGCCGGTGCTTCGGCCGGATGTGTGCCTGATTTTCAGTGAATACCACTGACCCAGGTAAAGGTGCTGCTCGCCATCGACATAATTGAATACCGGAATGGCCTGCTGTTGTGACCGGGCTTTCACCAGGAATCGCGCCACGTGATGCGCCTTTTGCTGCAAGGCAGATTGAATCGCCCGCTTGCTCATGCGCCTCGGCGCAACGACCTGTAATTCGCCACGTCCGCCGAGCTCAAGGTGTATGCGGCGCTTCACCGCTGGCCGGTGTACGACCTCATACTCGATAACCTGGCCGTCTGTGCTGATGCTGAAACGCTTCAAAGGAAAACCTGGAAATATCCAAACATGTGGCAGAATAGCAGCTACGCACCGTTGTTTGCAGCAGGAAACCCTATTGAAAACCGGAACCGAATCGCTGGTCACACTTGGCTGGCGCGAGTGGGTCAGTCTACCGGGCCTTGGAATCCGTCAAATCAAGGCGAAAATTGATACCGGGGCCCGGACTTCGGCGCTTCACGCGTTTGAAATCGAGGAGTTCGAAGAGCAGGGTCGTCAGCGGGTCCGGTTCAAGATCCATCCGGTCCAGCGCGACAATGAAACAGTGACCGAATGCGTCGCCGATGTGGTTGATCAACGGGTCGTCAGCGATTCCGGGGGCCACCGGGAAAAACGCTGGGTGATATGCACGGATGTGGTCATTGGGTCGCATACCTGGCCAGCCGAGATCACGCTGACCGCCCGTGACGATATGTTGTTCCGGATGTTGCTTGGGCGCACTGCGATGAACCGCAAGGCGCAAGTTGATCCCTCCCGTTCGTACCTTGTTGGCAAGAAACGCGTCAAGCCGGGCGCCCGGAAAAAGGAGAGAGCTAGTGGCGACTAACAAGCCGATAACCATTGGCAAAGTAGAAATCAAGCCAGGCCAGCGGGTCAGCGTGAACCTGCCTATCGCCAACCTGTACACATCGACTTCGCTGCATATGCCGGTGAAAGTGATCTGCGGCCGCCGGGCCGGGCCAGTGATCTTCGTTTCCGCGGCCATCCACGGTGATGAACTCAATGGCGTGGAGATCATCCGCCGCTTGCTCAAGCGTCAGGCGCTCAAATCGGTTCGGGGCACCTTGATTGCCATTCCGATCGTCAATGTTCACGGCTTCATCGACCAGTCCCGCTACCTGCCCGACCGGCGTGATCTCAACCGCTCGTTTCCCGGCAGCCCGAAGGGATCAATTGCGGCGCGGCTGGCCAATACGTTCCTGAAGGAAATCGTGCTGAAATGCGAGTTTGGCATTGATCTGCACACGGGGGCGATAGACCGGGCCAACCTGCCGCAGATCCGCGCCAACCTGGACGATCCGCGCATTCCCGAACTGGCCCAGGCATTCGGTGCACCGGTGGTGGTCAATGCCGCGTTACGCGATGGATCCCTGCGCGCCTGTGCCGGCGGACACGATATTCCGGTGATGATCTACGAGGCCGGGGAAGCGTTGCGCTTCGATGAGCTCAGCATCCGCGCGGGCATCCGTGGTATCTTGGAGGTTATGCGCAAGCTTGGTATGTTGCCGCCTCTGAAAAGCACAAAAACGAGCCACGTCGTAACCGCACGCTCTACCAGCTGGGTCCGGGCCTCGACCAGTGGAATCGTCACCGGCGCAGTACCGCTGGGAACACGGGTCAAGGAGAACGACCGCCTGGCCCTGATCAGCGATCCACTGGGCGATCTCCAGGAAGCCGTAAACGCGCCTTTTGACGGAATCGTCATCGGCGCCAGCAGGCTGCCGCTGGCGCACGAGGGAGACGCCCTGTTCCACCTGGCCGATTTTCGCAGCGTGGGCCGCGCCGAAGGGGTGGTGGAAGAGTTTGCCGCCATTCATGATCCCGCTTTGCGGCGCACCGTAGAGCCAAACCTATTGGAGACCTGATTTGAAAATTGTTGTCCTATCTACCAATCCCAAACTGTATTCAACCCGGCGCCTGATCGAAGCCGGCAAGGCGCGCGGTCATCAGATGCAGATCCTTAACCACCGCCGCTGTTATATGAACATCACGTCCATGCGGCCCAGTATCCACTATAAGGGTGAGGCGGTGGAGGGTGTTGATGCGATCATTCCACGCATCGGCGCTTCCGTATCCTTCTACGGCGCCGCCGTCGTGCGGCAGTTTGAAATGATGGGCGTCTACTCGGTCGCTGAATCCGTCGCGATAACGCGGTCACGCGACAAGCTTCGTTCCCTGCAGTTGCTTTCACGCAAGGGCATCGGTTTGCCGGTCACAGGCTTCGCCAACTCTCCGGATGACACCGACGACCTGCTGAATTTCGTAGGCGGTGCGCCGGTCGTGATCAAACTGCTGGAAGGCACGCAGGGTGTGGGCGTGGTCCTGGGCGAAACCCGCCAGGCCGCTGAAAGCGTAATCGAGGCATTTCGCGGCCTCGGCGCCAATTTCATGGTGCAGGAGTTCATCAAAGAGGCGGGCGGCGCCGACCTGCGCTGCTTCGTGGTTGGCGACAAGGTGGTTGCGGCGATGAAACGCTCCGGCAAGGAAGGAGAATTCCGTTCCAACCTGCACCGGGGCGGATCTGCAACACTGGTGAAAATTACGCCCGAAGAGCGGTCTACCGCAGTGCGCTCTGCAAAAATCATGGGGCTTAATGTAGCCGGCGTCGACCTGCTTCGCTCCAACCACGGCCCCGTCGTGATGGAAGTGAACTCGAGTCCCGGTCTCGAGGGTATTGAAGGCGCCACCGGAAAGGACGTCGCCAGCCTGATCATCCAGTTTATCGAGAAAAACGCCAAGCCCGGAAACACCCGGGTGCGTGGTCAGGGCTGAAGTCAGCATAAGCGCAATAGGCCCAGCTATCGCCCTTTCTCATTCGAGCCTGATGCGCATTGTGCCGATCTCTTTATAGATAATCGCCAGCGGCTTTTTATTGGAAAAGGTGATGATCTTGCTGCCTTCACCGTAGAGGAGGTGGGAAGTCACGAATACGTGCACATCGTCGCCTGCTTCCAGGATTTTCCCCATTGCCGTTAAGGCCATTTCCTGGTATTTCTTCCCAATGGGTATGTCGAGTGCACCGATCTCGACGCTTTCGTGGTGGAACGTGAGTGTCGGAACTTTTTCGTGCAATAACACCTCGCGGTAAAGCGACCGGATCAGAGGCTTTGGCAGAACCAAACCAACCTGGTGCTCGGCCGTCAGCCAATTGATCCCGGTGTCGTCCCGGTAGATGCTCTCGTGCTCGCCAAACGCCTGGCACCAGCCCCTGAAGTAAGCTGCGTGGCGTTTGAGTTCGCGTTCGAGCATCTTGAGTAGCGCCTGGTAACAGGGACACAATAAATGTATCTCTTTTGAGATGTGCATCCAAGCGTTCAAGTCATTTCTAAGGAATAAATCGCGGATGAATCCGCTCCTACGCATCCAAAAAGGCAACTGCCGGACTCTAAGGGGTGAGAATTTACTTTTTACCTAAGGAGGAAAGCAGTTATGAGCGAACAATGGATCCCAATCGTAATGTTTATAGTTCTCGGGTTTACCGTCATGGGCTATTTCTACTGGAATTACCAGAATCGCGTCACCATCATGAAAACAGTGCAGAAAGCGATGGATCAGGGCAAGGAATTGACGCCCGAACTCCTCGTGCAACTTGGCGCAGCGGGCAACCCACGGATACGCGACATGCGACGTGGCGTCGTTTTCCTTGCTCTGGGCGTGGCCGGCCTTTTGTGCAGCCTGTTTTTTGTCGACGCTGAAGTCGTGAACGGCATCCGGGCTGGTTCAGTGTTCCCGCTGATGCTGGGCATCGGCTTCCTGATAGTATGGAAGCTGAACAAAGACTAGGAGCCGAAACCCATGGTTTCCGATATGGAGCTGGTGGCGCGTGTCACCGGCTCCAACGACCAGGCAGCGTTCCAGATGTTGGTGGAACGGCACCAGGCCGCGATCCGCGGATTCCTGCGGCGCCTGCTCCATGGTGATTACGGTACAGCGGATGACCTGGCGCAGGAGACCTTTCTGATGGCTTACCGGAAACTGCACACGCTTAAATCCGGCGGCAGTTTCGTTTCCTGGCTGCACACCATCGCCTATCGGCAGTTTCTGGGTTTCACCCGTAAACACTTACGCCAGCAGGTGATGGCTGAACCGCCGGAGCAGAGCCACGACCCGGGGCAATCGGTTGACGCGGAAATTCTGGTTCAAAGGCTGATGGGCTTTGTCAGCCCCGAGGAACGCGCCTGCATGACCCTGGCATATTCATCCGGCCTGAGCCATCCGGAAATCAGCGAAGTGACGGGTTATCCGATGGGAACCGTCAAATCACATATCCAGAGAGGCAAACAGAAGTTGCAACGATGGCTGAAAGACCATGATCATACTATTTCCAAAGATAAACCCGGGACCGGCAAAGGGCCGGCACAGGAGGCGCAACGTGCCTGATTCATTTGACCGTGAACTCGAGCAGTTACTGGGGTATAGCGAAGCGACCCAGCCTGAAGGTTTTGTCATCGAGGTGATGCGCGGCGTTCGGCGCGAGCAACGCACCCGCAAAGTGGTTTTATGGGCTTTCGGCCTGGTTGGCGCGCTGTTCGGCCTGGCGGGCGCAGTGATGCTGTCCGGCCCGATCAGCCACCTGTTTGCCTTCAACCTGAGCCTGCCGGCGATGGAAACCATGCAGGCCGCGCTTTTTATTGTGGGCGCCGTGGCTTTTTACCTGTGGTTCATGAACGACGATTTCAGCCTGGGGGGCTGAACGTCAGGGCAAGAGGTTCATTTTCCGAAGCAGAGCCTGGAAACGCGGATCATCGCGCAGTGGATCGTAAACCGTCAGGCGATTTACGTGAACGGCATAGGGATCGCCTTTTTCAAAGGCCGATTCCAGGTTTGACAATGCCAATTCTTCCTCACCCAGCATCATCAGGTAGAGGGCTCTGAATAGAACGCCATCAGGAATATCGGTTGAAGACAGCAGCAACTCCAGGGCGCGGGGTTTTAGTGCGGGGTTTTCCAGGGCGTCGATCACGGCCAGGTCAGGCGCCGGATCGTTGTTTAACAGGCGGGCCGCATGCGCGGCGTTCTTCCGTGCTTCACCATAATTACCCTGCATCATTTGGAGAGCAGCCAGGTTCCCTACTGCGCTCGGGTATTCAGGATGCATTTGCAGCGTAATTTCAAATTGTCGTTGCGCCTCTTCAAAGTCACCTGCACCCAGCAAAAGCCAGGCTTTCACCTGGGAGATCACGGCGGATAATGGGTCCAGATGCGCCGCAATATCCAGCTGCTGCATGGCTTCATCTGTCCGGCGCAACACGGCCAGTAATTCACCGTACCACTGGTGAGCGGTTGCATAGCCCGGTTCCAGTTCGATCGCCCGCTGAAAATCAGCCAGCGCCTCATCATGCTCAAACTCGTACATGAATCGAATGTAGGCCAGGGTCGTCAGTGCGCGAGCGGAGTCGGGGTTGATCGACAGCGCTTTCTCCGCCGCTTCAATGCCCAGGGGCACATACTCTGCGATTGAACCGGCTCTATACTCCGGGATTAAAGCGTAGGTGTCGGCCAGGGCCGCCCAGGCCTGGTCATAGTCCGGATCCAGTTCAACCGCTTCCAGCAAAGGGACAACTCCCGCCCGCAGGCTAAAAACCGTTCTCTGGTTCCACAGATGACGCCCCAGCAGGTACTTGTTGTAGGCCTCGACATTGCCGGTGGAGTGGCTGGCGAGCGATTTCTGCTGATCCCCGCTCAGGGTGATTTTCAGGGCGCCGACGATGGCCTGGGCGATCTCGTCCTGCACCGCGAAAATATCGTCCAGTTCTCGAGTGTAGGATTCGGACCAAAGGTGCGTGTCGGTATCGACGTCAATCAACTGCGCCGTCACCCGGATGCGGTTTCCGGATTTGCGTACGCTGCCTTCCAGTACGTGCTCGACCTGGAGTTCCCGGCCAATTTCGGTGACGTTCTTGTCGCTGCCCTTGAAAGTGAAGGAAGACGTCCGTGAAGGCACGCGCAAGCCTTCCACGCGCACCAGCACGTTCAGCAGTTCTTCCGAAATGCCGTCTGAGAAGTAATCCTGGTCTGCGTCTGCGGACATGTTCACAAACGGCAGAACGGCAACAGAACGTCCATCCTGCTCGCTGACCGCCCCGACGGCAGCCTGCTCCGGGGCAGCGGGTTTACTCTTTGCCGATTCAGATTGGACAGCGACAGAAGGCGGCTGGCTTGCCGGACCTTCCGGTGATTCCGAACGGTAAAATCGGTCGGCCAGCAGTATCACAACGGCCAGCGACAGGAACACGATGATGACGCGGTCCAGCTTGCGGCCGGTGGCTGGGGTGATGGAGCTGCTGCGGTCGATCTCCGATTCCCGCTTGATGCCGTCGGGCGTCATTTCGAACACCCAGGCAAAAATCAGGAAAACCGGCAGCCCGACGACAGCCGCCAGCACGAAAACCTGCAGGATCCAGTCCGGAGCCGAAATCACCTCCAGTGCAAAATCGATGATCTGCAGCAGAACCCACGCCGCCAGCACATAGGCGATACCCACGCGAATGACGTTGCGACGTTTCAGTTCTTCGAATATACCCACGATTGGATGGTGTTCCCCTGTAAATCGACCGGCCTATTCTGCCACAGTAAGCTGCCGACAGTTTGTTTGCAGGTTATGATACGAAATTGACCCAACCGACCCGGAATCAGACCATGAAAGCCTTCCTGTTGAGCATTTTACTGCTGGCGTTGCCCGGCGCCATCGGCACACTGCATGCCGAAGCGCCTTATGTGCCGCAGGCCAATGACACCGCCAATTTTGGACCGCCCCAGAAAATCCTGTTCTGGACACCCGAACAGCAGGTTTCCGGATACCGGAACATCGAGAAGATTTTTCCGACGCGGGCTATCGTCGCCGGTGAGTCCGTGCTCGAATTGCCGGAGGCGCCGGTGGAACTCGGAGCCGTGCAGGTGCAGACTGAAAATCGCTCAATGACGGTAGACGAGTACTTCGTCAAACAAAATGTGGCGGGGCTCCTCGTTCTGAAAGACGGCAAAATTGCCTATGAGCGTTACGGTTTGGGCAATGACAGGGAATCCCGGTGGATTTCGTTTTCCGTCACCAAATCGGTCGTTTCGATGCTGGTCGGCGCAGCCATTCGTGACGGCTATATCGATAGCGTTGATGAAATGGTCAGTGATTACCTGCCCCGCCTCAAGGGTTCGCCGTATGACGAATCGAGCATCCGCAACATCCTGCAGATGGCGTCCGGAGTGCAATGGAACGAAGACTATGCCGACCCGGCGTCTGACATCAACAGCGCCAGTTGGCAGACCGTCGCCCTGTACGATTACCTGGGCCAGAAACAGCGGGACTCGGCGCCGGGAGAGGTTTTCAACTACAACACGGCCGAGACCAACCTGGTAGGAACGCTGTTGCGTTCAGCCATTGGCAACAACCTTTCGACCTATCTGCAGAACAAGATCTGGCAGCCATTCGGTATGGAAGCGAACGCCTACTGGACGCTGACCGAACCCGGCGGGGGTGAATTCGGCGGTTGCTGTATCAATGCCACGTTGCGCGACTATGGCCGGCTGGGACTGTTTGCGCTGTCCAACGGGCAGTTGCCGGATGGAACGGCGGTGCTGCCGGACGGTTGGATGGCACAATCCACGGGGCCGTCGGCCGCCAACCCGACATATGGCTACCTGTGGTGGCTGGATAATCCCGGTGCCTACCGTGCCTCCGGCATATTCGGCCAGGGGATATGCGTGCACCCGGAACAGAACGTGGTGGTTGCATTGCACAGCGCCCGCGCCGTTGCGAGCGAGACGGAAGACTGGGCTTTACAAAGTGCGCTATGTGCTGCATTGGCCGAAGCGCTGGCCCAATAGTTTCCGGCTATAATTTATAGTGCCATGCGCCGTTTTCTGCTGATCCTTTCACTGGTTCTGATCGTGCTTGTTGTAGGCGCGGCGGGCCTCGCCTGGTACCTGACGCACGATGAATCTTTCCTCAAATCACAGCTCGCTTCCAATTCACTGAAATACACCGGGCGGGAACTCGGCATCGAAGGCCCGGCCAAGCTGACTCTTGGCCGCGTCACAACGCTTGAAGCCAGCGGCGTCCACTTCGCAAATGCTGCCTGGGCCGGTCAACCGGATATGGCGACGGTTGGTCACCTGGTCATCTCTGTTGATCTTCGAAGCCTGTTTGGCAATCGGCCGGTTTTTCCGCGCCTGGATCTGCGGGACTGCAAAGTGTCGCTCAGCAAGAACGATGAAGGCAAAGCCAACTGGGATATGTTTCACCGGGATGGCGCCGAGCCGGAACCGGAATCCGCTTCGCTGAAACGAAAGGACCTACCGGTGCGGCTAAATGAACTGGCCGTGAACAACTGTGAAGTGGTTCTCAGCGGACCGGATCTTAAGCTTCCGCTGGACATCAAGGTCTCCGGTCTCTCGATGCAGCACCATGCGGACAACCGCTGGGAAGGCAATGGTTCCGGCAACGTCAATGATGAAGCATTTTCATTCGATGGATGGATGACCCCGTTCAGCGCGCTCTTTTACGGCGGATCGCTCGAGCATGAAGTGAAGGCCAGCCTTGGTGACATGACGTTTCAGAGCTCCGGATCGGTTCAGGATGCAGCCGACTGGTCGGGCGTGAATGTCACAGCCCAACTCAAAGGCCCCGAAATCAGGGATATTCTGAACGAATTCAAATTGCCGTTATTCAGCGAAGGCGCTTTCGACTACGAATTGAAACTCAACACCGAAGGCAGGATGACCAAGGTTGACCTGGACGGTGACCTGGGCACCGTGGACATCAGTGCAACGGGTGAATTGGACCGGTTGATCAAACCACGCGCAGGAAACATCCATTTCTCGGTCGACGGCCCCAACCTGGGTGCGCTGGCGAAAGTGTTCGGGGTCGATGGCATGGTGGAGGACGCTTTCAGCCATGAAACACGGGTAACTTTCGAGAACGATGGCGTCCAGGTTAACAAGACGACACTGAAGACCGACCGCGACCTTTTGGAAGTCAGCGGCCATTTCAGCACCAGACAGGGCTTCTCGGGAACTGCACTTGAAATCCACTTCCAGAGCGACGAGGCCGGTCGCTGGACCACCTTGCTGGGGCAGCCACAACAGTTGCTTGGCCCGCTCGACCTCGACGGCACACTGAGCAGCGATGCAACCGGCCTTTTTTCAATCCAGGCCAAAGTCAGCCAGGGTGCGACGACTCTCGAGGCGGACGGTGCACTGGGGCGCCTGCCGGATGCGCTGGAACCAAACCTCAGCATCGCATTTTCATCTCCGGATCCCAGTCACCTGGCGGCCATCGCGGGACTGAAAATGATCCCGGCCGCACCCCTGGCCATCAAGGGCCGGTTTGCACTGAAGCATAAGCAGCTTTCTTTGGATAATGTGAACATCAACCTGGCCGGTGACCAGGCAAACGCCAACGGCCTGCTGATGCTGGAAAACCGTTACGCCGGCAGCGACCTGAATCTCGACCTGGATATCAGGAACACCGCGGCCCTCGGACGCCTGTTCGGCAAGAACGACCTGCCTGACCAACCCCTGAAATTGGACGCAGTGGTCAAACCCGCCGGCAACGGCCTGTCTCTGCGGGTAAAAAAAGGCAACCTGGGTAAGATCAGGCTCGACCTGGACGGTCGAATCCCGGACCTGCAAGAACCGCTCGTGATGGATGGCAACTTCGACATCAGCCTGCCCCGGCTCAGTGACCTGTCTTTCCTGTTTCCGGACACCAGGTTGCCCGCTGCCTCTTTCACTGCACAAGGCAAGATTGAGCGGAAAGGCCAACAGCTTCAACTCGAGGGGATAGACATCAGACTTGACGATAACCAGGCAACCATCGAAGGTATTCTAAAACTTGAAAAGCACTACGCCGGCAGCGACCTGAACATCCATCTCGACATCAGGAATGCAGGTCAACTGGCCCGTTCATTCGGCCAGGATGGGATTCCGGACCAGCCCCTGGTGTTGGACGCCGAGGTAAAGCCGGAAGGCAAGGGCATGTTATTCAAGGTCCTCGATGGCAATCTCGGTGATATTCAAATGGAACTGCAGGGCCAGATCGCGGACATGGAGCACCCGATGGGGGCGAATGCCCGCTTCGACATTGCCCTGCCCAGGCTCAGCGATATCTCGTTCCTGGTTCCTGGGAGAGACCTGCCGGAAGTGCCCTTCAAGGCCAGCGGACAATTGCACAACGAACAGACACAAACCCGTCTTGACCAGGTACAAATCGAAATAGGGGAAATAAGGGCCACCATCGACGGCGAGCTGTTTCCTGAAAAACGCTTCAAATTATCCGTCCAGGCCTCGGGTCAGGATGTATCCGGCCTGGCCAAAGTGTTTGGGCAAACACTCAAGCCGGAACCGTTCTCCCTTGCGACCCACCTGGAGGGAACTCCTGCAGAGTTCGACCTGAAGGACCTGCAGGTAACCCTGGGAAAAAGCCGGGCCCAGGGTGACCTGAGTATTGGCCTGGGCGATGTTACCCGCGTACATGGCAAGATCGATTCCCCGTATTTCGACATCAGCCAGTGGACGGCCAAGGAAAAGTCCGCCGGGGCGGAGGAAACCAAACCGGAAAACAAATACCTGTTCGACGACAGGCCCGTCATGAGCGTAGCGGAGCTCGGCTACAATCTCGACCTGGATCTTAGTGTTGCCAAACTTCAATTGGACAACACCCTGCTGGAAGATATCGAGGTTGGCCTGCTCCTGACCCACAACCTGATGGAGCTTAGCCCATTTACCCTGAAAGGCTCACATGGTGGCGTATTCAGCGGTAAGGCCCATCTCGATGACCGTGGCGCGACACCCCGATTTCATCTCAGCCTGCACGGTAAGGATATGCGGCTTGGGCTGAGTGCGGTTCCAGGACAGGACCCCAGGACCTTCCCACCGGTGGAACTTGACTTACTCGTCGATGGAACCGGGGAGACGCGCCGGGAAATGGCGGGTTCGTTCGATGGCAAACTGAGAGCTTACTATGGCTCCGGCCAGATTGCCGAGGCGGGCCTCAGCATACTTTCCGATTTCATCACTGAGCTGTTCGTCGTCCTCAACCCCTTCGCAAAGACCAGCGAATATACGCGGCTCGACTGTGCAGTGATAGCGGCGGACGCGGTATCGGGAAAAGTCGACGTTTTTCCGGTGATTTTGCACACCGAGCAATTAACCATCCTCAGCCAGGGGAACATCGACCTGAACACCGAAAAAATTGATCTTTCCTTCAACACAAAGCCGCGAAAAGGCCTGGGATTGAGTGCGGGAGTTTTGATCAACCCCCTGATCAAGGTCGGGGGCACGCTGGCGGCGCCGGCGATTGAGCTGGACCCTGCGGGCACGGTCAAGAGCACCGGGCTTGCGGTGGCAACGGTCGGAATCTCGCTGCTGGCCAAGTCCATGTCTGACCGTTTCCTCAGCAGCGCAGATCCCTGCGGCGATGCCCGCAAGGAAATTGCCCAGCGGGACAGCGCAGACGGCTGAACTTTGTCATTGTCGGCGGTAATGGAGTGACAGGCCGGATCAGGTATACTGCGCGCCTGTAATTATCTGATACGACACAGAGGTTCGATCAAATGTCCCGTTTCATCAAAACGCTCGCCATCGCCGCGATTTCCTGTTCCCTATTCGCACACGATGTTGCGGCGCAGGCGCCGGCGAGCGACCCGGTATCCTTTAATTTCGACGGCGCTGTCGCTTTTCAGTCAAGCGCGGATCTCTCGGACGTCGATGGCAGCTTTTCCGTCAACCGCTGGTTCGGCGGGATGGGCGTCACCTACGCCTGGGATCGGCGCAACGCTCTGGGTATATACGCGGGCGGCGGCAACTCGACGTATGATTTCGACGCGCTTACAGGGATTGGCGATGGCGCGCCGTGGGAAGAAATTGAAGATACGCGCATTTCACTGATCGGGCGTTTTGGTTTTGGCGAAAAGGGATCGATCATCCTGATCCCCACAGCGCGC
This sequence comes from Chromatiales bacterium, assembly GCA_024640025.1. Taxonomy (GTDB): domain Bacteria; phylum Pseudomonadota; class Gammaproteobacteria; order Xanthomonadales; family SZUA-36; genus JAHEFT01. The sequence continues at coordinate 27,640 of JAHEFT010000027.1, forward strand.
TATAACGGTGAAAAAGACGCCGATACCAGCGAAGGGCGCACTTACGGCCTGTTTGCCGCGGCCGCCTGGCGGCTGAGCCCTGATCTGACCATCGGCCCGGGTATCGGTGTCTTTTCAAGGATTGAAAACGGCACCCAGGTATTCCCGATACTGGTAATCGACTGGAACATCAGCGAGCGCTGGAACCTGTCGACCGGCGGCGGGCTGGCCTCATCCCAGGGTCCCGGATTGACACTCAAATACCAGGCCAGCAATGCCTGGTCCTTCGGTTTCACTTCGCGTTACGAAAACCTCGAATTCCGGTTGGCCGAAGACGGCACCACGCCGGGCGGCATCGGGCGTGACCAGTCCATTCCCCTGGTTGCCTCGGCGGCCTGGGAGCCCAACAAGACGGTCAAGCTGGCCCTGTTTGCGGGCATGGAATTCGCCGGCAAGCTGAAGATCAAGGATGCTTCCGGTGAAACCATCAGCGAGAGCAAATACGACCCTGCGCCGATCTTCGGCGCGACTTTCGAACTGCGCTTCTGAAATTGTGGAAGCCTGACACAGGCCGGAAATCGAACTCCGAACCCGGCGAGGACCCGTGTACTTGCTCACAGGACACGTTCAAGACATCCCTGTGCACTTATCGGCTGTTCCCGACAGCCGATAGTCCTGTGAGCAAGTACACGGGTCCCCACCTCGGCTGAATCCTCCCTACCGAACTATGATGGTTTGCCCGGCTTTGGTGGTGTCGTCTTTCGAACCGCGTTCCGGGATGTTTCTGCCTTTCGCCACGGCAGGCCGTTCAGCCATGCGCTCCAGCCAGGCCTTGAGGTTGACCAGCCCCTCGATGTCGATGCCGGACCAGTTATGGGTGACCGCCCAGGGCCAGGTGGCGATGTCGGCGATGCTGTATTCGTCGCAGATATATTCCCGGCCTGCCAGTTGCCTGTCTAGAACGGCCAGAAGACGCT